>JAIUNT010000043.1 GCA_020161545.1 Pseudomonadota bacterium
CAATGCGCTGTCCCACAAAAATACCGCCCTGTTTGTTGATAAGCATAATACCCACACAGGGGCGATAGGGGCGCATTTCATAAGGAACATAGGTCATGACACACCTTTTTTGATGGGCACAGGGGGCTGTTGCGGGGCACTCTGGGGAGCAGATGAGACCTGCCCCAAAGGTGTTGGCGTTGTTGGCAAGGGCGCAGACCCTTGGGATGCTTGGGGCGCCTGGATGGATGGTAGATCGGCAAGAGATACCGGGACAGGCGCAGTTGCGGGCACAAGACTTGCGTTAGAACGTGAGAAAATGCTGCCCACCGAGACGAGCGAAATATTCTTTTGGCTCAAAGCCTGGCACCAGTCCTTGAGGGCTTGCAGCACCATGGGGCGCGCCTGAACAAGCACAACCAGGTGGTCCTTCTTGCGCGAGAGCGCCTCAAGCTCCTCTAGGCGTGCGGCCATGGGGCCTGCGTCCGCAATCTCATCCCCAAGGGAAGCACCCACTTTTATCTCATCCGTGTGGGTGTCTTTGGCAATCTTACCTGCAACACTTTGCAAAGAAATGCCTGTGTCCACAAAGATGAGCTTTTGCTGAGCCAGCATTTGCATGACGGGCGCAAGATCTTTGGTTGAAAACAAAAAGCGCGATCCCATAAAGGGAATCACACCCATGCAGGGCGTACGCCCCTCCAGGTGCAAACCAAGACGGCGCACATTTTCACTGGCATCAAGACCTGTGAGAAGGGTGCCGGGCCCTGGATCACTCATGGGGTAATCAAGGGGCTCCATGGGCAACATCACGAAGGTTTCATACCCCTTGGCCTGGGCCTCTTTCTGCTGGGGCGTCACGTCTTGACCCGCGTGGAAGGCAAGACCCACTTCCTTAGGCAGGCTAGTGGCCAGGGATGTGACTTCGCTCTGGCGACCAAGGCCCATCACGATGAAGCTGATCTTGCCGGGCTTTTGGGGTGGAAGAGTTTTTGCACCAACGGGCACGGCGCCTCCAGGAGCGGCGGGCGCGAGGGGCTCCTTGGACGGCGCCGGCAAAGCTTCTTGCGGCTGCGCGGGTGTTGAAGAGGCCACGCTCTGCCCTGGTGCGGGACTATTAGGATCTTGGCCCTGAACGGAAGGCGCGTCCTTTGGCGCTGTGGGCGCAAGGGGTGGCTGTTGTGGCGGCGCACTTTGTGCGCCCGCCTGCGCGAGGGGCGTCACAGGCGTGGGAGGTAAGGGTGCTTGCGGAAGGGCCATGGGGCCTGTCCCGGGCACAGCTGTAACCCCAGCTTGAGGAATAGGCTGCGGTCCGTGTCCAGCTGGCACCGGGCGCGCAGGCGCCGATGCACCGCGCACTTGCGTGCCCTCGTGGGCCGCACCCTGACCCAGCGCCGATTGGGACACGACGGCCTTTTGGTTTGGAAGCCCAGCCTTAGCAGCGTTGGTGTCCTTCTTTGCTTTTGCGCCACGCACGTCAACCTGGGCAGCAGGCGGCGCTAAATGGGTGCGCAGCACGGCGTACCCAATGGCCCCTAAACACAAGGCGAGTAGAAGAATGGCGTAAGTGAGAGGGTGCTTAAAGAGCTTCACGTGCGCCTCCTTCCATGGGATGGACACGTTCCCCTAAACTCAGCGCTTTGAGAACATTCATCGCTCCTTCAAGCTGCGCGTCACGCTTGTCCTTTTTGCCTTCTTGCGCTCCTTGCTTTGGGTCCTCTTGATTGAGCGTAATGTCAGGCACAATCCCAGTCTTTTGGATTAATCGACCGCTGGGTGTATAATAATGCGCTGTGGTCAACTTGATCGCGCCTCCATTGGTCATGGGAACAACGGTTTGCACCGACGCTTTCCCAAATGAGCGCGTCCCCACAATGACGGCGCGCTTATTGTCTTGAAGAGCGCCAGCAACAATTTCCGCCGCCGACGCGCTACCCCCATTGATTAAAACCACGAGGGGCTTTCCTTGGAGAATATCATGTTCTTGTGCCTCAAAGGAAAGATCTTTCTTCGGATCACGCCCCCTGATGGAAACAATGGGCCCCTGCTCCATAAAAAGCTCACACACAGACACGGCCTGATCAAACAGTCCCCCAGGATTATTGCGCATATCAAGGACAGCCCCCTTAAAGGCGTCCCCTTCCTTGCGCACGAAATCCTCGAGCTGGGTGCGCAGCGCCTGGGTTGTGTTCTCGTTAAAAATGGTCACACGCAGATGGGCAATGTGATCTTTGAGCTTGCCTTTAACGGAGACAACACGCACGCGCTCTCGCTTCATGGTCACATCAAAAACAGGTTGCTTGGCGCGCTGGATAGACAGTGTCACGTGACTGCCTGGCTCGCCGCGCATTTTTTGCCCTGCCTCATGGGGGGACATTTCAAAAACCGATTTCCCATCAATGGCGATGATCATGTCACCTGTCTGCAGGCCGGCCTTTTGCCCTGGTGCGTCTTCAATGGGGGACACAATGCGCAGTCCCCCGTCCTCGGTGATAATCTCAAGTCCAAGGCCGCCGTACTCTCCGTGCGCTTGCTTCTTGACCTCTTTATATTTCTCAGGACTTAAGTAGGACGAGTATTTATCAAGGGATGTGAGCATGCCGTCCAGGGCACCCTCTAAAAGCTTTTGATTATCCGTGGGCTCAACGTATTCGCGCCGCACCTTGTCTGCCACGTAGGCATAAAAAAGCGCACTGTCCTTAGGGGACAGACACGTGGGCTGGGGATCTGTTGTTGCGGGCTGAGCCCCAAAAACCAGCGCCGGCAGAACCAAGGCCCCTACAAGAAGGCTACACACTATTTTTTTCAAGGCGTTACACCACCACGCGTACATAAATATGGCCCCAGTGTAGACCCTTGTGTTTTAAGTAATCAAGGGGTTTTCTAGGTGCGTACAAGACTGTGCCCCGTCATGACTTGGGGAACCTCAAGCCCCATGAGGGTCAAAACCGTTGGCGCCACGTCGCCAAGACCCCCATCCACAAGGGTCACAGGACCCGCCCCCATCACCACAAAGGGCACAGGGTTGAGGGTGTGTGCCGTATGTGGTCCTGTTTTTTCATTTCCCATATCCTCGATGTTGCCGTGGTCGGAGGTCAGGATCAGTGTGGCTCCTGCGGTGCCTACAGCGTCCATAATGCGCCCTAAACACCCGTCCATGGCCTCTAGGGCTTTGGCGGCAGCCACCTTATCACCGGTGTGCCCCACCATATCTGTGTTGGCATAGTTCACAACGATAAGATCATAAGCATGGGTCTGAAGGGCCTTGCACAAGTGATCGGTCACCTCGCCCGCGCTCATCTCAGGCTGCAGATCATAGGTCGCAACCTTTGGGGATGGCACCAGAATGCGGTCTTCCCCTGGAAAGGGATCCTCGCGACCGCCACTAAGGAAATAGGTCACATGGGCGTATTTTTCTGTTTCCGCCAGGCGCAGCTGGGTCATGCCTGCAAGCGCAACTACCTCGCCCAGGGTCTGGGTGATATCATCACCGGGCAGGAGCGTTTCCATAACGGTTTCAAGAAGGCTACTGTAAGGTGTCATACCAATACATGCGCTCAGCTGAGGCCGGCGCGCGCGCGTAAAGCCCGGGCACGCCTCCACACGCAGGGCGCCCAAAATCTGGCGCACGCGGTCCGCGCGAAAGTTCACCATAATGACGGCGTCCCCGTCCGCCATGCCTTTGTAGGAAGCAAAGGCCACGGGAGATACGAACTCGTCCGTGACACCACTCGCGTAGGACGCCTCTAGCGCTTCTTGGGGTGTAAGGTCCGTGCGCTCTGCCGCCTCCACAAGGGTCTCCCACGCCTTTTGTGTACGCTCGGCGCGCCCGTCACGGTCCATGGCGTAATAGCGGCCGGAGAGGGTCGCAAGACGCGCGCAGCGCGTGCCTTTTAAGAAGTCCATAAAGTCCGCCAGGTACCCCATGGCCGACTGGGGCGGCGTATCGCGCCCATCAAGAAACGCGTGTACAAAAACCTTCACGCCGGCATTATCCAAAAGACGCACCATCTCCTTAATATGGTCCACGTGTGCGTGCACCCCCCCCGGCGACAAAAGCCCCATAACATGGACGGCGTTTTCTTTGCCACTGAGTGTTTCAATGCACTTCTTTAGGATGGGATTGTTGGCGATTTCACCCGTTTGAAAGGCGTGGGAGACCCGGGGCAAATCCTGCAAGATCACCCGCCCTGCCCCCAAGGTCATGTGGCCCACTTCAGAGTTCCCCATCTGACCATGGGGAAGCCCCACATTTTCTTCGCTCGCCTCCAGGCGCGCGTGGGGAAAACCCTCCCACAGGGCGCGCCAATGGGGCATGGGCACTTGGGACAGGAAACTTTCCTCGGGTTTTTGACTCAGCCCAAAGCCGTCCAAAATACAAAGAACCGTTGTTGTCTTCCCCATGTGCCTGCATTCCTTCTTCACGCAATAATGACGCTGGCACTTTAGCAGCTCTGGCGCCCACGCGAAATAGCTTCCCATACCGGCAGCTGAAATCAAGCAAATGCGAGGCCACGCAGCGAACTTAGTGAAAAAATTCTTTTCAAAAAAACACCAAAAAATATATTGACTTTTTTGACAGATTGGTCAATTAAGCACCGTGCAGTTCTTACTTTGAGGAAATAATGATTATGAGAAACCTTTAGAAATCTGTTGCCCTGACGGGTGTGTCTTTTTTGGCGAGCGCATGTGCCCAGGCTAGTGCGCTTGAGACAGAAAACCCGCACGCCACGACTGCCCCACAAACCACCACCATTGCCCAGATCCCCAACGAAATCATGCTAAGTATCTTCTCCTATCTTGGCACCAAAGACATGGTAAGTGCCGACCAGGTATGCAAAGGCTGGCATGAGCTCTTAGAGGAAGAGCACGGCCAAATGCCTACTCTCACGGCCGCTTTGTTTGAGCCTGTGCTTACGCACAACACCCCAAAGATGCCAGATGACCTTGTCGTTACGGGCCTGGAGCACCTCATGACAAAGAAAGCCTTTGCGCCTCTCGCCCATGTCCTTCTCAGTCCAGATCTCTACCCCCAGGGTACGCGGCTTCTGAATGCGTCAGATCTTGCAGAACACACGGATATCCTCAATACCTGGTACACGGCGCTGTTTGGGAATGAGCCCCAAGACGCTCACACCCTAACCCTTGTTATGGCAACTATCCCTCAGATTTTGGTGCACGATCAAATGAGTGAAGCTACGCTCAATCAGCTAACCCCCTACTTGCAAAAAGTTGGCAGGGCGAACTCCTTTGTGCGCTTTACAGGGAATGAAACTGAAAAGAACCTTGATTCTTTTCAAAAGGCGTCCCACATCATTGTTGTGCGCGAGGACGATTTGCTAACCCACAAAGACGCCCTTTCCACGATTCTTCACACACGCGACGATCACCGTGTGGTGCTTTGCCTTGACGGCGACACCCTTATCCAAAATAGCTCGCTCAACATTTCAAAGGACCATATCCCTGAAAATCTGCTCCACCTGACGCTGGCTGATCCCTTTGGCAAGGCAAGCGCCATCGGACACCATTTCCTCTGGTTTCACCCAAGCATCACATCGGTTAACTTAAGAGGTCTTCCAAACATCACATCCCTAGGAGAGAGCTTATTGGATGGTTGCATGAATCTCAAGCTCTTAACCATAGGTGATCCCTCAAAGATTACCACGGTAGGTCAATGTGTTCTTGCTGGCGTGACCCTATCTGAGCAAGACCAAGCAAGGTTCAACACCCTTCTCACACGCGTGCGAGGATAATGCCACTTGATGGGAATTGGGGAGCGGTCAACACCGCTTCCCATGACCCGCACGAAATTCCTTGATTTTTTTGACAAACGCGCACTTAAGAGTCATGTGGTTCTTTTTTGAAGAAAAAAAATGTGCAAGAGAAACTTTTCAAAATACGCAGGTCTGATGGGCGTTTCCATTTTGGCGCGTGTATGCGCCCAGGCCAGTGAGCTTGAGACAGAAAACCCGCAAGTGACGACAGGCCCACAAACCACCACTATCGCCCAGCTCCCCCCTGAGCGCATGGTGGATATTTTCTCCTATCTCAGCGCCGAAGAGGCTGCCATGGCGCGTCTTGTGTGCAGCTCATGGCGCCATATTTTAGAAAATCAGCATGGTCGTGAAGCATTTACCCACTCCAACGCGCTTTACAATCCTGCTCGCCCAGAGGGCGCATCCGCTATCCCCGACGTGGAGATGGCCAAGACCCTTGCGTTCCATATCAAGCACGGCGGCTTTGCCCCCCTCGAGCATGTATTCATCAGCTCCACCCTATACCCCCAAAACACGCGGCTCCTGAATGCGGCAGATCTTGAGGCACATACAGACACGCTCGCTACCTGGTACACGGCGCTGTTTGGGAAAGACCCCGAAGACGACCACACCCTGGCCCTTGTTATGTCCGCCCTGCCCCGCATTTTGGTGCAAGACAAAATGAGCCAAGAGACACTCACGCACTTGACGTCCTATGTTAGAAAAGTTGGCAAGAACACGCGTTTTGTGCGCTTTACAGGCTTCGAGACAGACCAAGAAAAGGATGTCCTTGGCGCGTCACCCCACACACTCGTTGTGCGTTCAGATGATTTACAAGCACACAAAGACACCCTCACAAAGCTCCTCGCCACCAACGTTAACCACCGCGTGGTCCTTTGTTTAGATAGCGATGCTTTCGTCCAGAACGGCACGCTCTCCTTGTCAAAGGAAAACATCCCAAACAACCTACGCCATCTGACCCTAGCCGACCCTCTAGGAAAGGTGAGCGCCATTGGGGACAACTTCCTGAACGACTGCGAGGACCTTGTGTCATTTGGCGCAAAAGACCTTAGACGCCTTGAGATCATTGGGTACAGCGCCCTTGGCGGCTGCAGGAATCTCGGATCCTTTGACACCAGAGGTTTCTCGAGTCTGAAAATGCTCAAATGGCGTTTTCTTGCCAATTGCACGAGCCTCAGGTCTTTTGACACATTGGGGTTTGTTGAGGTGGAACGGATTGGAAGTGAATGTTTGTCCGGGTGCATAAGCCTAACGTCCTTTGATACAAGGGGTTTCAAAAAGGTCCAAAGGATCGGAGCTGACTTTCTTGCCACTTGCCCCAATCTCGCGTTCATTAACACGGTAGGCCTCACAAATCTCGAGAGCATTTCATGGCGCTTCCTTGTAAACTGCTCAAGCCTCGCGTCCATTGATTTGGGGCCACTTGCGCGTGTCAAAGAGGTTGCTCATCCCTTCCTTAAGGACACAAACCTCTCCTTGGATGAACAGGAGAAGGTTCAGGCGTTTCTCAAAAGCGTTAACTATGTTAATCCGTAAATCATGATGGAGGCATAGTGCCGCTCCTTGCCTTGACAACCACACAAAAAAAATTGTGTACCCTTGACGGACCCACGCGGGCCAGGTATACATGGAGCGTTCCTGTGGCGGAGTAGCTCAGTTGGTTAGAGCGGCGGAATCATAATCCGTGTGTCGGGGGTTCAAATCCCTCCTCCGCTACCATTTCCTCATTAATCCCTTTTACAAGCAGTTTGCCTTTCAAGGCTTGTGGGTTATACTGATGTCACATTAAAATAAGCCACACTGAATCGGTGGAAGGATCATGCGGGTGGACCAGAAAAAAGTTGTGATTTTTGGGGATGGATGCCCCACCATGCGTGCCTGCATTCAAGGGCTTTTGGGGGCACAGTACCGCGTTCTTGTGGCCTGCCCTCACCCCTATAACACCTTTGTCCAAGACGTCACACCCAAAATTGGTCAACTCAGCGCCATTCTCTGGGACGCAAAGAACATTGACGCAACAACCGACATCCTTAAGCACGCTTTCGCCGTCATCAACTTCAGTAACTTGACCTTTGAGACCCGTGACACGTCGTTTACTGAGGCGATATTGGATAAGACCACGACCTTGGCCAAGGCTGCCAAGGCGGCAGGCGTGACGCATTTTCTGCAAATCGCCCCCCTTCTATCCCAGGAAGGCCAAACCTCTGCCTATGAGCGCACCCATCAGCTGGCCCAGGAGGCACTCCTTACCCTTCTCCCCTCGGCAACGGTCCTGAGATGTGGGCTCATCTATGGACGCGATCAACATTTCTTTGTACCCACCGCCGCCCAAGCGAGTCTCGTTCCCATCACATGCATTTTTGGGGAGAGGGAAGCAAAGTTTCAGCCCCTTTATGTAAGTGACCTCACCCGCGCCATTGTGGCGGTCCTCAAAACACCCGCCACCAGCCCACGCATTTTCGAGCTTGCTGGTCCTGACGTGTGCACGCTTGAGGAGCTGATCCAGATGACACTGCACGCCATCCACCGCAAGGCAATTGTCATGAGCATGCCCAAAATACTTGGGTGCGCCTTTGTGGGTGCACGCCGCCTTTTGGGGTACCCTCTTTTAACCTTGGGTGAGGTGCCCCTATTACACAGTGACGGCTTTCTTGGAGGATACGCGCCAGGACTTAAGGACTTGGGCATTGCGCCCACACCTCTGGCGACTGTCCTGCCCACGCTCCTGGCCAGGTTTAGGCCCCACTTCTAATTAATCAACGAGGGGCGCTGACGTAATGGCCTCATCGTCATAGGTGTGTCCGCCACGCACGGGCACAGCCCCAAGGGCGTCGCCTTCGCCGGAAGCTCCAACCTTGCTGCTGGCCATGTTCAAGTACTTCTCGTAGTGCTCTTTGAGCTTTGTACCTGTGCGCAGCCACTCCACCACCTTTTGAATTTCCATGCAGTCCTGGGAAGCAACACCCAGTGCAATGGCAAAAGCTTTGGTACTTTCGCGGGGCACGTCATGACGCCTTTCGTGAAGCTGACTGGTTTCCTGGGAACAGCGCTGGGCCAGGGACATAAGATCCTGGGTTGAGATCAAGGGGTCATGGGACGTTGTCACCTCAGATCCCTCGGCGGGGCCATCAGCCCACGCGGCCATACTCAACACACACAAAGACCCCGCAATGACTTTCTTCAAAATACGCATCCAAATTCTAGCAACCAAACATGGTGCTATTTAAGCAAATGCGCGCCCGCAATAGAAGAGGAATTCGTCACATTCCTCACAGCAACAAAGCACTGGCGATGGTGATGACGATTTTGCCAATCAGCTCAGGATTCTCCTTCACAAAGTTTACAGTTGTCTTCACCGTTGCTTTTGTGAACTCCCACGCACCGTACCGGAAGTTTGCAAAGGCTGTTCTGGCCTTTGAGGTTTCCAGCCCTTCATCGGCCCGCTTTTGGACGTGGGCGGCTGTCTTGGCCTTTGTTGCCTCAAGGGCGTCCTTAAAAAGATTCGTGTTCTTTTTGATGGTCTCAACGGCGGCCTTGCCTGTTTCTAGGGCAAGCTCACGGTTATCTTTTGTGTCTTTGGCACCTATGGCACCAAGAGCCCCAATAATCGCTTTATCTTGAAGCGCTTGGCCTTTTTCCTCAAGTGTCGTGGGCTTTTTCTCAGGCACACCTGTTTTTTCCAGCGCGTCCTTGTCCACACCTTGATCAGGCCCAGGCTTTGGTGCTTGCACAGGCGCAGCAGTTGCAGGGCGTGCTGGCGACCCTGTGTCCTCGAGGGCGCCGCTGGCAAAGGCAAGTGTTGGTCCAAAGGCAACGGTGCACATGAGAAGTGCGTAAAGTGTTTTGCGCATGGTGCGCCTCCCTAAGTATTAAAATTCCCCGTTATTATTAATAGCACGAATAGGTTAATATTTAATGACTAATTGGCAAATATTTAGGAAGACTTAGGGCAAAAGTATTTTCTCTGTAGACGCGCACAGATCATACACGGGACACGATTGGCACTTGGGCTTTCTCGCAACGCAGGTGTAGCGCCCGTGCAGGATCAGCCAGTGGTGAGCGTCCCGCAGGAATCTCTTTGGGATCACTTTCATGAGATCCGCTTCAACGCCGTCGGGTGTGGTGGCGCCGCTTAACCCCAAGCGACGAGACACACGCAAAATGTGGGTGTCAACGGCCAGGGCCTCCTGGCCAAAGGCAACACTTAAGACCACATTGGCTGTCTTGCGTCCTACACCAGGCAGGCCCATGAGAGCCTCACGGGTTTGAGGCACTTGGCCCCCAAAGCGCTCTACAAGAAGGCGGCTCAGAGCCATGATGTTGCGTCCCTTGGTGGGGTAAAGACCTATGGTTTTGATGTGATCCATGAGGGCATCCTCCCCCAGGTCTAGCATCTCCTGGGGAGTCGCTACTTTTTCAAAAAGGGCTTTTGTGGCCTTGTTCACGCCCTTATCTGTGGCCTGAGCCGACAAGACCACCGCCACAAGAAGGGTATAGGGATTGGTATAGGCGAGCTCACTTTGAGGGGCGGGGTTCGCCGCCTCAAAGCGCTCAAAGAGGGTTTCTATGTCCTGGGGACTCACGCGGCGCGCTCAGAACCCTCGTCCTTGGGAAAGGTCTCTTTCATGACAAACGTCAACACAAAGGCAATCACCAAGAAGACGGGTATAATGGCCAGGGACCACAGGAAATGCTCGTGGGTATAACGCCCCATGACGCCCACACACTTGGGATCACACGCCAGGCACTTGTCCAAGAAATATCCCAAAAGCGGCTGCATGGCCACGCCAGACAGCATGCACAGCATGTTATGAACACCCGAGGCGGTTGCTGTGCGGTGGAGTGGATGGAATCCAGATACCGCCGCAAAGGCCATGAACTGAGACCCCGCACAAAAGCCTGATAACGTCATGGCAACACAAAGCATGTAGCCCGGCAAAGGCATGTACAACACCACGGCCATCAAAATCGTGACCGTCAAAGCCCCCCACATCATGGCGCGGCGATAGCTAAGGATGCGCGTTGCCCAGTAAGACCAAAGGGGCGCGCCAACACAAAGACCTGCATAAAAAAGTGACGACACGCCTCCTGCAGCGGTTGTGTCCATTTTATAGGCCTCAGCAATGAAAGGAGTGCCCCAAAGGTCGGCAAACCCAGACAAGGGCACATACATGGCAAACCCATAAAGGCCAAAGATCCAAGTTTGAGGATTTTTTATAACAGCCATCACACCTTGAAGAAGCGGCTCGCTTTTGCTTGCCTGTCGCTGGGTCACATTGAGTTCGTTTTCACGAATAATAAGCCAGGCCGCCAAGGCAATCACAAGGCTTCCTGCGGCCAAGATATAGTTTGCCTCTCGCCAATTTGTGGCCTCCACAAGAACCCTAAACGGTGTGCCCGCCGCAATCCCACCAATGGTTCCCACGCTTAAGGTCAGCCCCACAAGGATAGACAAAATCCGCTGGGAAAAGTAAAGGGAGGCGAGCTTCACACAGCTCAAGAACGCAAAAGCGGATCCAATGCCCATAGATGCGCGTGCCAGCGCGAGCAAGGACACGGACTGCGCATAACCGAAGAGCGCAGCGCCTGCGCAAAGCATAAAACAGGCGATAATAAGGGGCCGCCGGGGGCCAAAGCGGTCAAGGATCACACCCGTGGGGATCTGCATGGCTGCATAGGCAATGTAGTACCAAGAAAACAATGTCCCTGTTGTACACGCATCCAAGGACAAATCCCGCATAACGTCTGCGGAGATCACACCGGGCGACACGCGCAACAGAAACTGGAACCCATAAAATAGGGCCGCACATCCCCATACAAGCCAACCAATCATATTTCCACGGCTTTTTTCCATGGGGTCACTCTTCATCAAAAAACAAGCTCGCGCTATTTAAGAGACATTGAGACCAAAAGGCAAGATGGAAAGAGAGAGAATCTCCCCCCTGTCACAAACACGGGAGAGATTCTTGTGAGAGTTACCAAAGTTTTTTGATTTTGTCGCGCGCATTCCAGAAAGCCTGACGCACGTCTTGCACCACAGGATCTTGACGCGCAGCCTGGCCAATCTCTTGCGCTGTCTCGACCACAGCGTCACGGGCTTCAAAGGCGCCTTGGCGCGCGCTTTGGACCCCTGGGTTTGTCTCGGCAAAGGCTGCGATATCTTGACCTGCGCCTTCCACGGCCTTTCCAATATCGCGCCCCGCCGCTTCAAGGTCTTTGCCCAATGCCTTCAAATCACCTTGCTGTGCAGGCGCTGGGGCTGACGTGTGGGCAGCAGGTTCTTCGCCCACATCTCCACCAAAAAGCGCGTTACTGGCGGTGGCTTGTGTCAAGAACGCCGGCACAAGCAAACTTGCAAATAAAAAAGAACGCATGATGATATCTCCTAGCCTGAAAGTGTTTAGACTCGCGCAAAATCACACGAGTTTTCATTGTGTTAACACATGGTTAACAGACATAGAATAGTGGAATGCCTTTCACTTTCAAGAGGAATTTGATTGAAACATTTAACCTTGCGAGAAGCATTTTTATTCCTCCCTCAAAAAAAATAATTGACAATTCTTTTTACGAACATATATCCACGCTATATCAATTTGTAGAGTGTCATACATGAAAAAAACCTTCCTTCTCTTGAGTGCCATTATGTCGTCTGTCACGCATGCATCTCCTTATAATGGCGACACTGAGCATGAGGAGACCTTTCCTGTGTTTACACAGGCTGCACAAGAGGTCCACGCAGCTCCCGGTATGCATGTCACCGATGATGAAAAGCTGTTGCCTTCTTTTAAGCACCTTGCCCAGTACGCCCCAACCACTCTGCGCGAACCGGGTTCGCAAGCGCTTGGCTTTCCTACCTCCTGGGAGCCTAGGGATGATGAGTCTTCTCAGACTGTAACGCTCCAGCAACGCCTCGCTTTTGTAAATGCATCTGTGTCCTCATCAAGTCAATGTAACGATGACACGCTCGATACTCACACATCAACGTCAAGTGCGCCCACACTACAACGCCGTCCCTCTCCGGCAAGAATGGCGAGCACACAAATGCACACATCAACACAAGAACTGCTTACGCACATTGCGGCCATACAAGATCCGAGCTCGGACTTGCGATATACAAAAGGATATAGCGAGCGCGTTGCATGTGTTTTGAAAGAGAAAAACGTCACGGCCCAGGACATGTATCGGCGCATGGAAGAATGGGGTCAAAAAGAAGATAAGGTATGGAAAAAGGCGTACCCACTTGTCCACCGTGCCCTTATCACCTTGCGCACACAAGAAAAAGAGCACAAAACTGGTGTGTCCATCGCCACGCCAAGTGTGGCGCGCGCTCAAAGGTCATATGACATCACCGTGACAACACAAACACTTCTTGTATGGTTCAGGGAGCAAAACATGCCCATGACAAACCCGCAAGAATGCCACGCCGTCATTCAAAGTGCAGCCCAAGAACATGACCTATCATTTGCGGCCATATACGGACGTTTAGAAAAATACAAAAAAAATTCGCAATCAGATCCTCATCTTTGGACGCCCGAATTGGAGAGTTTGCGTAAAAGTGCAAGCAAGCTTAAATCAAAATTTTATGCAGAGCAGAAAAAAGAAGCAGCCCGTGCGCCATCTCAAGATGCATCACAAGTACCTTCCTTAAAACCAGCACCAAGATCTGAGTCACTCATTGAGTGGTTTAAGGAGCAAAACATGCCCATGACAAACCCACAAGAGTGCCACGCCGTCATTGAAAGGGCAGCCCAGGAGCATGGTTTGGAATATTCTACAATTTTTGGGCGTTTGGCCAGACACAAACAAAGGCACCAATCAGATCCAAATATGTGGACACCCGCATTGGAGGGTTTGCGCAAAAGCGCGAGCCAACTGAGAATGAAAGTTTATGAAGCACAAAAAAAGGGAGCGCCAAAGGCGGCTCAGCAAAAGGTCGAACGAACCCCGGTCACAATCCTTCCAAAGACTGATTAAGCCTAAAAAATCATACGGAAAATCTATGACAAAAAGGGGGGCTTCCAAATCGGGAGCCCCTTTGCTTTTCTAAGTTACGATTTCAAAAGCTTGCATACATAGGTTTTATAAGTGTTATGCTGCATTTGACGGATTCTCCATGGGTCTTGGGACGGGACGCCTTTGTGTGTTATGGTGTGGGCACGTGTTTGTAACCAGGCCCCTCGCACTGACTCCATGACCAAGATTGATCCCAAAACCGTTGAAGAACCCTGGCGTCATCCAGAGATTGAGCCTTACTTACGCATTGAGCATGTGTTCAAGGATTTTGACGGCATTCCTGTTCTTAATAACATTTCCCTCGATGTTTACAAGGGGGAGCTCTTTTCACTTCTTGGGGCCTCGGGATGTGGCAAGACGACGCTTTTGCGCTTGCTGGCTGGCTTTGAGACGCCTTCCGCGGGGCGCGTCTTCATTGACGGCATGGACATGACAGAGATTCCGCCCTATGAGCGGCCCGTCAACATGATGTTCCAGTCCTACGCGCTTTTCCCCCACATGACTGTTGCGCAAAACGTGGCATTTGGGCTGCGCCAAGACGGCCTGCGCAAGGGCCTCATTAAAAACCGTGTGGAAGAGATGCTGGCCATGGTGGGCATGGAGAAGTACCGCGACCGCAAACCTACCCAGCTTTCGGGCGGCCAGCGCCAGCGCGTCGCCCTGGCCAGAAGCCTCATCAAACAACCAAAGCTTCTCCTTTTGGACGAGCCCCTTGGCGCCCTTGATCGCCAGCTACGGGAAAAAGCCCAGTTCGAGATCGTCAACATTCAAGAAAACCTAGGCATGACCTTTATTATGGTGACCCACGACCAGGAAGAAGCCATGACCATGTCCACCCGCGTGTGCGTCATGGACGAAGGACGCGTGCGACAAGTGGGAACACCCACAGAGGTCTACGAGTATCCAAACTCCCGCATGGTGGGTGAATTCTTGGGCGAGATGAACATTTTTGAAGGCATCATCGTGGAGGAAGAGGCCACCATGACGGTCGTCAAGTGCCCAGGTATTGAGAGCGAATTCTACATCTCCCACGCCGTTGAGGCGCCTGTTGGGGCGAGAGTTGCCGTGGCCATTCGCCCTGAAAAAGTCATGATTACCACCCAGGAGCTTCCCCCAAGCCGCAACTGTGTACGCGGGCGCGTGGATGACATCGCCTACATGGGAGACGTGTCCATTTATCACGTGGTCCTTCCCTCGGGCACCAAAATCCTTGCGTGCATGACCAACCATGTCCGTTTGGCCGAGCGTCCCATTAACTGGGAGGATGAAGTGACCCTTACATGGCGCCCGGAAACCGGCGTCAT
>JAIUNT010000044.1 GCA_020161545.1 Pseudomonadota bacterium
ATCCGAAAACGTAAACCCCGTTCGACTTGCATGTGTTAGGCGTGCCGCCAGCGTTCGTTCTGAGCCAGGATCAAACTCTCAAGTTTGTATCCTTGTGCCACCAAAGTGACACAACATTTTCTCAAAGTATCCTTGCACCTCAACCAGTTAAACCAGTCAAGGACAAGGCCTTAATCTTAAAGGCTCTACACATAACGTCGTTATGTGAAAAGTCCATCCGGACCACCCACATAACCCTTCATCAAAAAAACAATGTCTAAATATCTGTGCCCAAACTCTCAAACCGTGAGACCTAAACCACTCAAGAAACCGGCTAAACCGCCTCTCTTGCTCCGTCTCGCCGGCCCTTCGCGCCGAACACTTGAACCTTATATGCCAGCCAGCTTCTCCCGTCAATGGCTTTTTTCCCTTTTTTGCAAAAAAGTTTCATCAAGGACGCAGAAGGCCCAGAAACTCTTTGTTTTTGCTGCCGCGCGATGAGCCAAATTCAAAGGAGTATGCATCTTTAAGACAGGCACCAAAGATGCCGGCTATGGTTGAGATGATGCCAACTGCCTCGCCGGGTAAGTGCCCTTGGTAGACAACAAGGGAGCCCAGACAGCAAATGAGCCCAAGAGCTGCGCATACAACCATAATATCCGCACGTATATTATAGCGTCCTGATTGCACAAGGGCGATGTCCCGAGCTCTGGCACTTTGTTTGTCGCCAATGAAGGCGCGCTCCATATCGTGGTCTAGGCGCATGACGGCTGTTTGGAACTCGATAAGAAGTTTAGGGTCTTGGCGCAGCACATCTGCGGCAGTGATTGCGTCTTTTTGCCCTGTGATTTTTTTTGCCACATCCACAACGCGTGCTGCGATCATTTGTGTGGTAGATTCATTACTCTTGTCGCCGGTGAACCAGCGCGTGAGGGCTGGCACCATTTCTGCTAAGGCGAGAGCGGCACCTATAAAAGGAGCCGTCATCTTATGCTCCCTGGTTTGTGGATGGGTTCAGTCTAAAAAAGAGGTGCTGTCCGAGTTTGACACGCGGTTTTGCGCCAAGACTCCACGCTGGCGCGCGTTGCATCCACACGGCGTAGTAGTGATCGCTGTCCTTCGTCAGATCCGGCCACTTGCCGCTGAGCGCTCCTTCGGCCACCTCTAAGCAAGTTGCATAGAGGGGATCACTGTCCTTTGAAACGTTAAGAAGAAGTGGTCTGTTGGGGTCGGATTGATTCCAACAAGAAAATTGGTAAGGCTTGAGGCAGACCTCACTGACTGATTTACCAAACCACGATTTACGTTTTGCGCGGTTTATAATAACATTGGCCACGCCAATGAGGGCACTGAGCCCTCCATCCAGGCGACCGTACTCTCCGCGGGCTTCTCCATAAAGTGTGCGTGCGAGAACTTCCTTCTCGCACATAATGAATTTTGTACCTGTCATTTTGCCTCTCCTGTTTATTTTTTTATAAGCTGAAATGGGAAATCTTTTGCCAGTCTGTTTCTGAGCCAACCATGAGTGAAGCGCCTTCCGGTCCTAGGGCAACAATGAGGGCGCCTAATTTTGCCTCTGGCATGTGGGATGCGTCACATATAGGAAGCTGCATCTCTTCTCCTTGTGATGACTCTATTATGTTGCGCGTAGGTTCTTCTTGCTCTTCTCCCAACATAAGGGCCCATGCGGATGCGTGCATAGCCGATGAGCCCTCGTGGGCGGTGTGACAAAAGTAAAGAGCGCGCTTAAATCTGACCATATCGCCGTAAGTGTAGGCTTGTCCCTCTTTCCATGCTCCCTTGAAGCGCATCTGAGGAATGGGCAGCCTCACACGCCCAAGGATGGCATCAGTGCGGGTGAAGAAAACAAGCTCATCACCCTCTAAGGTAATTTTCTCTATAGGGTCAGCAAAGCTGTCGAGACCCTCCAAAAGAGCAAGTCTCTTATTAAGGTCTTCAAAATTCCCATCCATTTCCTCGCGGGTGAGGTCTGCACCTTTATGCTTCCAAAGTATGATACTCATCATCTACTCCTTCTGGTCCTTGTTGTTTTTTGAAATAAACATTGATCAGCCCTGAGCCTGGGTCGTTTTGCTCATATCTCCAGGAGACGTAGGACGCAGCTGTGCCATCTGTGCGCGTGAGAGTGGTGCGTGCGTAACCTGCATCGATCATGCCTGAAAAACTCAGATGGTCTTCCGGCGCAAAGGTGTCCAGAAAAACGTATTTCGTGCCGTCAAAGGTGCCCCCTTGTGGTGGGAGAATATTGTTTGTGCGCAGTTCGTTTAAGGACCTGAGAGCTAAACGCCATCCACTTTCGCGTGTTTTTTCAAGGGATGCGAATAATTGATCAATGGCTTCAATCCCCCTGCCCTCTTTCATATAGCCGCCATAGGACATGAGGCAAACACCTGAGGGAATAGCGCCACCTCCATAGGCAGGCCTTGTGACCCAGCGCACAGGTGACAGATCCGTACGTCTTTCAAAAAGATGCGATCTTGTTTGGCGCATAAAGGTTTTTACCATGAGAGGGGCATGGGGTTTTTTCAGGGTGTGTGGGGTATGACCCAAGAGCTTATGTCCACCATGCATATAGAGGACTCCCTCGCCCGTGGTCATCAGATGCGCCTGTGCGAACTGCCCGTGCTGTGTAAAGCCGCTCTGCTTTTTTTCCAGAATCGTTTGTCCATAAAAGGATAGAGGTGCGTAGCTCTTCTCATTTACGGCGAAAGCAAATGTTGTCTCTTGATTATCAAAGGGGATTGCCACAGCGTGGGCGCGCAGCATGACCTCTTGCGGGTAAAGATCTGATCCCTGATTTTCTAAAATATTATGCTTGTCCCGGGTGCGGGTATCGAGGAAGCCGAGTTGAGATGCCCCTTCCACGCTTGTGGCGTCCCAATCCTGGGGGCCATATGGCGTGCGTGTATGTTGTCTTATTTCTTTGATCAGTAACATGGTATGTTATCCTTAAGTCGTTTTAGGTGCGCACAAATCAATATGGCAGGGTCCAGCCCAGGGACTGACACCCTCAACATGGATCCGGTGCTCTAAATTTGGTCTGGCACGTAAATCTTTCAGTTTGATAGAGATTTCTGTTTTGACCTCCATCAGAGCGGACTTCAGGTTGTGCCGCACAGGATATTGATTTTCTAAGATATGGGCATTTTGCTCACTGGGAAGTCCTGCAATGTGCACATCTTCCACAAGATCAATGGCTGAAAGACCTTGGGGATTCACAATGCCTAGGCGCGGCATTTGGGTTGAGACCCCTTGGAAATTTAATCCAGAAGGGGTGCGCCACATGCCTGCGCCGAGGTCTGTTGTCTGGTTAATGGTGTCACTGGCGGGCACGGCGTTTTCTCGAGGTCCTACGGCGCATCCAAGGGTCACCTCACACCGAAAGAGACCGCGGCCCCCGTCTGCTGTGAGGCGGTAAGATGTCACCTTTCCTGTGGCGCGTCCTCCAGGAAGACGCGGGTCTATGAGTTCCATATGGTGGTCACATGTCACCGACGAAAGAGCCTCGAGGCTAGAGGTAAGTGTGATCTCAACGGCCCGACATGAAGCGGCTAAGTGGGCTTTGCCAATTTCAAGGGCATGTGCAATGGCGACGTGTCCTTCTGGGCGGGTAAAGAAGCTCGCCTGAGGCGCTTGGTTCTTCGCGTCCTTTGAGCCGATGCGAACCCAGTTCTGTGCTTCGTCTGCGTTAAATGTATTTCCTGATGTGTGACGACGTGCGCACTCATAAACGCCCTCTCCATAGATGAGACGAAAACCTGGGGTATAGCGCACATTGGGCCCCCAGACGGCTGTCACATGGGCGTGCTCAAAGCCATAGATTGGTATGGTAAGGGTGCGCACTTTCCCTTGGGTTGCACCCAGGGGTTGTGTCTTTTGCTCTAGAAAAATATCTACTTTTTCAGTGCGTTTTTGCTTATAGCGCCATCCCAGAATCAGTTTCATTTTGTACCACTTGCGTTTAAAACGAATTTGCTTTGGTACTGGTTCTTTTGATAAAGGGTCATGTGGTGATAGCCATACTTTGGATGAGTACGCGGGATAGAGATCCAGTGGGCCCGTGTGCAAAGGAGGAACCTCTTGGAGGCTGCTGTGATCAACCCAGTAGCCTGATCGGCCAATTTTTTCCCCGCTCTTCCACCACTTTGAAGTCAAATTTTCACCAGTCAGTGTATTGACCATCCCGCCTGGAAAGCGCGAGCGAATGAGCGTTGTGAGGTCGCTTACTCCCTCATAGGACTGAACCCAAGAGGTCTTAAGGCAAATCTGCACGCCCCGAAGTGGAATTTCTTTAAGGCGTACGTCAAGAGTGTCGGCAAAGAAGTGCTCTCCTAAATCCAGTTTTGAGCGGCCGCAAAAGAGATCCGACAGCCCCACGTTTCCAGTACAGCGGTCCCAGTAAAAGAGCGCAGTTCTGCTTTCCAATACCTCACTCGCAGAGGGTGCTTGATCCCCACTGACAAAAGCGTGATGCCATAGTGGATCTTTCTTCAACTCTTGGCATAACGCTTTCAGCTGGCTCTCGTGATTGCTTGCGCGCGCGCATAAACTCAACTCTATGCTTTCCCCCTCAAGTCGTTGTCCAACACACAAAAGTTGACCATAAAATAGGATTTCTATCTCTCCACTAGGCTTTTTCCAGGAGAGGTAGGCCCACTGCTTTTCAAAGGATGCAAGGCCTTGTTTGGGGTTTTGGGCGCGTACTCTAGCCCAGGGGACTTGTCCCTCTTTCGCACTGATTTCAAAAGAAAAAATGGACACATCCTGGCGGGCGTGAATGAGGGGAGAAAAGGCTTCCCCATCATCTACCCATGCAAAGTAGAATGTCATAGCAAACTCCAAATATGGTATTAGATTTAGTCGGTTAAAGGGATGTGTGGCGGCAAGCATGAACGCTGCGTGACACCGAACGCCACGTCACCTGACCAATGTTTGTACAAGACACGCACCTGGTAAAGCCGTCCTTCTGTGGTGACCGTTTTTGCAAGAGTCCGTAGGCAATATACAAAGTCATTGCGCGTGAGAGGTGACGGGTCAGTAGGCGGCTTTGGTGCGCACCATAGTGCGCATCTTGCCGCGTGAGTTGGGCGCAAAGTGTCAGGCACATAGGGCGGGGTGCACTCTCTACCTGTGTTGTTTTGTACATCCTCAAAAAATGTTGTAAAGCGCGCGGTAAGCACATCGTCCTCAGGTGAAAGGTCACTAGGCCTCTTCCTATAGATCAGATACTTCGCGCGACCACTGGCCCACAGCTTCGGATTTTCAAAAATCGTGCGCACGCTGCGCTCCGTTTCTGTTTCATCACAAGATGACGCATAAGGCATGCAGATGAATGTTATCAAAACGCATGGGATCACAAATCGCATTCTTTTGTTCCCTTTCGCTGTTTTGTCTTTTTGGTCTCGACAAAGCGCGCCTTTCTCAGGCATAAGGCAAATGTTGTACTGATATGAAGAAAATGGCAACACGCGAGTAATTTTAGGAAGAACATGACAACTATGCAATCCCCTTCGTCTGGAAACTGGCTCTCAACACCTGGCTATATGCAAGGCGTTGTTTGGATTTGTCTCGTGGCGCTCACAAGTAACACCAATGATATTTTGATGCGCCTTGCGGGCTCTAATCTTCCCTCCATGGAAATTGCCTTTTTTCGTTTCCTTTTTGCGACGCTAACCCTTCTGCCCATTATGCTCTATAATATCAAAAAAGGTTCTTTTTATACCAAGCGCCCTGCCCTTCACCTGCTGCGTGCGGCACTTTTGTTTGGTGCCATAGCCTGCTGGACGACGGGTCTGACCATGGTGCCCTTGGCAGCTGTGAGTACTTTTGCTCAAACAACGCAGCTTTTTGTACTTCCCATGGCTGCTGTCTTTCTGAAAGAAAAAGTTGGCTGGCAGCGCGCCCTTGCCACCTGCGCGGGCTTTGCCGGCATTTTGTGCATTGTGAAGGGACACTCAGGTGACGAAGGGCTTGTCGCGTCTCTGCTCTCCATGAATAATGGCACACTCTTCTTGATGGCGGCCGCCATGATGTTTGCACTCAGTGATATTCTCAACAAGCGCTTTGTGGTCGAAGAGTCCACTCTTTCTATGATGTTCTATATTGCCCTTGGCACAACAGTATTGGGTGCCTATCCTGCTTACCATGTGTGGGTTGAGCCATCCCTTGCGGATCTTGGGATCCTGGCACTTTTGGGTGCGGGAGGTAACCTAATACTCTTCTTCTTACTGCGCGCATTTGCGGCAACAGACGTCTCCGCCTTGGCGCCTTTCCGCTACGTCGAGATGATTTTTGCCGGCCTGTTTGGCTTCTTGATCTTTCAGGAAATTCCAACGTTTTGGACGCTCATGGGCGCGGCGATTATTGTGCCAAGCACCTTTGCCATTGCGTACTATGAAACCCACCACATGCGTCAAACACGCTGTACGCCTGATGAAAATGCGGCGCAGCCAGAGGGATCTTTGCTTTAGATCTCCTCAAGCTCTAGGCGCCACCCAACACGGGCCCCCCATTCATCCGTCTTGATCTCAAACGAGATTACACGCATATGAAGTCGGGGGGCGTAGCTCACAAACAAAGTCTCACCTTGTGCCAGAGGCGCCTGTACATGACGCCCGCTCAACTCGGAACTCACCATCGTGCCACTTGTGCCTTGGACAGCAACCGATCCCTCCACAGGGGGGCGCAGAAGTGTTGCCCGCGCGTGGTCGCCTTCTTGCTTCATTTCTTGATGAAGACGGCTTAAGCACCCGACCTCAACCTCTTGTCCGCGCCACAGACCATCAAGGCAGGGACCTGCTTTGTCTTGGCATGCAATAACGGACTTATACTTGAAGTGCTTTTCTGCACCTATGTGAATCAAGTTACCGTTGACCGTGCGACGCAGCTCACCCATTGGAAGAGGGGTAAGCGTCTGCGTACACCCTCTTGCGGAAAAAGGGGGTAGCTGCCCGCCCCCGAGAGTTAAAAACGTTTCCATGGGCTCTCCTACCAGGTGATCCAGCGCGGAAGTGGAACATGGTTGGTGAAGGCTTGTTGGCGCAGATACATATCAAGTGCACGAATCACTGCCTCATCTTGTGTGTCTTGGGAAGACAGCTCTGGCGTGTGCAGCTCTTCAACGACGGGTATTTTGCGTGCAGTATTTTGGGTTGTCATGATTTATTCCTCCAAGTGTGTTTGTAATAAGACCTGACAGGTTAATGTGCTTGTGTGGGTAAAGTTGTCCTTCGCCATTTCCTGCGTGTGCCCCTCGATGCGTACACAGATATGTGGGCGCCGCTCAAGCTCGAGAAAGCGCTTCAGCCCCTCCAAAAGGCGTGTTCTGGCCAGGGATCCCTCTGATTGCGTCACAAGCGTCACGGTCACGTTTGCAACATAGGCGCTCTGTGCGCACAGTGTGTCACAGCTTTGAAGTTCAAGAACGCCGTAAGGCAGGTTTGCATCCTTTAAGTCATGGGTGTATAGCGCAACCCCTGCCTCGTCAGCCCACGTTTTGAGAAAAGCAAAAAGTCGACGTTCTGTTTGCAACGAGCTCATCTTGATTCCTCCCCAAGGCTTGCCAGAAGCATCAGATCCCAGCCCGTGCGGTCGCTCATCAGCTCGTGGCTAATGACGCCGTACAGTTTGTTTTTCCACCGAATGCGCTCAAAGGGTTGGCGCGTGGGTGAAGTCCGCAGGTAAAGCTTATAGAGCCCCTGCTTGGGACTATTTGTTGTATGCACAATGCCGGCAGCACTTTCTTGAGTAGGAAGGACGCGCTCTGTAGGGACGATGGTTGCCCACCGCTCTTCGCCATCTACCCAGTCGCGATTCATTCCTCCGTGTCCATCGTTTGTGCGCCCGCAGCGTATTACACGCACACGTACGCGTGTTCCTTGGTTTTGCATGGGAATTTCCTTATCAAATGGGCGTATTTTTAAGAAAAAAGACGCTGCGCGCGGTAGGGCTTCAGGAGCTGTATCACTGCTGTGCTCAGTGGCATAGCAATGAGCCCCGTATCGTTGGCCACTGCGCGCCCTTCAAAAAGATTGGCCACAGTCATCAGGACTGCTTGTCGCAATGGTTCCGGTAAATCCTCAGGAGACTCCCCATACCCAGCCCAAAAATCCACACGTACTGTTGCTTGTGGGTCAACTTGAGCAGCCAAATGAATGCGCGCCACACGGCTCGAGGTATCAAGGCGGTAGTTTGGCAGAGGTGTCTCGCCATGGGACGTTTGAATCACGGGCGTGTCGATAAGCGCGACAAAGGGCGAGCGTGGAAGCTCTATGCCTCCTGTGCCGCGGCTATGTTCCTTGTCGAGGTAGCGCGCGTCTGAGCGTGACTGGGCAAACCCTCCATTAAAAGAGAAGGACCAGGCTTGCCGCAAAAACGAGCGGCTTGTGTAAGATTCAGCTCCCTGGCGTGCTGACTTGATGAGTCGCCCAAGCAGCTCGTCATGGGCATCGTCATCTATGCCTAAGTAAACTTTGGCTTGCAGGAGTGTGACGGGCTCCTCAGTTGGCGCGTGGCGCTGGCGCAGCCCCATATCATTCCTCATTTTTATTTTCCTTCACATGGTTAGTATGAACGAGATCTGTGCGAGGCTCAAGAACCCAAGCCCCGCACATGACACGTGAGCCTACTCTTGGAATCTGACAATCTTGAGGGCGTTAAAGTTGGTGACGTCACCACCCACACGCTTGACCGTGTAAAACTCCACGTAGGGCTTGGCGCTATAGGGATCGCGCAGCACATAGGTCCCTGCCCTATCAACGATCTGATAGGCTTCCTTGAAGTTTCCAAACACAATGGGACTAGAAGCTGTTCCTGATTTAAGCTCAGGCATGCCCTCCACAACAACCACAGGATAGCCGCAAAGTGTTTCCGGTGCGCCGGCACCAAGACCACCTTGCCACAGGTACTGACCATTTGCGTCCTTAAGGCGACGTACTGCCGCGCGCGCAGAAGGTGACATCACCCAGACGGCACCTTGCGCGTAACGTGGGTCAAGGGCCTCAACGGTTGCCATCAGGATATCTGCTGGGTTTTCGCCCGCAAAAGCGCCGTTGGCACCTGTGAGCAAGTGCTCAAAGGTCTCTGGATCACGTGTGCTGCCCGTTGCTGAGGCGTAATGCAGGAATCCGCGAGGCTTATTTTCACCATCACCAGTGATGAACGCAGCGTTTTCCAGCTGCGCCATACGGCGCGCAATTTTATCCGCAAGCCACGCCTCAACATCAATGAGGGAGTCCTCAAGGAGCTTCTGTGTCGCCCTTGGGCGCGCATAAAGCTCATTCACAGCAATACGTTTTTTCAGCAAACGGGGTGTTGCAGTTTCTTGGCGATTGCCTGTCTCACTGACCCAGCCTGCCTCTTCTCCGTCCTGGGATAAGAGAATCTCAACGGCACTTGCGGAGATAGCCATGACGCTTGCCAACTGACGAATGCTGGAGATACTTTGGAGATCCTGTTGGATTTGATCCGACAAGACCTGTGGGACTAGGTATCCACCGTCTACGTCTGAACCAACACTGAGTGACTTAGACACATGCTCCACTGACAGGGCGTGGGTGTCACCCTTGCGCAGGTAAGAGCCAAAGGCGCTCTTGTAGGCACAAATGTCTTCATCCTGGGCACTTGTGCTCAGGGCCGGACGGCGCGCCAAGCCTTTTTGCTCAAGCTTATTCAGGCGCGTATTTTGCTTCACCTTGAAGTCCTCGAAGGACTTTGTCAGTTCTTCGACGGAGTTAATAATATGTTCCATGAAACCTCCTGTTATGTTGAGGGTCACATACTTTTGTGACTCTGCCTTTTCTTGTAAGAATTATCCCTTTACTTCACAAAGGGATTTGCGAATAATTTTTTGCGCTTATTTTCAATGAGATTGTAGAATTGATATGTTCGACGAGAGAGTTAGGTTGAGGAAAGTTGGCTTACTTGGTGAGTGCTTTTTGGGACCACCTTCAGCACCGGTAGACTCTTGCATGCGGAAGGTCATCTTTACCTGTTCATTGACTCGTTGCTTGAGTATACCTTTTCAAGAGCTTCGTCGAAGGCTGTCCTATTTGTACAATTAGCTTCATCCTTGCTTTCCTTTTGTGTGGTGCAGTATTTTGCTGCCGTATCGATGTTCTCTTTATTCAAGATCACATGTTTGCCCGCGCAACACTGACACCGCATGAATTCCGTAAAACCTCGTGTCGCGCATCTTGTTGATTTAGTAATATTTACCGATATTTGAGACTTGTGAGACTTCATAAGTCTGCCCATTGTCTCATTTTGATAATAGACCTTAAAGCTCTCGCGAAGCGTCCAGGACTGTGCCTGCCCACACATGAAGAGACAAAGAAGAAGACCACACACCCACTGCATTGTTTTTGCCTCTTGGTTCATTATTGCCTAAAATACAAGAGATAAATTAACAATGAATTAATGCGTGGTCTTGCCTCTTGGAGGCTCTACAAGCTTCTCAAGGTCATGATGGCGTTTTGGATGCTCTCTTGCAGACGCATTTGATAATCATTCAAGATGCCATGTCCCTTAACCGCTAGCACCTTTGCCTTATCGTTGGCGGCAAAGGTAACAAGGGAGATCTCAAGAAGCTCAAGTTCCTTGAGTGTGCGCACTTTCTCGCGTTCACAAAAGGACGCACTCACCACTTGGCATCCAATGGACAGGCCTGACACCACGCCTTTTTTCATGAGCGTATGCGCCTCGCGTCCCCGGCGCAAATCCATGAGAAGTTGCCCCTCCACAAAGAGCCCCTTTTGATCCTCCTTAATGGATTGCCACACCCCAATGGGCTCCTTAGTGTCGTGCTGCCACAGCATTTTCGGCATGTCGTCTCCGTTGCGCAGCGACTTCTCGAAGGCACCTCTTTCCACCCTGTCCTTTTGCCGATCGACAACGTCAAAAACGCTGGCATACCCGCAGAAATATCCTTCTTCTTGAATATTGTTTAGACGTAGTTGTCCCTTCAAAATAAAATTACTCACGTGAACCTCCGTTTTTTTTGATTATTTCTTTTTATTAAGTGATAAATGAGCCGATTACAGAGTGTCTCCCCCTTCAATGGGTGGATACCCCATGGCCTTGCGCTTTTCATTGATGGTCAGAAAGGTTGCGCTGGCAAACTTTGTCCACACCTCTTCACGGCGTGTGGCCAGGGCTGGGATTGCGTCCAGATGATACCCAAGCCTTAAGTGCTCCCCAAAAGCCGGGCACAGCCAGCGGTTAAACTCGTCAATGAGATGATCGAGGAGAGGTAACACCGTGTCCTCCCACAGGTGATACCTGGCCTCTTTATAGTTGGAAAAAGTCGCGTCTCCTGGAACACCGGCCAGCATGGGCGGCACGCCGTAAGCCTGGGCAATCTCGCGCGCCGAGAGCTTTTTCCCTTCAATAAAATCAAGATCACGCGGAGAAAGTCCCATTTCTTGCCAGCGGAATTCACCTTCCAAAACCATGACGCGACCTGCGTTCTGGTGCCCTTCATAAAGGGATTGCAGGGTGTTTTTGAGATCCACGCGCTGTTCTTCCGTGAGGGGCATGTCGTGGGGATCGCCGCCCACAATGAGGGCGCCTGACGGCCTGCCCCCATTTTGCAGAAGGGCAAGGTTGTGGCCCGCAACGGTATTGTGCTGGTCAATGGCTTGGGCTGCCGCTTCCAGCGGGCTCATGCCGTACCAATCATTGAGGGGATTGAAGAACTTGAGATGGAGCACGTCTTTCAAAATCCGGCTCTGACCATTGACTGTGTATTCGTAACCTGCGGGCGTACCGTCTGCGTTGGGGATGACCTTCACACGGTCCGGGCGAAGCGTGTGAAGCTCTGCCACCTCGCCGTTGTCAAAGCGCACCGCCTCCACATAGGCGTTGCCCGCAAGAAGGAGATACGCCGTCACGCTTTCCATGAAGGCCGCACCGGCTTGGGATGGGCTTGGCGCATGCAAAAGATCAAGGAGTGGATGCAGGCTGAGCTCATCACTGCCCTCATAAAGGCGCCACGGGACGCTTGCAACGCCTCTTGAAATAAGATTGACGGCCCGGTAGGCGATTACATTCTTGTGATACCCCTCCTGGGACAATTGATCATAGCGCCTTGGTGTCCACACGGGCCTGCCCACACTTTGGCAGGCAATCATTGTGCCTGCTTGGCTTGCCTTTTGAAGATCTGCTTCCTTGGCGCGCCCCTCCATTAACTTTTTTACAAACTGTTTCATGAATTCCTCGCTGTTCTTCATATATAGCTAATCACCCTAATACTCAGGCGCAAAAGCTCTTCTAATGAGTATTAGGAAGGCGATCGTCAAGCCGCGCGGAGATTATAGAGACATAAGTGAGCACGGCTTAGCCCGATGGCTGACGACATAATCATTTGAAAGGATTTGCGCTATAAAAAAAGCCCCGCACGGGGCGGGGCCATAAGTCATTCTTGGGAGTGTGCCTTTTCTTTTAAGAATTGTCCCGTTTTGGCACAAGCAGGAGGCTTTCATTTTTCTTGTTTGCAAGGGCCAGCACATCTTTTGGGAAAGTGATGCCAATTTTTTTGGCAACGCTTTCATTGATAACGAGGGCATTTTCTTTGGGAAAGCCCACGTCCATTTGGCCTGGTGACTCCCCTTTCAAGACGCGCACGATCATCTGTCCTGTTTGTCGGCCAAGTTGGTACTGATCGGGCCCAAGGGCGGCCAGCGCTCCTTGGGGCACCATATCCGTGTCGCTGACAAAGAGTGGTATCTTAAGGCTTGTTGTAACCTTAGCGATACTTGAAAAGCCCGCAAGCGCGGTGTTGTCGTTGTCCACAAACAGGGCGTCCACCCGCGAGGCAAGGGACTTTGCAGCCTGGGCAACCTCCGTGGTTTTGGAGGCTGCCGCCTGCACCAAAGTAACGCCCTTTTCCTTGGCTGCCACCTCTAAAAGCTTGTATGCGGCCACAGAATTTGCGTCCCCGGGATTGAGTACCACGCCTAGACGCTTCATGTTTGGGCATATTTTTATAAAGAGTGCCAGCTGATCTACTCGAGAGAATGCGTTACTCACCCCACTCACCCGCCCACCAGGCGCTTGGAGTTTTGTCACAAGCTTTGCGCTTAAGGGATCCGTGATACTGGAAAAAATAAGGGGGATCTGTGTGCCGGTGGTTCCTTTGAGGGCGCTTTGGGCCATGGGTGTGCCAAGAGCCACAATGACGTCAGCTGCTATCCCTTTGCATTTGCTTGCAATTTGAAGGGCTGTGCCGACCTGTCCCTGGGCATTTTCAAGGTAAATGCGTGCGCCCTGCCCGTCCGCATATTCTGCCAAGGCAAGCTCATCAAGGATGCCCTGACGTGTGGCGTCAAGGGCTGGGTGTGCAACAATTTGCGTGAGACAGATGGTTGGTTGTGAAGGTGATGAAAAAGCAGAGGTAATAAATGAAATGAAAGAAAAAGATAAGAAAACAGAACTAAGACGGATAAACCTGGATAAGGCAAACATTGAACAAACTCCTAAATAACATCATATTTTTACGCATAATAATCTCCTTGTGTTGCATGATGATGGTGATGATGATGTTGCATGTGCGTATCCTCCTTTGGGTTGTTGCATAGCGCAAAGATATTAAGCCAGATTCTACCTGCCCGAATCAAGAACAAAAAGCATGTATGCCATTTTGGCACGGGGTGTCTGGGTGTTTGTAAGAGCTGACTTCTATTAAAGTGTGATCCCGCAAACGGACTGAACGCTTATATTCTTGACAAAAAGTCTACCTTAAAGGCATACGTAGACGAGTGTGTTAGATGACTTATATTATGCGCCGTCTTCTTCTATTTACTCTTTTTATTACTCATGTTTGTGCCTTTGCAAGCCCAGAAGTCCAGGTTTTTTCCTTTGAAAACCCGGAAGCGGCGGAAAACATCCGTGTGCGCTTATCGGGTGTGACCTCACGTGGCACGTCGTGGCAAAGCCGCAATGTCTCAGGTGATGATTTGCCCCTTCTCATGGGTCTCTATGGTGATGAGAAGGTCATGGCGCACTTTGCGGGAGGCTTGACTCTTGAGCAAGCGCAGGTCGAGCGCCGTCTTGACACCTGGACACGACGCGCACGTGAAGGGGTGCCTATTGGTGCCTGGGTTATCGAATCTGAGATTGATGATAAACTGCGCCCCCTTGGCTTTGTGGCTGTGGCCGCGCAATACGGGCCTGGTTACGCCGAGATGGGGGGCATGCTGTTTCCAGAATTCCAAAGTCTGGGCATTGCAAGCAGCTTAATGCATGTGACTGTCAACATCTGGGCTCCACGCGTGCGTTGGCACGGGCGCTTTGACCCCAATCCCCGGGTGAGAGAGAAATTCTGCTGTTTTGGGGGGGAGGCGCTGCAAGCACTCTACGCCACAGCGTCCCCTGAAAATGAGCGTTCATGGCGTTCTCAGCGCTCCGCCGGATTTGTCCCCATAGAACCAAATGCAGGGCCCATCACACTGAAAACTGAGGTCAAGACATACAAAGAGACGGCACAGGCCCTGACAGAGCTCTTTACGGCTGACGTGGGCCCTTTACCATTTGATACACTTTTTAGCTTCAAGGACCATAAAGGCACCCTGCACACACTCTCCTACGTCAGTGAGTATAAGTGTGTGAAGTTTCACATGATGCGCGCCGTTGAGGA
>JAIUNT010000045.1 GCA_020161545.1 Pseudomonadota bacterium
GTGGGTAGTTTTGTGGCACCTAAGCGACCTTTTTGTGCCAGGAGATGGGATGATCCTGAGCGGCTTTTTGGTGGCAACGGCACTGACCAATATGTTCTTTATGCTGCGGGCCAGGCCAGAAACCTTCACGTCTATAGGGTCTTTGCACCCGTCTGTTTTGACAAAAGCCATCCTTGTCGTTTCCTTTTTAATGATGGCCAGCCTCATGGACGGCGCGACCTACAGCGACGTTCAATGGGGGCTTTTGTGGCTTCTGTGCGCGGGAACCGTGGCCATGTCCTTCTTTGATGAGGCGCGGTTCTTCTTTGTGCTCTGGGCAGCGCTGGCTACCGTTGCGTGTATGTTCCTCACCTGGGTCAGTGATGACGGGCGCTATTTCCTCACAACGCTTGCCTTTGGCGCGCTCTTTAGCGTGGGCGGACGTCTTTTGATGTCCCGGGCAAAAGATCCAAGGCCCTGGGCTGCCATGAATGTGGGCGTGAGCCTTGGATGGTTTGTGCTGGTTTATCTGAAGGTGGGTGAGGGCGGCCTTTTTGATGGCATCCCATATTTTTGGAGCATCCTTGCGTGTGGGTTTGCAACCGTGAGTGCCCTCACGGTTTCGGCGCTTTTAACCCACGTGCCCAAGGATCATCCCCATAAAGAGATCCTTCTGGGGCTTTACGTGTTTGGCTGTGCGGCCTTTCTTGCCCTTGGGCTTTTTGTGGCGCTACCAGGGCGCTTTTTGCCCCTGGCGCTTTCGGGTCTCATGGCCCTTTTGGGATACATCAACACGCGCGTTCCTTTGAAATATACCCCCTTTGTCATGACCCTTTTGGGTGCGGCTTGTGTGATCAGTCTTTCTCTCGATGTGACTGTTTATATGATGGATATGGACGTGCCTGAAGACATCGCCCTATGGCCATCCATGACCCTGGCACTGCCGGCTCTCTTCTTTGGTGCCGGCCTTTGGATGGTGCGGGGCGCTTCTCAAAGTATTCGCCTGTTTTTAGGAGGGGCGTGTCTTTCTCTAGCTACCCTTGCAAGCTATGTTATGGTACGCAAGGCGTTTCACGGCTTTCTCTTTGGCGGCGCGGCCAACTGGGATGCGCTTCGCAGCACTCTTTTGAACACGCCTGACTTCCTTGAACGCGGCTTCTTAAATCAGATTTTCTTTATCTTGAGCATTTGTTTATTCTGGGGCGCACGCAGGTGGTCCTTTGATGGGGCCAGACGCGCGGGAGAAGTGATGATGATCATTGCCTTTGGGCGTGTGATTCTGTTTGACCTCCTGCAAGACTTTCCCCTCTTTGCAGAGATGAGAGCAGATGTGGGAAATGCGCCTTTGTTTAATGGACTTCTTCTTACCTATGGGGCCCCTGTTTTTTGGGGTGTTGTGGCCCATAAGCTTTTGCAGGGAACCCTTTCAAGGCCCTGGGAGAAGTTTTATAAAGGGGGGGCTCTTTTCCTGACATTTGTATGGGTGAGTCTCACCGTACGGCACCTCTTTCACGGGGGCCACCTCTCCCTTCAAGCCGCACCTATGACTGATGGGGAGATCTATACATATTCAGCCATGTGGATCCTTACTGGCGTGGGATATTTGCTGCTGGGTATGGTGCGCAAGGATCAAGATATTCGCATAGCGTCCTTGCCTGTGATGCTGATCAGTATCGGAAAAGTGTTCTTTTATGATGCGAGTTCTCTCACAGGACTCACGCGCGCCCTTTCCTTCTTGGTGTTGGGGCTTGTTCTTTTGGCGCTGAGTTGGTTTTACACGCGCTTTGTCTTTACGAAGGCAGACCCGAAGATTTAAAGCGTGCCTCCTGATCTTCCAGAAGATAGCGCTTCATGCTTTTTTGAACCTTGGTAAAGGCCAAGGCTTCAATCTGTCGCACACGCTCTTTGGAGAGGCCTAACTGCTCGCCGCAGGCATCGAGCGTGCGCGGAGGCTCTTCCAAGCGTCGCCATGTCATAATCATATGCTCGCGCTTGTTGAGGGATTCAAGGGCAAGCCCCAAGAGCCTTTTTTGTTTGGCCAGTTCATACTCGTGGCCAATTTGTTCGGAATGATTCTCTTCACTGGCAACCCAGTCAATCCACTCGCCGGACTCTTCGTTGCCCAGGCTCGCGTTAAGGGAGCTGTCACCAGACTTAAGTCTTTCCACCATTTCGGCAACATCGTCTACCTCAACACCCAGGTGAGTTGCCACTTCTTTGGTGAGGTAGGACAAGGATGAATCGTATCCTTTGCGGGCAAAGATCTCCATGAGGGAGCGGACCTTAAAAAAAAGGCGCTTTTGTGTCGCTGTCGTGCCAATGCGCACCAGGGACCAGTTGCGCATGACATAGTCTTTGATGCTGGCCTTAATCCACCAAGTTGCGTATGTGGCAAAACGGAACCCTTTGCTCAGATCGAACTTGGATAACGCTTGCATCATGCCCAGATTGCCCTCAGAAATCAGGTCGGCCAGGGGTAGGCCATATCCCCGGTAGCCTTGGGCGACCTTCAGGATAAGACGTTGATGGCTTTCCAAAAGCTTTTGACGCGCGCGCTCGTCTTGCCCCTCGTGCCATTTACTGATGAGCTGAAATTCTTCTTCCTGATTGAGGTAAGGCATGCGTGAAATGCGTGACAGATGGGCTTTGAGCTGGTCTGTGTGGGGCGTGAGTGCCTCATGTTCTTGACGATCTTCATGCTCCATAGGCGAGAACTTCCCCTGCTTTTGACGTTATTTCTTTTAGCGTAAAGGAGAACGCGTATGTGTACAAGATTATTAAAGGTTTAGGGATTGCCATCGCGCACGGTTTGAGGTTCTATGGTAAGTGCTTTTCCAGCACACACTTTTGTCAATCAAGGAGACCCATCATGGCTTTTCAACTTCCTGAACTTCCCTATGCAGCCAACGCCCTCGAGCCTTATATTTCCCAGCAAACCCTAGAGTTTCACCATGGTAAGCACCACAAAACTTATGTGGACAATTTGAACCGTTTGGTTCAGGCGGGCGCCCACGAGACAAAAACCCTTGAGCAAATCATCCTCGACACCGCAGGAAACGCGCAAGAAATGGGCATTTTTAACAATGCGGCCCAGGTGTGGAATCATACCTTTTATTGGCACTGCATGTCAGGACAGGGAGGCGGCGTGCCCGGTGACCGCCTGGAGGCAGCCCTTATTAAGGACTTTGGCAGTGTTGACGCTTTTAAGGCGGCTTTTAAGGAGGCGGCTCTGACACAGTTTGGTAGCGGATGGGCGTGGCTTGTGATGAAAGATGGTAAGCTCTCCATCATGAAGACGGCCAACGCGGATCTGCCCATGGCCCACGGCGCAAAGGCGCTTTTGACATGTGACGTGTGGGAGCATGCGTATTATCTCGACTATCAAAACCGCCGCGCAGATTACGTGGACGTGTTCTTCAAACACCTCGTGAACTGGGATTTTGTTCAGGGTCAGTTTGAAGGCTAAGGGACCTATGAACTAAGGGCAGGGCGCTTAAGCCCTGCCCATATGCCTTCCTACCAAAGACCAATCATTTTCCACCAAGCCCCGCCCACAGTTGCCCAAAGGGCGATGTGTATGAGGCCCAAAGTGCCCCCTAAGCGCCACCAATCGCTGACACTCACGTACCCGGCACCAAAGTAGACGGGCGCGGTCCCCGTACCATAGTGAGTGAGGCACGCACATAGGCTGGATAGAACCGCCAGGGTCATGGCCGCAAGGCCTCCCGGCACGCCCGCCGCCATCATGACGACAAGAAACGCGCTGAACATGGAGGAAATATGGGCGGTTGCGCTGGCGAAGAAATAGTGGCTGTAGAAGTATACAAGTCCTAAAATCAAGAAGGACCATCCCCAGTCAAAGGATGTAACAGCCGCGCGCATGTTTTCGCTGAACCAGGAAATCATGCCCATTTTGGTGAGCTGGCTGGCCATCATCAGAAGGACCGCAAACCAAATGAGGGTTGACCAGGCGGTCTTTTCTTTCAGTAAATCATCCCATTCGAGGACACCCGTGGCCAAGAGAAACCCAAGACCAAATAGGGCCGTTGCGGTAGCGCTCACCCCCCAGCTTTCCCCAAAGATCCATAGCACCAGGAGAGACAGAAACGTGGTGATCATGAGGTTTTCTGCCCGCGACATGGCACCCATCTTATGGAGGGCTTCCCGGGCAAGATGAGGTGCGCTTGGCGTGTGCTTAATTTCGGGTGGGTAAAGCATGTAAAGGGCCCAGGGAAGCACGAGAAGGTTGATTAGACCTGGCACAATGGCCGCCGTCATCCACCCCATCCAGGTCATGGTCACACCCACTTCACCGGCAAGACTTACAATAAGGGGATTGCCAGCAAGGGCCGTGACAAACATGGCGCTGGTGATGATGTTGGCGTGGAAAACGACCTTCATCAAATAGGCCCCTAAGAGCCTCGTGGTGCCCTCCTGGGGCGTTGAGCCTTGCTCGACACATAGGGCGTTGACAATGGGAAAGAGAATTCCTGCGCCCCGAGCTGTGTTGCTGGGCACAACGGGGGCAAGTAACAGATCCGAAAAAGCCAGCGCGTAGGACAGCCCCAGTGTGCTAGATCCAAAGGCACGCACGAAAAGATAAGCAATGCGGCTGCCAAGGCCTGTTTTCACGAATCCTCTGGCTGTGAAGAACGCAAAAAGCACAAGCCACACAACGGGGGAGTTAAAGCTGCTGAGGCCCGCCTCCAAGGTGAGGGTCCCACTGGCCACACAAAACCCTAAGGCAATGAGGGCGATGCTGCCCATGGGCAGCGGCTTTGCAATGACCGCAAAAATGGTCGTCACAAAAATGGCGAAAAGATGCCAGGTTTTGAGATCGAGCCCTTCCGGGGTGGGGCAGAACCACAGCAAGGTTCCAACGGTGAGAACGGCCAGACTCGGTAGAGGTTTTGCGCCCTGCCAAGGTGCGGCGCCCGACGTATGTTTTAAAACAGCTTCTTGTGTCATGGTTTTTTGTGCCTCCCCTTTGAATCTCCCTAAAGACTTTTTGAGTGAAATTCAGCTTTTTCTTATTATCTATAAGACCCTAGCAGAAAATGAAGACGGTGACAAAGGGATGTTAAGGCATAAAAAAAGCCCCCATTTGGGGGCTTTTTTGTCGGTTTGTCTTAAAGATTAATAATCTTCTTCTTCCTCGCGAACATTTGCATGCTTCACAACGATCTCACGGCGCTGAACACCGTCGCCCGCGCGGCGCTTGGCGACGCGGTTGCCACGGTACACGCCGGGGTTGTTGTCGGGCACAAGGCGTGAGCGACCACGATCTCCAATTATGAGGAGCGCGTCTTGGCCCACGCGTAGGGGTGAATCAAGTCCTTGTACAAGGGTGCGGATTTTACCGTTTTCAAGCTCAACGGTGTACTCAAGGGCGTCTTGTGTCTTGAGTTGCTCTTCAGCCAAGGATCCCAGAACACCGCCCGCAATGGCGCCGCCAATGATGGCCGCCGTGTTACCATGGCCACCACCCACAGCGGAGCCAGCAAGGCCTCCCGCCGCACCGCCCAGGAGCATGCCCGTTGTGTTGTCTTCAAGGCGCTCACCGGCCTTAACCTGGATTTGGCGCACGCTCACAACGGTACAACGGTAGGTGCGTGAGGACTCACCCACTTGGGCTTCCGTGTACACGTTGGGGGAAATCTGGCGGGCGCAACCGCTCAGCATCAAGGCTGCAACTGAAGCAGAAACAAGAATAAGTGTTGTTTTTTTCATAAAAAAGGTCCCTTAGCAAGGTATGAACATACAAAATTTCTAGCACTGTCCAAGGAAAAACGAAAGGTGTTTCTTAGAAACCCCCAAAGTGCTCCATGAAAGCGTAAGCCACCCCCCACAGGGCTGTGGAGATCAGGGTTGTCGCCAGAAACTTCATGCCCAGGCGAGGATTCAGGGGTGCACTGGATGCGTGGCCTTTTTCTGGTGCGTCGCTGGTTTTCACGCCCCAGGGAAGCACCGCGTAAAGGACGACCCACCAAATGCAAAAATAAACAACAATACCGGACATCAAGGTCATTTGTGGGGTGCTTCCAAGGTTTTGACAAAATCCATCATAGCGTGCAGGAGAGAAGTGCGCAAAGCATCTTTCTCGTAAGGGATATTGTGGCGCGCACCTTCAATGACTTTGTGCTGGCACCTGGCCATGTGGGCACATGAGGAGGCGTCAAAGCGTGTGTCCACGATGGCATCAGCGCCCGCCGTGATCAAAAGGACAGGGGGTGTGATGCGGGCGAGGTACGCTGCGTCCTGTAGGTGGTCCATGGATTTATAGGCCTCGTTGATCCATCCACAGGTCGGTCCCCCCGAGATGAGGTCTTTGTGGGTGAGCATGGCGGTGCGAAGCTCACTAAAGCGGACTGGGTCACTGGTTTCATCATTGGTTTCAAAGAGATAGTTTCTTGGATTAAAGTCTCCCTTCCCGGGTGCATAGCGCGCTCCAAAACCTAGGCGCACCATGGCGCTGCACATGGCTCTGGCGCTCCATTTGGGGTAATTGTCTGTATACACATCAATCATGGGCACAATGGCCACAATGCCTTTGATATTTGGCGACGCGTTGTAACCAGCGCGCAGGGCCAAGTGACCGCCTAGGGACACGCCCACCAAAAGCACGTTCTTCTTATCTTCAATAAAGGCGTCGATGGCAGACAGGTATCTCTCAAAATCGTCCACATGACCCTTTTGAGTGCCAGGTAGGAGGCGCGTGGATCCTCCTTGGCCCGGCAGGTCGATGGCGTAGGTGTCAAACCCAAGCCCTGCAAAGGTCTCCATGAGAGCTTCATTTTTTTCAAGAAAGGATCCCCGCCCCTGGAGGAACACAAGGGTGAGGGGCTCTTTGTGGGGGGCGGTAACAGGCCAATGCCCAACCCGGATATTGTCCCCCCTGGGGGAGGTGAAGTGGGACACCTCAAAGGAGGTGGGCGCGGCGTTTGATGCGCCCTGCCCACACAAAAACAAAATGATCCCAAGAAGTCTTATGTACCTACCCATGCGCGCGCCTTGTTTAAAATCCCTTTAGGGTCTTTGTACCAAGGACGCGCCCGTGGATCAATGGCTTGCACGCACGGGTGAGGCACAAACCGTTAGCGCTTTGGGCGAGTCAGTGATGACAGTATTATCCCCCAAGTGGCCTTTCAGGGCGTCGGTACACAGCCCCCTAGCGGCCGTTGGAAAGGTAAGACTCACCTCAATCCCTTTTTTTACGCCAAGGGCTTCCACAAGGTTCTCGAGGGAGGCTTGGCGCATGGGGGGCACTGCAAGGGTAAAATGACGCAGATGAGGTGCCACTTTAATAGCATCTGTGAATGCAGGCACGAAAGATGCGGGCCAATCATGGAAACGGCTTGTGTCCATGAGTGCAAAGGCGGATATACGTGACAAAAGTGCCAAAATAGGGGTCATATCGTGGGCGGAGAAAGCATTTTCTTCTAAGGTGAGTGACGTCAACTTGGTGAGCACTGCCAGGTGTTTCCCGAGCTCTTGACCAAGGTCACTGCGCACCGTATATCCGGCCAGATGAAAAGACGTGAGGGTTTCTTTATGTTTTTCCAGAAAGTCTCCCAACGCCGTCATATGCGCCGTTGTAAGGGGATAGTGCGCGCGTGCCCCTGAGGTAGGTTCTTCACTGCCACGCAGCACCAAAGCGCTAGGCGCCCTATCATCGTCCAGGGTGACTACAATGTGCCCAGGAAAAGTCTTAAGGGTCCCATGAAACTGCTCTGGAATATCTTTGCCCTGCCAGGTCGTTTCCCCTTTTACGCGCACAAGTGTCACAGACGTGTCGTCACACGCGCTGCTGGCCAGCAAACCTTGGGCAAGGGTGGCGCCAAGGCCAAGCATCATAAGGGTCTTTTTCATGTCATCTCTTTCAAATTATGGAAAAACTGCCTTCTTGATAAAAGAAGATGACACATAGGTCAATATTACTCTTTGTTGGGGTCTGCCTTAAGGGAGCATATTGGCGCCGATTGTGGGCCGTGCTATGGTTGCACAAACGTTGACCGCTTGTCCTTGAAATTATTAGATTTTTGAGAAAAGCGGTGGGTAAAAAACAAAAAAAGAAGGGAGGCGCATATGCAGCCAAAAAGAATAGCTCTTGTCACAGGTGGCACCCGCGGTATTGGGGAGGCCATTAGCGTAGCCCTCAAAAACGCTGATTATGAGGTGGCGGCGACGTACCACGGCAATGAGTCAGCGGCCCATAGCTTCGAGCGTCAGCACCGCATCAAAACCTATAAGTGGGATGTGAGTTCCACCCAGGCGTGCCGTGACGGCGTTGACCGTATTGCCAGTGAGCTTGGTCCCATCGATATTTTGGTGAATAACGCCGGCATTACCCGGGATAGCATGTTCCACAAAATGTCGGAAGATCAGTGGCACCAGGTCATTGAGACGAACCTGACGTCAGTTTTTAATATGACCCACGCGGTCATGGCCAGCATGCGCGAGCGCAGCTTTGGCCGCATTGTGTCCATCAGCTCCATCAATGGTCAAAAGGGCCAGGTGGGTCAGGCCAATTACTGCGCCGCCAAAGCAGGCCTTCTTGGATTCACCAAAGCTCTGGCACTAGAGGGTGCAAGTCGCGGCATTACGGCCAATACCATCGCCCCCGGATATATTGAGACGGACATGGTGCGTCAGGTGCCGGCTGAGATTTTACAAAAAATTGTAGCACAAATCCCCGTGGGTCGCCTGGGTACACCCCAGGATATTGCCCGGGCTGTGCTCTTTCTTGTGCGCGATGAGGCTGGTTTTATTACGGGCTCCACCATCACCATTAATGGGGGACAGTATTTACTGTAGGTGTAATTATGCTAAAGTACCCTGAAGGGGGAATGCTGGATGCTGTATCTGACGCGCAAAATAGGGGAGTGTGTTGTCATCAATGATGACATTCGTGTGACCCTTGTTGAGCTTAAAGGAAAAGCAGCCAAGCTTTTATTCGAGTACCCTCAAGGAACAGTTGTGCTACGTCAAGAAGTGTACGAGCGCATCTGTGATGAAAACAAGAAAGCGCTTGCCAGTGCAAGCTTTGTGAGGGAGTCCCTTCTATGACCCAGTCGCGTCTGGATTTGTTACAAGACACATTGAGCCGCTTGACGGCCTTTTGTGGTGGATTTGAGCGCGGTGAAGAAATGGACTTTGCCCCCATCGTTGATGAGGTAACTGAAATCCTTGATGTGTTTAAGGGGACCGCGCCGTCTTTAGAGGAAAGAGCGGTTTTTGACGCCATCTGCGAGCGCCTTACATTCCTGACGCAAAACGCCACCAAAGAGATGGCGCGTTTGAAGGCGGAGATGCGGGCCCACGCTAATTTGGCGACGGGTCTGAAGGCCTATTCAAGTCAGAAGCATTGACACAAGGACCCTCACGATGTTTGACAGCCTGCCCTCTTATGCACGTCTAACACTGGTGCTTTTGTGCGTCTTGTTTCTCATGTCGGTGGCGGCGTGGGTGGTGCGGCGTTTGGGTCTGTTTGGTGCCAACGCCCTTGCGGGCGGCAAGAAAGACCTGATCCAGGTGGAGGACGTTTTGTCCCTTGATCCCAAAAGGCGTCTGATGGCCGTGGGCTATGGTGGGCGTCACTTTCTGATTCTTTTGGGGCATACGGGCGAGCAGATGATTGAGGTCACAAAAACCCAAGCACATGATGCAAAGACGCCTTCCGTTGAGAAAATGCCTTCCTTTGAAACGGTCCGCGAACCGACCTTTGAGCTGGGCAAGAACAGATGAGCATAAAAGGGAAAAGCCTCTTTTTGTGGAGTGCGGCCCTTTTAACACCTTTGCTTGTGGGCGTGGCGTGCGCCCAAACCCTGTCCCTTGACATGGGTGAGGGCGGGGGGACCTTTACGGGTCGCATGCTGCAAATGATCTTGATCTTAACGGTCTTGAGTCTCGCCCCTTCCATTTTGATGATGGTTACCTCCTTTACCCGTGTGGTCATTGTTTTTTCATTCTTGCGAAACGCCATGGGGCTCCAGCAATCGCCGCCCAATACGGTGCTGGTGAGCCTTGCGCTGTTTCTGACCGCCTTCATCATGGCACCGACCCTTCAAAAAAGTTACGAGGAGGGTATCGCGCCCTATATGCAGGAACATATCCAAGAGGAAGAGGCCTTTGATAAAGCAGTGGGGCCCTTGCGCGATTTTATGCTGGCCCACGTGCGGGAAAAGGATCTGGAGCTTTTCCTTGGAATGTCCAAAGCCGGCGAGGTCAAAACGCCCCAGGACACGCCCCTCAAAGCCCTGATTCCCGCCTTTATGATCAGTGAGCTTGCCCGCGCCTTTGAAATCGGGTTCATCATCTTCTTGCCCTTCATCATCATTGATCTGGCAGTGGCCTCTATCCTCATGTCCATGGGTATGATGATGGTGCCCCCCATGATGATCTCGCTTCCCTTTAAAGTAATTTTCTTCGTACTTATTGACGGTTGGCACCTGCTTGTGGGCAGCCTTGTTAAAGGATACGGTACCTGACGCTTGTTTGAGCGCCATTTTTCTTCTGTGTATATATCTTTTTCCAAATGACTTTGGTATATCTCTCTAAATTAGATGCTTTTTTCTGTCATAAATTTTTATTGAAAAGGTAAAATTGATGATTAGTTAAATGGAATTAAAGTCGTTGAGATATTAAAAAATGAAAAAATTACTCTTATCCAGCTCAATCTTTGGATGTGTCTTATTTGGATATGTACAGGCAAGTGCCCTCGAGGGTGGTGAGACACTCTGTGCAAGCAGTGTGTGTGCATCAGCATCTGTGGAGGAAGAGGCGCCTGTTTCACCCGCACTCTTAAATGCGCGTGATTTGTACAAGAACGAAAAGTTTTCGGATGCATACGCGGCGTACCTTGCGTTGATGGACGAGGCAAAGGAAGACTGTGGGTTGTCCTCACGAGACCATGCGGACGCACTTACATCTTATGTTATGTCAACAAATGGTGCTGCGCAGCCGGATGAAACTGCTCGTCTTTCACACCTTATGGCAAAAGCAACGCCCCAAGCACAAGCGCATGCATTTTATCAACTTCTTCTGGCCGATAAAGAGCAGCAACACGCGTCAATTTCTTCTTTATTTATAGAGGCTTACTTTTCTCGCCAAGGAAGTGCTCTTGCTTTACGAGAGACCTTGGAAGAGTACGAGCATGACGATGCCAGGACAAAGCATAAGGCCTATCAGGCCATTATTGCGCATATGAATCGCTTAAATGTTTCTGTTGACAAAAATACTTATATGGAAGCGATTTGCGTCGCCATGCAGGTTCTGTTTGGGTCCTACGATATCATGGATCTGGACAAGAGAGCGCCTGTCACCCAAAACTTGGAGGACAACCTGCGTCTGTACGAGACCCTTCCTGGGGAAAACGATCCGCGATTTTACAAATCTCGGGGGATGTTTTCTTGGCAAAAATATGACGAGCAAGGTCTAGAGGATAGGATAAACGCAAGCGTTCAAGACTTTCACATGTGGTACGACCTTCTCTCTCCGCAGGAAAAGAAAGAGAATAAAAGTGCATACATTGAAAGCCTTACAACGTCATACGGGAAATTAGGTGATCATCAAAAAATACTCGAAACCCTCGAAGAGCTTCCTCAAGATCTGAGTGTATGGGACGTTAATCAACTGCAATGTGCCGTCAACGCGTATCTTTCTCTGGGTAACGCGCACCACGCGCGTCCTCACATTCAAATTCTGAAAGAACGTCTCAAAAAGCTTATGGAGCTTGAGATGAGGCAATGCCAAGGTGAGCAACTTTCCCAGACAGAACTTGGACAAATTGAGCTTTTACATGAAGACGCATTCTTGAACGTCGATGTTGCCTTCAAATTGGCTTTTTCGGGCCTCTTTAAAGATGCAAAAGAGATGTTGAATATATGTGAAGCTCATTTTAAAAATGGAAATGCTCCTGAGTTCTTTCAAACGAGGGCTTTAGCAGATGCAAAAAACATCCGTCTTTACATGGCCTTACAGGAGGCAGCGTCGAAAACAGATATGAACGCGCGCAAAATCGCCTTTCGTCAAGCGCGCGCGACTTTTGGAGCGGCAAATATAAAAGGAACAACTGAAGAAAAATTAAAGTACTTAAGTGTGTACTACATTGCTTTAATGCATGAAGATGGAAGAGAGGTACAAGAAGCGCGTATTTTTGTGAAAAATGCGATTATAGCTTTGCAAGGAATACGCTCAGCCCATGGCGCTTCAAAGTCGGCTGTACAACCCAGTCAGCCTGGTCGCAGGGGAGCAAAAGTAAAACGTCAAGCAAAGGCAGCCGCTCTTGGGACAGATGATACGATCCGTAGCTTTTTGAAGGCACAGTACGTCAGCTTTACAGCAGAAAATTTGCAAAAAATTGCGGAAGCAGAAGAGGTTGTGCACAATAGCCACTCTCCAGCACTCATCGAACAACATAACAAACTTAAAGAAGATCTTAAAAATTTGAGTGTATTGTCAAATCAAGGTGGTATTCCAGACGCAAAGAATATGCACACCCTTGTGACGCTTTTTCACAGTATTGAGGCAAATCTAGCTGCCTACAAGACCCTTGTTTATGATATGAAACAAGAAATTGATCTCGCGCGCCGTGCCCTTGCGTTCCAAGAGGCTGCACGTTCAGGTGATCTTGTGGCAAGCAGTTCTACGGACGCGCCAGCAATACCCAATGAACGTAAATTCTACTCATTTGAGAAAAGTCGCAGTACCTCTCCTGAAAAGAGCGCGAAGATTAAGCCAAGCAGTTCTTCAAGCGCTGCGTCCTCGTCTGCCGCATCTTCTTCGGCGCATGCTATGGCGGTGTCAGATGTGATGATCACACGTTCCAAGCTGGCAAACAAAGATCTTGATACACTACTGACAAAACCAGGTATGAGAGAGAAGTACGAGACATTTCTCGATGAGATTCGCCGCGACCCTTACCTTGTGACCATGAACTTTGCATCGGGTCGCGCGGAAGCGCTGCGCGTGGGTCCAAATATCTATTCACGCCGCTTTGACGGGAAGAACAGGCTTGTCTACGAAGTGAAGAAGGGTCCAGACGGGCGCGTTCACGTTGAGATCTTGCGGGCGCTGAAGCACTACAAGAGACAACACTTGGCATAATAATAACAAACATGAGCCCTGCGCCTTGTTGTGCGGGGCTCATGACGCACGATTTACCCTCCTTGCCCTGCTTCCCATGCCACCGGTAAACTTACCTTATCTGATTCACGTGTGACGGGGGGATGGGCGCCTATGATTTCAAGATATATTTTTTTTTTGATAGGGCTCGTTTTCTGTGTACCTGGAGCCCTTTTTGGTGCACCGGGAAGCATTGAAACCCCAGATGGGCGTACCCGCACCTACACTATCGATAAACCCTCCGTATCCGATCCCAAAACACCCACGCCTGTCATTATCATGCTCCACGGGGGCGGCGGGGACGATGACACGGCAAAGACCATGACAGGGCTGAGTGATGCGGCTCTGCCCAGAGGCTTTATGGTTGTCTACCCCAACGGAACGGGAAAATTTGAGCGCATCAAAAAGCTCAAAACATGGAACGCGGGGCACTGTTGTGGGTACGCCATGGAGAACGCCGTTGACGACGTGGGCTTTATTGACATGGTCATTGACCAGCTTGTTGCAAAGGAGGGCGCGGATCCCTTGCGCATTTATGTCACGGGTATGTCCAATGGGGCGATGCTCACCCACAAGGTGGGCGCGCGCCTTTGCCATAAGATTGCCGCCATTGCGCCTGTGGTGGGCGGTCTTTTTGGTGATGAAAAGGTCCCCAAGTGCGGCGCAACAAGTGTGCTGACCATTAACGGTGGCCTTGACCACTCTGTGCCCCTTGAAGGGGGGCTCAGCCAAGGGCGCGCCGCGTCTGCTTGGGACGACACACCCCTTAAGGCGGCCGCCTACCAAGGCACGTTTTGGGCGAAGGCAAATGGGTGTGATCCGGTGCCCGATGAAAGCAATCAAAAAGACATCAGTGTGACGCGCTACCGCTGTGCGCAAGGCGTTGATGTGGTGAGGTATGTTGTTGCCCAGGGTGGGCACGCGTGGCCGGGCGGGCGTAAAGGTTCACCCCGGGGGGACACGCCGCCCCAGACCCTTGACGCGACCGGGCTGATTATCCAGTTTTTTGAGGAGCACCCCCGTGGAGCAGCCCGTGTGCCCTCACCAGCAAACGCTCACTGAGAACCGCCGGGGAGTGGGTGGATTTTTGGGCCTTCTCCAGATCCCACAAAAGCGTCACCAGGGTGCCCATACTCTCGTTCGTGTGACGTGCAAGGGTCCCACCCAGCTGGCTTTCCTTGCCGAAAAAGCCAGGAAAGCGGGTAGCCCGCACGGCGTCAACGGGGACTTTTCCTGCCCGGATCTCAAGACAGGCGGCGTGGAGCATTTTTACAAGGCTCAAGATTTGGCGCGTGAGGGCAAAGGTGTCTGCGTCCTTGCCCGAGAAAATCTCCAGGCGCTGAATCAGATTGGCCCGGCTTGGCTCAAGAAAGGCCTTGGTGAGAAGCTGATGTTTTTGGCTTGC
>JAIUNT010000046.1 GCA_020161545.1 Pseudomonadota bacterium
CATCCAGAACCCCCAAGAAAAACACTGGATTCAAGAAAGGTGCGAAGCGCGCCATGCAAGCCTCTCAGCGGATGAGAAGAAAGCGGCTCTTCTGTCTCTCACACGCGCGGAAGGCTTTGAGCGCTTTCTGGCCATCAAATATCCCGGCGCCAAGCGATTTGGCCTGGAGGGGGGCGAAAGCCTGATCCCTGCCCTTGAGACCCTTTTCGAGGTCTCTGCCACCAACGGCGTGCGGGAGGTTGTGCTGGGCATGCCCCACCGCGGACGCCTCAATGTCTTGACCAATATTTTGGGCAAAGCGCCGCGTATTATCTTTTCTGAATTCCAAGGCAAGTCCGCAACTCCCGAGGACGTACAAGGCTCGGGGGACGTGAAGTACCACCTAGGCGCTTCTTCAGAACGCTCCTTCGGTGGACAAACCTTGAAACTATCTTTAACCGCAAATCCTTCCCACCTTGAGGCCGTCAACCCTGTGGTCGTGGGGAAGGTGCGCGCCAAGCAACAACAGCGCGCTGACACGGCGTGCAAAGAGGTCATGGGCGTGTTACTTCACGGCGACGCAGCCTTTGCTGGACAAGGCCTTGTGGCAGAGACCCTTTTGTTGTCAGACCTTGCTGGCTACCGCACGGGTGGCACAATCCACTTTATTGTGAACAACCAGATTGGGTTTACAACATCCCCCAATAAGTCACGCTCCTCTCCCTACAGCTCTGATGTGGCGAAAATGGTGCAGGCCCCCGTCTTCCATGTGAACGGCGATGATGTGGAGGCCGTGATCTGGGTCTCGCGCCTGGCCGCAGAATACCGTCAAACCTTTCACCGCGATGTGGTCATTGACATGTTCTGCTATCGCCGCCATGGCCACAACGAGATGGATGAGCCTTCCTTTACCCAGCCTCTTATGTACGCGGCCATTGCCAAAAAGCCCACAACGCGCACGCTGTATGCTGAGCGGCTTGCCAGCCAAGGCGTCATCACACAAGAAGCGGCGCAAAAGGCGCTCGATGACAACCACGCGGCCCTTCAAGGCGAGTTTGATGCGGCTTCCTCCTTTACATCCTCTAAGGCGGACTGGCTGGAGGGTGTGTGGTCTGGCATCACGCAGAAGTGGCCCGAGGGCACTGAGCCTGAGACAGGTCTTTCCATGGAAGTCTTGCGCGCCCTTGGTAAGGAGCTCGTCGTGATTCCTGGCGACTTTGCCCTTAATGATAAACTTGCGCGCTTGTTTAAGACCAAGGAGCAAATGTTTACTTCAGGGGAAGGATTTGACTGGGCGACCGGTGAGGCCCTTGCCTTTGGAGGCCTTTTGAAGGAAGGGTTTTCTGTGCGCCTGAGCGGTCAAGACTCAGGACGCGGGACTTTCTCCCACCGCCACGCAGTCCTGGTTGATCAAAAAAATGATGCAACCTACGTGCCCCTTGCCCATCTTGCAAACGCTAAGGGACACATTGAGATTGTGGACAGCCCTCTGGCGGAGGCGTCTGTCCTTGGATACGAGCTTGGCTATACACTGGCGGATCCCCAAGCCCTTGTGATGTGGGAGGCGCAATTTGGTGACTTCGCCAACGGCGCTCAAGTCATCTTTGACCAGTTTATTGCGGCGGGTGAGGCCAAGTGGCTGCGCCTGTCTGGTCTTGTCATGCTCTTGCCCCATGGATATGAGGGCCAGGGGCCTGAGCACTCCTCAGCGCGCCTTGAGCGCTATCTCCAGGCCTGTGCCCAGGACAACCTGATTGTGGCCAATTGCTCTACACCAGCAAGCTACTTCCACATCCTGCGCCGCCAGCTGCACCGCCCCGTGCGCAAGCCCCTTATCATCATGACGCCGAAATCTCTTTTGCGAGACAAGCGTGCGGCGTCCGCCCTTGCGGACTTTGGACCAGGCACTGCCTTCCAGCCCATTATCGCCGACCCGCGCATGGATAAGATCCAACCCGCAAAAGTAAAGCGTATTATCATGTGCTCTGGTAAAGTATATTATGAGCTCATGGACGCGCTGACAGTCGCGAAAAATAACGAGATTCTGGTCCTGCGTCAGGAGCAGTTCTATCCCTATCCTGAGGCGCGCCTTGTGAAGATGCTTGCGCCTTACAAAGCGGCAGACGTCGTGTGGTGCCAAGAGGAGCCGGAAAACATGGGCGCATGGCACTTCATTGACAGGCGCTTGGAGAAAGTCCTTGTCGCCGCACACTTTAAAAATCCGCGTCCGCGCTATGTGGGACGCCCGGAGGCTGCCGCGACCGCCGCGGGCCTCTTGTCCCGCCACAAAGCGGAAGAAGAGCGTTTTATTCAAGAAGCAATCCGCTTGTCATAAAGTTATATAAGAAGGAGCATTCAAAACCATGGTAAACGCCGTTAAAGTTCCCCCCCTAGGAGAATCCGTCACCGAGGCCACCGTTGCAAAGTGGCTGAAAAAAGTTGGGGAAATGGTCAAGGCCGATGAAACCCTTCTTGAGCTTGAAACGGATAAGGTGACCTTAGAGGTGAACGCACCCGTGACGGGCGTCTTGACAAGTGTGTCAGCCGCCGAAGGCGCAACAGTGGGCGTGGGAGACTTACTGGGTGAGCTTGACGCCAGCGCCACCGCGTCTGCGCCACAGGCTGAAGCAGCCCCTGCCCCCGTTGCACCAGCACCCCAAGCAGCACCTGTGAGTGCCCCTGCCCCCATTGCCGCAGCTCCCGCGGCGCCTACGACTGCTTCTCTGGATCCAAAGCTTTCGCCAGCTGTGCGTAAAATCGCCGAAGAAAATGCGCTCAACCTGAGCGCCATCGTGGGCACGGGCAAAGACGGACGCCTCATTAAGGGGGATGTGCTTCAAGCGGTGGCAAGTGGTGCTTCCCAAACTCCAGTCGCTCCTGCAACGGTTGCAAGCGTCGCCCAAGGTCCCCTTGAAGAGCGCGTGAAGATGTCACGCCTGCGCCAGCGTATTGCCGTGCGCTTGAAGGAAGCCCAAAACACCGCCGCCATGCTGACCACCTTTAACGAGATTGACATGGGCGCCGTCATGGCCACCCGCAAGCGTTACCAGGAAGCTTTTGAGAAGAAGCACGGCGTGAAGCTTGGCTTTATGTCCTTTTTTACAAAAGCCTGTGTCCTGGCACTCAAAGAGATCCCTGCCATTAACGCCGAGATCCAGGGGGACGAGATCGTCTATAAAAACTATTACGATATCAGCGTGGCGGTGTCCTCACCCCAGGGTCTGGTTGTCCCCGTTGTGCGCGGCGCAGATCACATGAGCTTTGCCGATGTTGAGAAAAACATTGGACTTTTGGGACGCAAGGCAAAGGACGGCAAGCTGTCCATGGAGGACATGACAGGCGGCACATTTACCATCACCAATGGCGGTATTTTTGGCTCTCTCATGTCGACCCCCATCCTCAATCCTCCCCAGTCAGGTATTCTGGGCATGCATAAGATTGAAGAGCGTCCCCGGGTTATTGACGGCAAAATTGAGATTCGCCCCATGATGTATGTGGCCCTAAGTTACGACCACCGTTTGGTGGATGGCCGTGAGGCTGTGACTTTCCTCGTACGGGTGAAAGAGTGCATTGAAGACCCAGAGCGACTTCTCCTCGATATCTAACAAAAAAATATAGAAAAGGAGCCCTTGTGATGGCTGAATCCTTCGATTTGATTATTTTGGGCGCGGGACCCGGCGGTTATGTGGCAGCCATTCGCGCGGCCCAGCTTGGCATGAATGTCGCGTGCGTCGACTCCCGCGACACATTGGGGGGTGTTTGCCTCAATGTGGGCTGTATCCCCTCAAAGGTGCTCCTTGAGTCCTCCCATCTTTTCGTTCATACGCGCGACGATCTGGCTGCCCACGGCATCACAACCAAAGGTGTTTCCGTTGATTTGGGTAAGATGTTGGCGCGCAAGGATAAAGTTGTTGAAGACCTTACAAAGGGAATCACCTTTCTTTTCAAAAAGAACAAGGTCACCTTTGTGCAAGGCTACGCCTCTTTCACAAGCACGACGAGCGTCTCCGTTAAGGGCAAAGACGGAACCCGTGAGCTTTCGGCTCCCCGCATCATCATCGCAACGGGCTCTGCGCCAACGGAGCTGCCTGGTGTGACCATTGATGAGAAAACCGTGGTTACCTCAACGGGCGCCTTAAGTCTTGCTAAGGTACCTGAGCACCTTGTCATTATCGGGGGCGGATACATTGGTTTGGAGATGGGATCTGTGTGGCGTCGCCTGGGCGCAAAGGTCACGGTCATTGAGTATCTGGATTCCCTCGTGCCCTCCATGGACAAAGAAGTCTGCCTCGCGCTCACTAAGAGCCTCAAAAACCAAGGGATGGATTTCTTACTGTCCACCAAAGTCATGCGTGTGGACCAGACGAAAAAGGGCCTCACCGTTGTGACGTCCCCTTCCCAAGGCGGCGTTGAGTCAACCCTTTCCTGTGACGTGCTCTTATCTTGCGCGGGAAGGCGCCCCTATACCCAAGGGCTGGATTTGGACAAAATTGGGCTATCCTTGGACGCGCGCGGCTTTATCCCTGTGAACCACGATTTTGCCACAAGCGTGCCTGGCATTTACGCCATTGGTGACGTCATTGGCGGCGCCATGCTGGCCCACAAGGCAGAAGAAGAAGGGGTTGCCTGTGTTGAAGGCATGGTGGGACAAAAGCCCCATGTGAACTACGGTGCCATTCCGGCTGTGATCTATACCTCTCCTGAGGTGGCATCTGTGGGCAAGACCCAGGAGCAGCTGGCCCAGGAAGGCGTCCCCTTTACCGTGGGCAAGTTCCCCTTCTCCGCCAACAGCCGCGCCCGCGCCACAAGCGCAACGGAAGGGTTTGTGAAGATTCTGGCCCATGCGCAAACGGACGAGGTTTTGGGTGTTCACATTATCCACGCGGACGCAGGTACCCTCATTGGGGAAGCAGCACTCGCCATGGAATACCGTGCCTCTAGCGAGGATATCGCAAGAACCTGCCACGCCCACCCCACCACAAGTGAGGCTGTGAAGGAAGCGGCCCTGTCTGCTCTGGGACGCGCCATTCATATCTAAAAAGTCCTTTACCATTGAAACCAGACAAGGAGTTGCCTTGTCTGGTTTTTTTGCACTTTTTAAAAACATTGACAATGAATGAGAGAGTAATATACATGTAGCTCTTCCTGTATTACGAGCTTTACATATGCCTTACATTCGCACATTTCACGCTACTCTTGCGCTCACAACATTTCTCACATGCGCATCTCTCATGGCAAGCCCCTGGAAAGAAATGGCTTTTCTTCAGGAGCAGGATAAAATAACCGTAAGGCTTACTGTTGACGATGATGTCGCAAAACAAACAATCGCAGCCTACGCCCACTGCTGTAAGCAAGGTGATGAAGAGGGCGCCCTCACTTTATATGAGTCCTCGGATAGTCTTTTTAATATGCACGAATATGAATTTGACTATTTGGCTGCGTACTTTTACTTAAACGCCATTGAGCGCTGTGAGGAGCCCACGCGCAAAGCTCATGTTGTACATCACGGTAAAACTGTTCTTACCAGACTCCTCACATCAAAGCCTGAGGATACAACGCTCCTACGCATGGCGTGCCGCGTCGCCAATGCCAGCTTTGATAATGCGCACTTCTTTGAACTAGCTACGCGTCTCTTGACAGTTGCCGGGACTGACATATCTGTAGGTGACTATAAATTGGCCTTATTGGCAGCTATCGGTGTGGGAGAGCACGATACTGCGCATAATCACTGGAAGACACTCATATCACAATACCCTGACTCCCCTCATCTTACCGCCAATATGGGTATTCTTGGGACCCAGTGTTCATTTCATACGGGACACTACGCAGATGCTATTAACGCTGCCAAATTCACCCTCGCGCGTACGCCTGACAAGGAAATAGTACAAGAGGCGGGCAAGCTCGTAGCCCTCTCTCTCATTAACCAGAAGCGCCCTCTAGAGGCCGTACAGTTTATAGAAAAGTGTATGAAGAAAGAAGCAAGAACTTACGAGGACACCATCCATTTAGCTGACCTTTTCAGGCAAGGTGGCGACCACAAAAAGGCCATGGATTGTCTCAAGGAGGTTAACTTTAGCCAGCCCGTATCTGCGCCCTATTTTCAAAATGCCATTGCCACCTTTGACGCTGCCATCAAGAAAGCTTCTGGTCCTTTAAAGACACTTTACACCAAGCAAAAGGGTGCACTCCTCACCAAAGCCAAGGCACAGCATCCGGATGTCTTTGCACCTCACGTGACAAAAGGCCCCAAGACAGCAGCAGCTTCCCCCTCCATATCCTGCGACGTTGCAAGCCTTATCCGCACAAGTATTCTGTCAAATTGCAAAAGAGAAGCTGGTGAAATCTTAGAGGAGATCGCGGCAGTAGGAGATAGTGAATTCCTCACCCTCAAGGAACCTATTTTGATGGCGTATAAGACCATCATGGCATGCACGCCTGGGGCCATTGAGACATCACCCTCTAGCTCTAGCTCATCCTCCTCATCAAGTCCCTCTACCTCCCATGGATTGAGCGCAGCGCAGCGCGCCCTTGACGTCATGCGCGCCGAAAAAGGTCGCTTGATGCACGCTTTTAACCTAAAAGAGTCTGACAGGCGCAAAGAGCAGGCGCGTGCAGCCGCGCTTGATGCCGGCTCGGCCCTTGAAATCCCATCCAGTGCGCCGACTCACAACCTCCGCAAAGAAGTGCTTGAGGCACACGGCCTGCCCCTCGACTTTCCAAAGGCACTGGCGGATGGGAATGTCACCTGGGATTCCCCTGCGTCAAGCTCAACGCAAGTTGAGACGACACCTGTTTTTATCCCGGCCCCCCTGTCGCCGAGCTTCCTGGGCGGAACGGCCGCCAAAACCTTTACAAGTATCATGGCTCTCCACCACCTGGACGTGACCAACGAGAACGTACGCACACTCATTGAAGCCCTTGCCACTTCACCTGCTTTTGAGAGAGCGACCTTTGACGTAAAGTCTGGCAAGGGTTCCCACAGCAAAATCAGGCTGATCCGCACAGGCACCCCAAGGGATCAAAGGCTAGCCGCACTCACGCTGGCACAGCATGATACTTTGTTGGATTATTCAGTGAGGCAGCTGCGTGATCTGTTCCTTGCTTGCGGCCTGACCAAGTAACACAAGGGGCGCGTTATTTCGCATCGTCAAGTAACGTGCCCATTTTCGGAAAAAAACCGCAATAAAATCAATCACACATCAAAATAATACAAAAAAACATTGATAACATTTTTTTATAAACCATATAAGAATCATGGTTCATTTGGGTTAAATCATGAAACGCTTTTTACTTTCTTGCTCAGTTGTGAGTACACTATTTTTGGGACATGTTGGGGCAAGCGCCCTGGAGGATCTTGGCCCCACCTCTCGTGCACCCACGCACTCAAGTGGTGGAATGCTGTTCGGGCTCGGCAACTACGAGAGCGCGCTGAATACGTTTACACCCTCCATGGACATGAGCAAACTAAACTTTGGTCTTTGTGATGAGGACTGCGCCACGACGATAGCCTCCTTCGCTTTGTCCTATGCTAAAAACCTCCCACGCAAAGATGGTCTGACTTTTGACACACTGTGCGAGAATGCATCACCAACAGCCAGAAGTCTCGCCTTTACCAAGCTCTTGCTGCATGATACCAAACAAAAATTTACAAACGAGATCAATACACTCCTCCAGAGCGAGCCACAAGAAAGCAAACAAATATTTTCCCACAACGCCACAGCTGCCTTACACAGATATGCAAAAAGTGATGCTGAGTCATACGGATTCTATCAGCGGCTCCTTGCTCTAAACCCTGCATCCATTTCTGCGACCTGTTACCTTGATGCGACACAAACATTGACCTATTGCGCAGCTGAGAGAGATCACGCTGCCTCACTTGCCAAACTACCCGCTAAAAGGGCTCTTCTAGAACAAGCACATAGTTACTTCAAGACCTACGAAGAAAGAGTAGGCACACTTGAGGGCTATGCTCATTTTGTTATAGGCAATCTTCTCGCAGAAGACATAACGCTTTTTCATGGGAACCCCCTCGCGCAGAAAAAGCTCGCCGACGATGCCATTGCCCACTATGACACAGGCCGTTCCCTGCAAACAGTTGAAGAGCAACGCGCATTTAAGACACTCTATATTGATGCTTGCACTGCTACCTATAGTAAGGTCCATGATGATGAGAAAATTCTGGCACTTTTAGATGAATTTCCTTTTGACGTGGAAGATTACCAACATAAAACGCTGATACACATTATTAATGCACATATTAGGCTGGGTCTGACACACCACGCTCTTCCTTATATTGAGCACATTACACATCTGGTGAAGACAAAGTCCCATGATTTAGCTGTCATGAATTGCGCGATCTCCGTTGCTGAAGAGCTTGCGTTCTCAGGAATGTTTGCTCAGGCAGCAGAGCTGCTCAAAGCATGCAAGGAAGCAATGCTTGTTCATTATATACCAGATACGCATAGAGCTAGTTTCAAAAACACACTTATAACCTGTCAATATTATATTGACGTTGAAAATGCTTTTGCTATGAAGAATCCAGGTGAGCGTAGAAAAGCGCTTACACAAGCAAGAATCCTTATCCACCAAGCCACGCACTACTCCCTTACATCAAAAGAATATATGACTAAATTCTTCATTGCACGTTTTCGTGCTTTGTGTGCCTTGGGGGGCCAGAAAGATGCAAAAGTCTACTATGAGATCAAACAACACCTTGAAAATCTTGGTTTGGATCGTACCAGCATCCAAGCCTTAGAACCAAAGAAGGCAATCCAACAACCAGGCGGCAAGGGCAAAGGTAAGGATAAGCCAAATGCAAGGAAACCGGCTGCGCAGTCGAAAACAACGCCGAATTCCCTTGAAAATTATATTCGTGCATCGGTCAAGAATCACTATCTCAAATTTGCGACGGATACCTTAAACAGACTTGCAGCTGACGCGAGTGAGGTGCAAGCTCTGGCCACAGATAAAATTTCCCACATGCACGCCGAGCTTACGGATGGTCTCAAGCACCTTAAAGCTGCCTGTGAGGACACGGGGACGCAAGACCCAGCGCGTTTTATGGAGCTGTCCCAAACCTACGGAGCCCTTGAGGGCCGTCTACCCCTTTACAAAGCCCTCATCTCCGACATAAGAAATGAGCGCAAGCGTGTTTTAAGTGATCTGTACCGCAAGCAAGAAGCGCGTACCTCCACGTCATCCGACACATACACAGGCGGCGAAGGAAGTGCCCTTTCCAACGTGCGCGCCCAGTATGATCACACAAAACCGGTGACGTCCTCATCGTCTAACGCTTCCTCCAGCACAGAGCCCACACGGTCCTCTTCTACTTCACCATCAGTGTCGACACCCCTGAGTGTCAGCGTTACCTACAGCAAACGCGCAGAGAAGGAAAAAAAGACCCTTGTGTCCCTGAACGGTGCGCAAGCTAAGTTGGAGAGATTCATCGACGAGATTAAGAAGGATCCCTATCTTGTTCACATCAACGAAGCAACAGGACGCGCTGAAGCTTTGCGTGTGGAGGAAAATCTCTACTCGCGCCGCTTTGATCAGAAAAATAGGCTGGTTTATAGGGTCACGAAAGATGCCAAAGGCGCAGTGCATGTTAAAATCTTAAGCCTGCTGACCCACTATAAGGGGCTTCACTTGTCTTGAGCCTGAAAGAGGTACCATCGTTGAGCAAGCCAGCACCGTGCGAGCCTCTTCTTGTCTGATGACGAAAGTCTCACCCAAAGGTCCCTTGACTTGAAAATCTCTCTTGCCTACGCTTAACCATGTGTAGAGCAAGGGAGTTTCAATGGGACAGCACCTTCTTTCGTGTCTTTTTATCTTTCTTGCAAGCGCCGCTCAAGCATCCTCGAACGCAGGAGAGTTTGTGGATATCACCCAGGTTGATCCTTCCCTTAAAGTGTCAATGCGTTACGCAACATCTGAGAACTTTTTAGGCCGCGTGGTGCCCGGTTATGAGGATGCAAAACCTGTCTTGACCCGGCAGGCCGCTGAAGCCCTAAAAGTCGCACAATCCCTTGCCCATGAACAAGGCTACTGCCTTGTTATTTACGACACCTATCGCCCACAACGCGCCGTTGACGCTTTCATGACCTGGAGCAAAGATCACCGCGATGTGCTCGCGCAAGATTGCTATTACCCGCACGTGGACAAGTCCCGGGTTTTTGAGCTCGGTTACGTCGCTGAAAGATCTAGCCACAGCCGTGGGTCCACCGTTGATGTCACGCTGATTGAGATTGGACTGAATGTTAAACCTGTTGAAGTGAGTCAGCGTGTTCTGCTCGATGGACGAAGGGTACCCTATCTGGATGATGGGACATTGGATATGGGCACGTCCTTTGATCTATTCGATGCTACCTCCCGCTATGAAAGTACGGTTGTAGAGCCACGTTTCCATGAAAGGCGTACGCGTCTGAAAGACATGATGGACGCCGCCGGATTTAAAAACTACGTCCAAGAATGGTGGCACTTCACCCTAAGAAACGAGCCCTTTCCAGACAGCTATTTTGATTTCCTGCCCACTGACGTGGGTAAATAGACCTCTAAGCGACGTTCTTGTGCTGCCCAGCGTCCCAGGGAGGTGTGCAGACCATGTAAAGGGTCATACTCCCCTCCCAGGCATAAAGGTCACCCGGTTTGATCATCACAAGATCCCCTGCGCGAAGAGACCGCCTTGCCTGGGGCGTCACGATAAAGCCTTCCCCATCAAGGATGTACGCCAGCTCATGACAGACTTCATTCAAGGCAAAGTGTGCGTCAGGATAGCGCCCTTCAATGCGTGAGACGGCGGCGTTCATGGGCGCGTCCAGGGGCCCGTATTCAAAGACTGCACAGGACTGAGTCACCTCTTTCGTGAACCCCTGGGCACGCGCCACGACTTTCATTTAGCATTCCTTCTTTTATTGTATAGTCACGCAACCCGGGACAACTACCCTAGGAAATCCCGAGGGTTCACAGGCGTTGAATTCTTGCGCACCTCAAAGTGCAGCTGAGGCTCTTTTACCCCACCACTTTTACCAACATACCCAAGGACTTGCCCCTCTTGAAGGCGTGCACCTTGGGCTACGGTAAATCCGTCAAGATGGGCGTACGCACTCATCCAGGGCCCATCGTGCTTCACAAGGATAAGATTACCAAATCCTTTGATATCGTTGCCCAAATAAACAACGGTACCTGCCCTGCCCGCCTTCACAGGCGTCTTAAAGGCAGCCGCAATATTAATGCCGTCGTTACGCTTTGAGGCAGAGTCCTGGGAAAACTCCTTCAAAATCGCCCCTGTCACAGGCCAGGAAAAGCGCACGGGCCCAGAAGCGGCTGGCTTTGTCCCATCGGATGCGGGGGGCATATCGGCCACGGCCTTAGCTTCTTCTTTTTTTGACGCATCAGTCTTTGTGGGGCCTTTAAGCCCATCCTTTGGGGCCGTGTCATCGTGGAAAAAGTCCTCTTCCTCCTGTGCAGGCCGCTCATTTTTGGCCTTTTGAGGCGGAAGCTTTTTCTGAGCATCTTCTTTCAAAGATTCATGCTCTTTGGCGTCTGCTTGTGTTTCAGGCACACTTTCCTGCGGTGTATCTTGGTCCTCAAGCTGGTTGGAAGCGCCTTGGTCTTTAAGAGGCTCTTTTTTAAGGTCTTTCTTTTTCTCTTCTTTCTTTTTGTCCGGTACGTTTTCCAGCGACCCTAGAATCTCATCCTCAAAAGAAGAGTCTTCGACGTCTTGCTTCTCGTCTTTGTGGGCACGCAGAACAATCTTTTCCGGAACGGGCTCTTCTTCCTCTTTAGGCTCAGGGTGCTCCCGCAGGACAATTCTATCATCGCTGGCCTTTGAAGAAGAGGACGAGGATGAAGAGAACGCGCTCTCATCCTCACTTTTGGAGCTTGCAGGTGGCTTGTAGACTTCCTTTGGCATTTCAAAAGCTTTTGGCGTTTTGTTACGCCGCTCATCCCCGTGAACAACTGGCGCTGGAGGATCCGTGCGGTCCGCACACGCGCTCAGAAAAAGACTCAGCAACAATGGCGATACACGAAGGGTCGTCCTCACTAGCTTGCCTCCTTCTTGAACGAAACAACATCACTGTCACGGGGGAAACGCTGCTGAAGTGTGTGCAACGTATGGGTGTGGGTCAGATCAAGATGAAGGGGTGTGACCGCAATATACCCTTGCTGGATGGCCTCAAGGTCCGTGTCTTGTTCTGTGGGGCTATCGTCGCGGTCCGCGCCGCCAATCCAAAAGAAGGTGTTGCCACGCGGATCTTTCCACTCCACAAGGCTATCGCGAATGTTGCGAAGCCCTTGGGACACGTACCGAACGCCCTTGACGGAGGACGTCACAAGGTTCGGGAAGTTCACGTTCATAAGCACGCTCTTGGGCCATCCCACGGACAAGAGATCCCTCAAAACCAAGGGCGCAAAATGCTCAGCGGTTGCCCACTTCACGTTTTGACCAGGCTTTGTGACTTGGCTAAAGGCAACGGAGGGTATGCCCAAAAGCGTCGCCTCCATGGCCGCCGCAACGGTGCCCGAGTAGGTCACGTCCTCGCCCATGTTCGAGCCATGGTTAATGCCCGACAGCATCAGCGTTGGTTTTTTGTCCCCTTCAAAAATCTTGGAGACCGCCACCATGACACAGTCCGTAGGCGTCCCGTCCACGGCAAAGCGACGCGGGGAGATTTTATGAATGCGCAAAGGGCGGCGCAAGGTCAAGGAGTGCGCCGCGCCACTTTGCTCGCTTTCCGGCGCCACAACCCACACGTCATCGGTCAAGGTATGGGCAATGTTTTCAAGCACCTTAATGCCAGGCGCGTGTACGCCATCATCGTTGGAAATTAAAATGCGCAGGTCTTTAGTGTTCTCAGTTCTGACCATGGGTAATCCTTTCTTGTCCGCCCATAAGGGGGCGCAGTACCTCGGGAACAAGAATCGATCCATCGGCTTGTTGATAATTTTCAAGAACGGCCACAAGGGCGCGCCCGACGGCCACACCAGATCCATTGAGGGTGTGGGGATACTTCAGGGCGCCGCGCTCGTCCTTTTCTTTGAGACGTGTTTCCATACGGCGGGCTTGATAGCTTCCTGTGTTAGAACAGCTTGAAATCTCACGGTAAACGTTGTCACCGGGCAGCCACACTTCAATGTCATAGGTTTTACGCGCAGTGGCGCCGGTGTCTCCCTGACACAGTGTCACAACACGGTAAGGCAGCTTGAGTGCTTGCAGGACAGACTGGGCGGCCTCAAGCATGCGTTCGTGCTCTTGTTTCGAAGCGTCGGGATGGACGATGCTGACAAGCTCAACCTTATGGAACTGGTGCTGACGAATCATACCACGCGTGTCTCGCCCGGCCGCACCTGCCTCGGAACGAAAGCAGGGAGTCGCCGCAACATAGCGCATGGGAAGCGCGCTTGGCTCCAAGGTTTCTTCACGCACCAGGTTCGTGAGGGAAATCTCAGATGTGGGGATCAGCCAGCGCCCATCGGTAGTCGCAAAGGAATCGTCCGCAAACTTTGGCAGCTGTCCCGTCCCAAACATACACGCTGAGCGCACAAGATAAGGAGGCGAGACGGGCGTATACCCGTAAGCGCTTGCGTGGTGATCCAGCATAAAGGAGGTGAGCGCACGCTCAAGACGTGCAAGGGCGCCCTTGAGGACCACAAAGCGCGCACCAGCAAGCTTTGCAGCAGCCTCAAAGTCCATAAGGCCAAGGCCTTCACCCAGATCATAGTGGGACTTGGGGGTGAAGTCGTAGGACGGGATATCCCCCCATGTGATGCGCACGACGTTGTCGGCTTCGTTATTGCCCGCTGGTACGTCCGCGTCCAGGCTATTGGGCAGGGCTGCAACATAGTTAAAAAGCGTTTCAGAGGCTTCTTTTTCCTCGACTTCCAGGGCGGGAATAATTTCCTTTAGCTCGCTCGCTCTGGCCATGAGGGCTGTCGCATCTTCTTTCTTGGCCATGCGCGCGCCAATATCCTTGGCCACAAGGTTGCGCTCGCTTTGAAGATCCTGGAGCCTGGCCACACACGCCTTACGCGCCGCGTCCATCTTTGCAATCTCATGGGACAATGGTCCAAGTCCCCTACGTGCCATCAGGCCGTCAAAGTGCTCAGGGTTTTCAAGGATCCATCGTATATCATGCATTTTATGTTTACTCCGCTCATGTGTTTTCGCGAGTACCGCGCTTTGATTCAACCCACTTTACAAGGGGAATCGATATTTCAAACAGCGCGTACAAGGGACACGCCAAACCTAGCATACTCAAGACATCGGGCGGTGTCAAAATGGCTGATATAA
>JAIUNT010000047.1 GCA_020161545.1 Pseudomonadota bacterium
AAAATGATCAAGTGGAGGAGTTGGCGCAAGTCCTGGAGGTACGTCTCATAGGAATCAATGTGACCCTTGTGACGGTTTTTTGTCATGCGAGAAGACAGCCCCTGTCCACGCCAATCAAAACTCCATACATGGTATCCCTTGCCCTGTAATGTTTCGATAATTTTAGAAAATTTTTCCATAAATGAGGCGCGGCCTTGCATCAAAAGAATTGTCTTTACAGAGGCTTTTGGTGCCACTGCGCAGGTGCTTGGCCAGAAACGATAGCGGATGCGCCCTCCGTCCGGTGTCAACATATACTCGAAGTGTTCACGGGCCATCATGATGCACGCACTTTTCTAATCGTTATCTACGTATATTGTAACGAAAATTCCTTATCAAAGCGTAAAAAAAGGGAAAAAATAAATTGAAAAGAATGTGAAAATCTGCCATACATGTCCGATTGTCTATTTGTGGATTTTGAAAATTGTTTAAAAAAATTCTCTTATATTCTTCTTTAGTTCTCACATTAACTTCTGCGCTTTTGGCTTCGTCTGGCACCCAAGGGGGCGAGTGGACGGAGTTTGACGCGCGTGTGAGAAGAGGGGATCTGATTCAAAGAATTGATGAAAGAGACGCTCAAGAACGCGTCACCTGTTCCTTTTTTCTCAGGTGGAGTGACATTGAGGATCTCTCTACGCCCGTGGCGCAAGCGTGACTAGCCAAGGAAGGGATGTGGGACAAGTACCCCCATGTCAAATACGTGCCTCTCCTTTTGCCCCTTTTCCCCCTGAAGGCACAAGATAGTATCGCCTTCACGCCTGATTATGAGGCTGTTTATCACAACTGGGGAGCGCTTTTTCCAGTTGTGCGTGCTAAGTCACCCATGAGCACCCTTCATCCAAGTTATAGCTTTGTCAGGTTCCCAGAAGACGACGGCCCATGTCCTGGCGTTGTGTTGTGCCACGGGAGCGATGGGCCCGTGATGGATACTTATTTTCCTGTCATGGAACTTCTTGCCCAGCACGGTTTTGCCAGTATTATGGCCTCACCGGATGCGGGATATACCGCTAACATGCGAGAGCTCGACGGGAGGGCAGGCGCACAGTCCTATGAAGGAGGATCCGCCGCAGCGCAATTAGATGTTCCCCTTGAACAACAGATTATTGCCACCTCCCGCATCGCTGAAATCTTTACAACCCATCCGCGCCTTAAAGGCCAAAGGATGGGGATTATGGGATGGTCCAGGGGCGGTAATGTGGCGCTGGAGATGTGTCTTGAGCGTGTGCGTGCATATCTGCAACCAAAGGTGGATATGAGTGCTTGCGCTCTGTTTTACCCATTTCCTATTCAACACCGCCGTGAGGTGACGCGCGTCCCTACCCACGTGCTCTTTGGTGAGGCGGACGACTACACGCCCCTCAAACCCGTTGAGACTTATTTCAAAAGGGTAGAAGGTGACATTACCTGGTCCACCTTCCCTGGTGTCGGGCATGCCTTTGATATGCAGACCGGGGATGAAGCGGTTTGCCTTCCCGACGTACAAAATTTCTCAAATGCCTGGGTGCGTTTTAGCAAGGATGGCCAAACCTTTAAGGATCCCGATGGAAGAGTTTATTTGAGATCAGCCTACGCGGGCTATTTGATGTCTAGGATTACGTTAGGGGCTACCCTGTCAGGGTCACAAGACGCCAGAGAAAAGGCATATGCTGCCGTTGTTGGTTTCTTCACCAAGCACCTGATGGCCCCTTAAGATCATGGTGAAGGTGCTTTGGTTCTTCTTTGTGGCGGCGCTCTTGAACGGGGTGCCGGATCTTTTGGGGAGCTCTCCCTTGGAAGGTGATGAAATTCAGGAAGATCCCCGCACAAACATAGTCCATGTGCCGGAGCTCCCCGATGAAGGTTGGTGTCAGGTGGCAAAGTGGCTTAAGGCCGAAAGCCTAAAGAATTTTAGGCTGACGTGCCGTCGGTTTGCCCGGCTGGGGTTTGACAAAGATGTCTTAAGACATTCAAGAACCGTCATCCTCGTAAAAACAAAAGAAGGCCTCCCCCTTATGGGCCAAAAGTTTGACTATGGTGTTCGGGTTTCAGTGCAAGCGCGCTTTTTCTTGGACGCCGATCTTACTCACCTTGCCCATGTCACTGATCTAGAGCTTATGTCAGGCGTGGGTTTGACGGACGCAGGTCTTGCGTGCCTTAAAAACGCCCGTCGCTTGGCTCTTCTATACTGCATTAAGATCACAGATGCGGGCATTGCCCATCTTGAGAAGGTTACATTTTTATGCCTTATTGGCTGTAAGATGGTGTCTCAAGAGATGCGGGAAACCCTGCGTATGCGGGGTGTGCGCGTGATCGGATAAGAAGGGTGAGATGAGAAGATTACTGATAATCCTGTGTGTGACACTGTCGTGTGCATACCCTCAAGTGCTCAGGGCAAGCCTACCCTTGGAGAGTGATGAAGGTGTGGGAAGGCCCATGCCCAGAAATCAAGTCGCGTACCCCTTTGTTGACAAGGCATGGCTTGAGGTTGCGAAGCGGCTTGATTTTAAGACGCTGAAAGTGTTCAGGCAAACGTGTCACCAGTTTGCCCGGGTGGGGCTAGACAGACTCATTACAAACAAGCAGACAAACAGGTTTGTGATCTACAATAGAGAGGACCTGCCTTTGATTAAAGGGAGATTTGCCATGGCTCCCTTGGTTTGCGTGTTTGATGGGAATACGACCAACGAAGATCTCGTCCATCTTGCCCATATACGTAACCTAAGTCTTTGTGGCTGTATAAATCTTGGGGACGCGGGACTTGCCCACCTCCAAGAGGTACGCTGGCTTTCGGTGATGGGGATGACGGACATCACAGACAAGGGCGTGCTGGGACTTAAACATTTAAAATACATAGATCTTGGTTCATGCCCACGTATCTCTAGTCAGGCTAAGGAGGCCCTACGCGCACGTGGCGTGCGCGAGCTTTAGTGAGACCGGGCCCGAGCGCGCCTCATCGTACTGGGCGTGTGCACGTCGTCAGATCATTGTTGTAGACAATCTTTTTTTATATGACTATAGTTTTATGAAAACAAAGGAGGTAACATGTCTAAATCCCTATTTTATTTCGCACTGTCAGCGGTTCTTTTCTCGTCTTTGACGGTGCCAGCTGCTCAAGCGTCGGATCATTCACTGCACCATCACTCTGTCGGTGCTCATTCTGTGAGCGCACACTCCGTTGGTACTCATTCTGTGGGCGGACATTCTGTGGGTGGACATTTTGTGGGCGGACACTCCGTTAGCGCTCATTCTGTAGGCGGATACTAAGTTAACGCTTTCTAGGTGGGCGGAATGGCTTGATGACCCAAACACTTGTTGATGTGCGAGGGGCGCGGTTTGTATTAAAACATGCCCCTCTATTTATAAGCGTCTTGGCTCTTCCCATTCTATATTCGGAGAGTTTTCAGCATCCTTTTCAAGACATTAAGTTGCTGGGTTTGGTTTTTGCTTCTGCGTTGGGGATGTTTTGGATTTTTCTTGAGAGCAAGCCTATTGTTTTGCCGAAACTCACAAAAACAACCAGCTATCTGTTTTTAATCTTAATTATAATTTTGCTTTTAAATTACTACGTTCACGATGTCAACTTATACTCCCCAGAGACGTATCTTCGACTTTCGTTCTTCTCTCTTTTTTTGTACTTTCTAGTATATTTGAGAGAAGCTACAGCAGAAGAAGAGAATAACATTTTTTTTATTATGTTTGTTGGGTTGTTATGCCTGATTATACTTGATCTTTTTGCGCACGTTGTTTTCTCTGCGCGCCCGCCATACCTAGTCTTTGGAAATGAAAATATGGCGGCTGAGTACGCTGGCCTGATTTTTGGTCTTATGATGGGGCTTCAAACGCGATTTCAGAAGCCTGAAATGAGAAAGTTCTTTATAGTCTCCCTTGCGCTCACAGCATCGTATATTTTCTTTGTAAAATCAAGATCGGCTTATATTGGTATTGGTTTGATTTTACTCTATTTTATCTTCACAAAAAACATTTGTTGGCGGTTTCTGCTTCAGATAATGGCTTGCGCGACTCTGGTCACCGTTTCTTTAATGATGCTTCGTATGCATCTCCACGATTTAAACGTTAGCAAATATGCCATCACGAAAGCGCACTCTACTTTACAGCGTTGGACCCTGTTAAAAAATACGCTAAAGATGCTGCTCGACCACCCCCTTGGAATAGGATTGGGGCAATACGAGTACGAAGCCATACCGTATCTTCAGGAACTTGTGCCAATTCTTAACGAGCGAATACTTTACAAATCACCGCATGTAGAAATTTTGAGATTTATGGTCGAAGATGGTCTTTTGGCCACTGTGGTCTTCTTAGGTTTGGTAATATCTTTTATTCATGGGGCAAAAGGCCGCATCCTGGCGTGTTTGAAAAACTACCCTGAGGTCGTGGGGTACTTTCTGTTCTTAAGCACGCAGCTGCTTTTCCAATTTCCTCTGGACAATCCTTTGCCTTTGTCACTCACGGCATTTATGTGTGCGTATTTCCTAACCAAATTGAATCTGGCTGAGATTACTGTAAAAGTTAAAAAAACGAAAATAATAACCTTTGTGGTCGGCTGCTTTTTGCTTTATGGTTCCCTGGCGCGTGCATTCTCCGGGTACGTTGAGCGAGTTTATCCGCAAAATATCCTTTTCAATCAGTGGGCTTGCTTCGTAGATCCTGGAAATTGGGGCGCTTGTTTGAATGTTGTGGCGATTCAGCTATCCGAAGGGAAGTACGATTTAGCAATCTCAGGGGCACAGGCTGAGCTTTCAAAGAGGCCTAATATGTTCCAACCACTCAAATATCTCAGCTTTGCATATTTGGAAAAAGGAGACCGAGAGAAAGCTTGTCTTTATTCAAACAGATATGACAATTTTTTCAGAGGCGAAAGTTCTTTGAAAGGCTTTAAAGAAGACGTTTGTAAGTCATAAAACATGACCGGACGGCCTTCTATGAACTTAACATAAGTGCAAAGCGCGCGCTCTGCGCCCTAGAATATCAACGCTTTTGCGTGTTATCATCAAGGATAATAAAAAAAGGTGACAGGGGTTCCGATGAAGTTTCCTTCTTTTCTTTTCTCAAGCATTGTTGTTTTGCTGAGTGCTCAGGGTTCTCAGGCGAAAGACCCCCAGGGCGAGGTGACTCTTGTGAACCATGTGGGTCGGGAGGTACACGTGGCCCTTGTGGGGGCGGCGGGTGCGGGTCCGCAAGTGGTGATTCCCACGGGCGGAAATCTTCGTTACCGCTTTAAACCAAAGATTGTGGACCCCGTTGGCATTATCGGTTTTATTGTAAATGATGCGCCTTGGGGACATGACGCTGCCCTTGTGATCTCACGGTGCAGCGCGCGCCTCATGGAGGTTTTGCGCGTGCGTGATAACCAGGCGAAAATGAACCGCTTCACAGGTGGCAACATGCGCATCACCTTTAGGCCAGAGCCAGACGGTTCTGTCTCATGCGACGTTGAGGATAACTTCTGACCCGGCGCTTGGCACACCACTGGTTGTGGAATGCTCAAAGTGTAAGGCTTTACCTGGGAAGACGTAGGCATACGCCTTGTGGGCCGACTGGGCAGCCTCGGCAAATCCCGTCAGAATCAGCTTCAGCTTATGGGGGTAAGACGCCACATCCCCGCATGCAAAGATGCCAGGTACGTTTGTTTCGCCAGTTGCCGGATCAATGGCAAAGGTGCCTTTTGGACCCTCCACCCCCCACTGGGTCAGGGGACCAAGGTTAGAGGACAGGCCAAAGAACGCAAGAAGGGCGTCAGCCGCCAAAAGGCGCCTGTCACCATCCAGTGTTTCAACGCCCACACCCGTAAGGGTGCCGGCATCGCCCTCAAGGCTTGCGAGCTGGTATGGTACCACAAGTTCAATGCGTCCGGCATTGGCAAGCTCGTGTAGGCGCGCTGTGGTCTCGGGAGAGGCGCGGAACTGGGCGCGCCGGTGGACGACCTGCACGCTTGCGGCAATGTCGCTGAGCGCTATGGCCCAGTCAACGGCGGAGTCGCCGCCACCCGCAATCACAAGACGCTTGCCTCGGAACCTCTCTTTTTGCGTAACGTAGTAAAAAACGCCCGACCCCTCATAGTCCTCAAGGTTGGCCAGAGGTGGACGCTTGGGACCAAAAGCGCCGGCGCCGGCCGCTATAATGATGGCCTTCACACGGAACTGCGTACCCTTAGACGTTGTGACCTCAAAGCCGCCATTTGGTAGGTGTGTGAGGTGTTCAACCTGTTGCCCCAAATGAAAGGTGGGGTGGAAGGGAGCAATCTGAGCCTGCAAGTTCTTGATCAGCTCTTCTCCCGTCAGGCTGGGATGGGCAGGAATGTCATAGATGGGTTTTTCGGGATAAAGGGCAGCGCACTGGCCTCCCACCATATCGAGGGCGTCCACCACGTGGGTGCGCATTTTCAGCATCCCGCATTCAAAGACCGCAAACAGACCCACGGGGCCTGCGCCAATAATCAGGACATCGGTTTCGATCATGGTTTTTCTCCTTATGGTATCTTAGTGCCGCGTGGGGCCTGCGCGCCGCGCAGAGCGAATCAAGGGCAGGCACGCCATGGCCAAAAGGGCGAACAGACTGCTTAAGGCAAAAAGCGCCTGTGGCCCTGTCAAAAACGAGGCAAAGTGTTCTTGCTCGAAAACTTTACCACCAACGTAGTTGGTCACAAACAGGCTAAGTGCAACGGCAAGATAATAAAGCCCAAAAGCCGTTCCGCGCACGCGCGCAACGGTGGCATCGGCCACCTTTGACACAAGCAGGCTTTGGGCAATGCCAAGCTGAAATCCCCAGAATGTGGCGCCCACAAGGATTGTGACAAGGCCTTCTGCCCATCCTAAGAAGGCGTTGGACAGGACTGTCAGGGCAAATCCTGCGGCCAAAAGTTTGCGGCGGTCAATTTTGTCGGACAGGCGCCCAATGGGATAGGCTGCGATCATACATGCCAGGTTTTGGAAGACCATGGTAAGTGGCACCACATGGGGGTGCGCCGTAATAGCTTTGGCCTGTAAAATCATAAATGCGCCCGAGTAGTTAGACAGCATAAAGACAAAGGCCACAAAAACAACCCGCCAGTAAGCACTTCCCAACAAGCGAAAATCCTTGCGTGAAAAACGATCTTCAAAGGCCGCCATGGGGTTAGCCAGGGTGCGCTCTTTGGCTTCCTTCACAAACAAGAAGAGAATCAGAAGGCCCACGATGGGCGGGATGGAGGCCAGAAGGAAGATGATTTGGTAAACACCCGAATCTTGGGCCGTTGCGCTGTCACTGCCACCCGTTAGGTGCGTCCAAACCATGATAAGAAGGGCGCCCAGGAGAGATCCTGTTACGGTGAGGGTCTGGCGAAGGCCATAGCAAGCACCCTTTGAATTAGGAGGTGCGACGTCACCGACCAGGGCTTCGCGCGGCGTTGCCTGCAGCCCATTGCCCAGGCGGTCAAGGGTTCTTGCAAAAAAGACCCCTGTTAAAGATGAGGCTAAGGCAAAGATGGGGCGCGATAGGGCGGTGAGGGACGCGGCAATCAAAAGAAGGGGTTTGCGCTTGCGCATATAGTCGCTGATGACACCGGCAAAAACCCGGGTGGACCAAGCAACCGCCTCCACAAGGCCTTCATAGACGCCAAGGCTTGCCACGCTCACGCCCAACACCGCGGTCAGGTAGTGGGGAGACAGGGAAAAAATCACGACATTAGAAATGTTGAGAAGGAGTGTCACAATCCCAATGGCCCATACAGTTCTGGGTAATGCAAAAACGGAAGGTGATGAGGTTGGCACGGCGCTATAAGCCCCACATTATTTTTTGGGAAAGGTATCTTTTATCATCTTCACGCGCCCATTACCAGGGGAAAGTTTCCACCTGGTGTTTTGGTGAGCAAAGAAACGGAGGCGAGGTGCGCCCTAATGGGTGTTGTTGTGCGGCTCATCTAGGTCTTGTCCCTTGCGTGCGATGACATAGACGGTTGAGGCCAGGTCCGTGTCCCTTGCGCTTGTAAAGCGGCCGTCTTTTCCAATGGAAGAGACCTCTATGCGCCGGTTGTAGATGTCCGTATAGAAGACGTCTTCAATGTCAAACCCAGCGCGTTTAAAGAGGTCTGAGAAGCTTACGCTGTCATAGACTTGATAGCTTCGATAGCTCAGCTCTGTCTGTAAGCCACCTTTGTGTACAGTGAGGGCACTTTGCTGGGAGGTATAGGCCCCTGGCTGGCGCAAAACCGGCGACAAATTTTCTTTGGATTCATCCAGGGATTGTGCCGATACGAAAGAGGACAGCAGGATCTCCCCCTTGGGCGTGTACTGCTGTGCCATCCCAAGGACCATCCATCCCGGGAAGTGGGCGCCCGCCTTATGCTGCGCTTCATAAATTTCAAAGGGCGTAGAAAAAGCAGGTAAGTGAGGATGCTTTGTTTTACAACCACGCTTAGGCGCCATGACTTTGAACGTTTCTTCGATATCAGGAAACGAAAGTGCTGTGTGCACACTTGCAAAAACGCGTCCACCAGGTGCGGCGGCGCTCATGAGATTTTTTGCCAGAAGGTCTGCGCGCACAGGACTTAGGCAGTGAATCATGCGTCCCAGGTGGATTGTATCGAAGGCATTGGCTCGTTTGGCGTCACCTAGGGCGATGACAGCGTCGGCGCCCACTACGCTGCTGTAGTCTGATGCGCGCGCGCCTGACTTGGCAAATGTTTCGCAAAACTCTTTGGCCTGTTTGACAAACTGCATGACAGGGCCTTGGCTATCTTTGCCTAAAAGAGGCGGGTGGTTTTCAAAGGCGGTGACACGCACGCCGCGAAGAGGGGCATTGTTTTTTGGAGGGCCTGCAAAAGACGAACCTGAAATCAGAGCCAGACTTGCCATCCACCCAAATCCTGCACCGACATCTGCCGTTTGAATCAGGCGGGTGTTTGTTTTAGCGCGCCCGTGGAGCTCTTCTAAGTAGGCTTGAGACAGGGGATCAAGTGTGTGAAAGCCGTACCCAGGGTCAAGTTCTGTTTTATTTGCATTGATGTGCGAAGAAATGGAGAGCGTTTTTGGCGCTTGGGGGTTAAAGAGCTGGCCGCAGAGTTTTTCAAGGGAAACCGCGCGCTCCAAGGGGATGCCAGCCGCTCGTGCGCTTTGATTAATGTGCAGGAGTAGATCCACGACAGACGCATTTGAGGGCAAGCTTTGGAGTGTCTTTTCTTGTACAGCGGCAAGGTCAGCGTCAGACCACTTTGCGACGTTAATGAGAATCTTTGCATAAGCGTGGGTTGTGTTTTCCTGTGGTGGGGAAACGGGTGGCGCAGCCTTTTCCTTGTCCATATGCGCACTTGCAGATAAATGTGACGAGGTCAGGAGAAGGGCGCAAAGGCAAAGGAGATTTTTTTTCAAAGTGCACACAGTACGTAAGAAAGCGATGGCGCGTTTTGACACAAAAATGACACAAGGTCAATAATTATTCACTAAGGTTATAGTCGATGCGCGGATGCTTATAGGGTGTGTCTTGGCTCGTCACGTGGCTCAAATCAAGGCTGATTGTTTGGGAGGATGTTCCGAGAGCGCACTGGTGCCAGGTGATGAAAAGGGCAGGTGCGGTGCCACTTAGGCCATCAAGCGACGAGATTTTTCCTTGACGGTCAAAGGATATAACCAAAGGGGTCTCCCCGCCAAAGATCTCGCCAAATGCGTTTTCTTTTTGAATGAAGGCAGCGTCTCGGCAGGTAATTTTCACGCTCCATACATTGTCATCTTGTGTATACACTTGGTGGTGCCAGGTTGAGAAAGCGTAATGCCTGATGTTTGTATTATCGTAGATCAAAAGGGGCACACCGATGCTGCTACCTTGGGCGCTCCTGCGTGGCATGTTCATTTGAATGGCAATATGGCTGGTGCCTTTGTGTCTTATGGCATCGTGGTCATTTTCTTCGGTCGTGAGCGCATCCGCCTCATGGCAAGCAAACACAAGGGAGAGGGTGAGAAGGGATAGTATGATCTTGCGCGTCTTCATAGGAGCCGTCCCTTTTACCATATTGTCATATGGTAAAATTGTGTAGGGAATTGGTTAAAAAACTCTAAAGATATGGGCGCAAATTGTTCTTATATGCGGCCCGAAAGTATGCCTTAATAGGCTGCGTCAATGTGGATGGAGGTGACCTATGGAGAATGTATTTTCCCTTGACTCCCGGTTGGAGGAGGACAGCGTTTTTGTGTGTGACATGCCTTTATGCGCCGTGCGCTTGCACAAGAATGCCCTCTATCCCTGGTTGATCCTCATTCCAAGGCGCGGGGGTGTGCGGGAACTCTTTGAGCTGAGCGCGCAAGGTCAAGGCGCGTTGATGGAGGAAGTCTCTCGCGCTGGGCGTCTTCTAAAGGAGCTTTGCAGTGCCCACAAAATCAATGTGGGGGCTTTGGGTAACATTGTGTCTCAGCTGCACGTACATGTCATCGCAAGGGGCCCCAAGGATCCTGCGTGGCCTGGACCCGTGTGGGGCACACCGCACACAAAGGCCTATGACGCGAACACCCTCAAGACGTTCATCAAAAATCTCCAAGAAGGGCTTTTGGTCAGCACCTCCTAATTGCACCGCCGGCCACTTTGGGCTAGAGTCGTCACACATGTGATAGGAGGGGACGGCGACGCTGTGTTTGGATCCATTTCTTTGCCCTTTTTTTGGCGCTGGAGCAGGCGGTTAAAGCCACTTTTGGGGCTTGTGTCCCTGTGTCTTTTGGGACTTGGCGTGTGGCTTGGTCTTTTTGTGTCGCCCCAAGATTATCAACACAGGGACGCGGTGCGCATCATGTATGTGCATGTGCCGGCCTCTTGGATGGCGCTGGGGATCTATTCCTTCATGGCGGCAGCAAGCCTTGCGGGTTTTGTGTGGCGCGCGCCCATGGGACTTCTTGCGGCAAGGGCGGCGGCGCCTTTGGGTTTGGTCCTCACCTTTGTGAGCCTTGTGACGGGCTCCCTTTGGGGTAAACCCATGTGGGGCGCGTGGTGGGTGTGGGACGCGCGCTTGACGTCAGTTTTGCTCCTCTTCTTCTTATATCTGGGATATATGGCACTGGTTGAGGCCTACACTGATCCCACAAAGGGCGAGCGCATGGGTGCTATTTTGGCCCTCATCGGTTTTATCAATATTCCCATTATTAAGTTCTCAGTTACGTGGTGGCAGACCCTTCACCAGGAGGCCAGCGTGATGCGCCTGTCAGGCCCCAGCATTCACCCCGATATGCTCACACCGCTTCTTGTCATGGGCGCGGCCTACGCCTTTGGGTTTGGGGCTTTGGTCCTCGTGCGCATGGAGTCCCTTTTGATGGGGCGCAAGGTGCGCGTCCTTGAAGGGCTACGCACGTCCTTGAGCTATGCGCGAGGAGAGCCGCAATGACGGGACCCTACACCTTCTTTATTGCGGCGTCTTATGGCGTGAGCGGTTTGTGCCTGGGGGCGTTGGCCCTTTGGGCGCTGGTGCAACATAGGCACCGCGCGCGGCATCTGCGCGCCCTCAAAGATGCCCTTGACCTTGAGACTCAGGAGGCAAACGCGTGACACGTAAGGCCCGTCAACGCATGTGGCTCGTGATTGCGGGCGCCCTGTGCCTTGTGTCAGGCGTGACTCTTTTTGCTACGCTCTTTCGCGACAACATGGTCTTTTTCTTGACGCCCTCCGAATGCCGTCACAGAACCTTTGAGAAGGACCAGGTGTTGCGTATTGGGGGCGTTGTGGAAAAGGAAAGTGTCGTGCACCTGCGCGAGGGTGAGGCGCCCGTCGTGGCGTTTATTGTGGGGGACGCAGATGCGAGGGTGAGGGTGCATTACCGTGGCTTGCTCCCGGACCTTTTCAGGGAAGGCCAAGGGATTGTGGCTCAAGGATCATTTGTGGACGCGCCCCGAGTAAACCCGCTTCCCCTTTTTAAGGCGAGCCTTGTCCTGGCCAAGCATGATGAAACCTACCGTCCGCCGTCGGCCCTAACGCCAGACGCGTCTCAAAAAGAGCGCCTTGCCAAATCCATGGGGGGGCGCTGATGGATCTGGGATCCTTTCCCGCCTGGGGCGAGGCTGCCCTTGTGGCGGCCTTTGTGATCAGTCTTATCTGGGTGGGACTTGGCCGCGTTGTCCTGAGACGCGCGCCCGCGCCTTATCCCCTTTTTCTCTTCGTGCCCACTTTCCTCTTTGTCCTTGTGACGCTCGCCTTTGCAAGCCTCATGTGGGCCTATGTAACGGGAGACTTTTCCTTAAAAAATGTGTTTGAAAATGCCCATACCCATACGCCCCTCCTTTATAAGGTGGCAGGTGTGTGGGGGAACCATGAGGGCTCTATGCTTCTGTGGATGTGGCTTTTGTCTCTTTACGGGTGCCTTTTTGTGTGGATGGGGCGCTCTCGCTCTAGTGGGCATTTGGCCGCCCGGGCGGCGGCTTCCTGGATTCACAACATCCTCTTTGTCATGGGGATGGGATACTGCGTCTTCATGTCCTCGCCCTTCGAGCGCATGGGAGGGGCGCTCTCCCAAGGTTTAGAGCTCAACCCACTTCTTCAAGATCCAGCCTTGGCCATTCATCCGCCCCTTCTTTATACGGGATGCTTGGGGCTGAGCTTGGTCTTTGCCTGTACAGTTGCAGGAACAGATACCCTTGCGCGCGCCGCACGCCGCTGGACGCTGTGGGCGTGGAGCACCTTAACCCTTGGCATTATGCTGGGCAGTTTCTGGGCGTACTATGAGCTTGGCTGGGGCGGGTGGTGGTTCTGGGATCCGGTCGAAAACGCCTCCCTCATGCCGTGGCTGTGCGCAACCGCGCTTTTGCATCTGCGCCATACGCAGGCACCTTTTTTAACCCGCCTTTTAAGTGTGGGCGCCTTTTCCTTTTGTCTTTTGGGGCTGACCCTTGTCAGATCGGGCGTCCTGTCCACGGTGCATGCCTTTGCAAGTGACCCCCAAAGGGGCGCTTACCTCGGGGTGATGACCGTCCTTGTGGCCCTTTGGGGCATACTCAGCGTTATAAAGCAAACCCAGGACTCCAGTGTATCTGAGAAGGCCCCAGCTTTTTGGTCACGGGCAAGCATGCTCAAGCTTCAGGCGCTCCTGTTTATGACTCTTCTCTTCATCGTGGTTTTGGCAACGCTCTATCCTTTGGTTTTAGAGGCCCTGACAGGTGGTACCATCACCGTTGGGACCCCTTACTTTGTGAAGACCTTTGTGCCCGTGGCCTTTGTGATGCTCCTCATGATGGGGGCAGCGCCCTTTTTCGCGCGAGCGGACGCGGGCTTAACATTTTTGGCATTCAAGGCGCGCGTGACGCGCCCAGGCCTTGTGGCGCTTCTCATGGGCTCTCTTTTGCTTTATGCGTGGCATCCCTTTGAGGTGACAACCTTTGTGGGGCTTTGCCTTGTGTTTTGGACCGTGACTGGGACCATCACCTATGTGTGGCGCAAGCGCTCAGGCGCCCTCAATCATGCAGGGATGCTCACGGCCCACGTGGGCGTTGCGGTGATGGTGTTTGGTATGTGCGTGCAAACCCATGGCGAGAAGGAACACCTAGTTGCTTTGGGAGAGGGCGAGAAAACAATCTTTATGGGGCGCGAGGTGACACTCCAAGAGGTGGAAGGGTGCCGCGCGCCAACCTACATGGCTGAAAAAGCGCACCTTGTGGTGGGAGGGCGCGTGCTGACTCCCGAAAAACGCTTCTATCCCGGGCGTGAGATCTTGACCAGTGAGACGGCGCTTTTACCCCAGGGGATGTCCCTTTTTTACGCAGCCCTTGGGGGACTTTTGCCAGATAATCGCTGGAGTATCAGACTCTTTTATCATCCCCAGGTGATTTGGATTTGGGTTGGTGCTATGATGATGGCGCTCGGAGGGGGCATCAGCCTTATTTCCTTGCGCAGGAGAAGGAAAAAGACGTGAGTGGCATTAA
>JAIUNT010000048.1 GCA_020161545.1 Pseudomonadota bacterium
TCTGCGTAACTGCTGATATAGCAAACAGGATAAGTATGTCGAAGCGCGATTTCTACGAAGTGCTCGGGGTATCCAAGGATGCCGACGAACGCGAGATCAAGAAGGCGTACAAGCGTCTGGCCATGAAGTATCACCCTGACCGTAACAAAGATGACAAGACGGCCGAGGCCAAATTTAAAGAACTCAATGAGGCCTATGAGGTCCTCAAGGATAAAGATAAGCGCGCGGCCTATGACCGCATGGGGCACGCGGCCTTCGACCCCTCCATGGGGGGAGGTGCTGGCGGTGGCTTTGGTGGCGGTTTTGGTGCCCGGGGCGCGGGCGGTTTTTCCGACATTTTTGAAGAAGTTTTTGGCGACTTTATGGGGGCAGCCGGAGCTGGCGGACGCGGGCGACGCGCATCCAGCGGTGTTGAAGGTGCGGACGTGCGCCATGACCTGAAGATTACCTTGGAGCAAGCCTTTAAGGGGTATAACGCCAAGATTAAAGTTGCCACCATGAAGGCCTGCGGCACATGCAGCGGGTCCGGCGCCGAAAAAGGTACGGGGGTGAAGACTTGTACTCTGTGCCAAGGCAGCGGCACCGTGCGCTCTCGCCAAGGATTCTTTACCTTGGAGCGCACCTGTCACCAGTGTGGCGGGGCGGGGCAAATTATTGAAAAGCCTTGCGGGACATGCCGCGGTCAGGGGCGCACCCTCTCCGAGAAAAATCTGACCGTCAGTGTGCCAGCAGGCATTGAAGACGGGTCGCGCATTCGCCTGACAGGTGAGGGTGAGGCAGGGCTTCGGGGCGGCGCCAACGGTGACCTTTATGTCTTTGTCAGCGTCAAACCCCACCCGGTTTTTGCAAGGGAAGGGGCTGACCTGCACTGTGAAGTGCCCATCCCCATGTCGACGGCAACACTGGGCGGTGACATCGAGGTGCCCACCATTGAAGGCGGCAAAGCGCGCATCACCATTCCTGAAGGGACCCAGTCCGGTAAGACCTTCCGCTTGAAGGGTAAGGGTATGACCATGCTGCGCCGCACAACCAGGGGCGACATGTATCTCCATGCGCGGGTTGAAACGCCCGTGAAGCTCAGCAAACGCCAAAGGGAGCTTATGGAAGAGTTCGCCCAGCTTGGCGCCAAGGCCTCCAACAGCCCTGAATGCGACTCATTCCTGAAGAAGGTGAAAAACTTCTGGGATTCACTCAAGGATTGAAAGCGTTTCTTTAAGTAATAAAAAAGGGTTGGAAGACTACGTCCTCCGACCCTTTTTCGTGCGGTTGTGGTTGCTTTCCTTGGTGCGTTCTTTGTCCAAAAAGTTAAGACCATCCATGGCGAGTCTACGCAAGTCTTCATCCTCGCGGGAGCACAGGTCAATGGCGTCATTGTAGTACTGGCGTATGGTGCGGTGCTCGTTGAGAAAGCAACTTCTGCCAAGGCCAATCATGGACTGAATTTTTCCACGACGATCGTTAATCTCTCTCGCCAACACATAAGCGCTTCTGTATGACGTGTATCTTTGGGACCTGCTGCGACTTTTCATATTACCAAGTCCCATGTGCGCACGCATCTGGCCCTGCTTATCGCCAATCTTGTAGGCAATGTCATTGGCCTCATGGTAGCATTCTTCTTCCCCGTAAAGCTTACCCGCGATGGTGCCTTGAAATCTGCAGTTGCCAAGTCCCATAAAGGCCCGCATTTGGATTTCTTTTTGATCGTACAGTCTGGCTATCCTTAAGGCCTTTAGGAACGAACGTTCAGTGGTGAATACCTTTTCTCTATAGGTGCCACGGTACTGCGCGTTTCCAAGGCCAAGGTAGGCTTGCATTTTTCCTACGGGATCTTTTATGACGCGCGCTATGTCAAGGGCTGCGAGATAACAGTCTTTATTCTCGTAGTGTTTTCCGTCAATAAGTCCGTGAAAGAATGTGTTGCCAAGACCTATGTACGCCCGCATCTCGTTTTTGGGGTCGTTCAGATCTATGGCAAGTTTGCGGGCATTGAGAAAATGACGGTGTCGTTGCGCATTATCGGCTCCACCGCCCCCGAAGTTTCCAAGCCCCAGCATAGCGCGCATGCGCAAATCATCATGCGCACGGGGGGCTTTTGAGATGACCTCTTCAAAACAGTCTTCAGGCGTGTAAATTTTGCCGTCAATGCGGCCGGCAAAATTTCTATTCCCCAGCCCAACGAGTGCTCGGTAATAAATATTGCTTCTGCCCGTTTTCTTAGCAATGTCGATGGCCTCTAGGTACCAGTCGGATGAGCGGTAGTCTTTCCCACGATAGGTTCCCGTGTGAAGGCTGTGTCCAAGTTGCAAATACAGATGTCCTTTGAGGATCATGAATTTGTTGCGGGTGTTAGCCGTTACGCCATGCATGTTGAGTTCTCGGAGCTTTTCAAGGCCCTCAAAACACAGCGCGCGACATTTGGCTTGCTGATGGTGTTTAGATTGTGACATGGCTTGCAGGAGAGTCGCCCTCACCTGAATAAACCCGTCAGACGTACTGTCATTGGAAAAGGTATCTTTAAGTTCCTGGGCCTCATCCTCGTCTTCAGTTTCCGATGACCCGTACAAGCTGAGGGTGGGGGAGGGGGTAAATACCGCGACTGCATCATTAGGGCTTTGGGTGATGCCAGGGGTGCCTGGCTCTTGCTCTTCATGGGCCACAGGGTTTTGGGAGGATGCGCGACCATCAAGCCTTGGACGCTTTTCAGCCGGAGGTGAGGCATTGGGAGCGCTTTGGCCGTAAGTATCCAAGGGCCGCAAATAGCGTTTTTGAGTGCCGTGGTTTGAGGGTGCAGAGGCTGGTGTGGGGGAGGGCTCTGTTTCCTGAGGGCGCGCGTCACGGGCTGAACCGCTTTGTCGCTGAGCCCTGGGTGCGTAGCTTCTTACTTGAGCGGCCTCACGGTGTGCAGATCCACGGCTTGTCGTGGCAAGAGGCTGACGACTGGCGGGTGGCGAGTCAAGGGCCTCCACAAGTGTGGCCGCTTTCTGGTGGCTTGAGCGGTGATTTAAGTAAGGATTGTGAAGATCATAGGAGACGCTTGCGCCGTCTCGTGCGCTTGTGATTCTTCTGCGCGTAGATGGGGTATGGGCAAGTTGTTCAAGCAGGTCCTGGGCGTAGGCTTGGGGATCGGGAATACCAAGAGGGCGGTACCCACTCATGAGAATCATCTCAGCCATATAGAGCTTTGCAATCTGGGAGTATTTCTTTTCCTCTAGGCTGCGCACAAAATAACGCCAAGCCTGGGCTTGATTGCCCATGCGCATGTGCAGGCGGCCCAGATAAATGCCGACTTGGTGTGTGTGCACTTTCTTTTGCAGGGCTCTTGGCGCCTCTTCAATCAGTTGGGTCAGGATATGCGCCTGGGGAGCCTCACCAGGGAGAAAGTCGTGCTCTAGGATGAGGGTGCACTTGCCCGCAAACTTTTCGTAAGGTGTTGCCCAGCCAGACGTAGAAAGTGCGTCCCAAGATGCTTGAAGAGAGTCTTCCGGCGAGAGGTGCGCAAGGGTGCGGTTCTTCTTGAGAAGGAAGCCAAGGACATCCTCGCGGGCGAAGACTATGGGAGCTGCCCATAGAGGTTCCTCATCCGTCACAGCCTCAGGCGTGCTGCTTTGGGTCGGGCGCACAGGGCTGTCAAAGGGGGCTATGTCAGGGGTAAGACTTTCTTGGGCAACGCGGCTGCGCAGCTCTGCCAAGTACTGGTCTTCCGCCATGCGTGCTTTTTCTCGGTGGGACGCATCCCATTTGCGCGGGATTAACACATTGAAGTGGCTCCCCTTGAGTAAAAGGGAGAGGGTCGGGTTTGGTGAATCTTTTCCATATGTTGTGCGGTGGAAAATCTCGAGGTCTTTTTCAGCGCTGTCCAGAGGCCTGAAAACAGAAATCGTGCGCTGGTAAACGTAGGCAAGCACATCAAAAAGCGTGATGGTATGATGTCTGACGTGGGAGGTGTCGCCTATATTTTGCGCGCACTCAATCATGCGTGAGGTTGTTTTGTAGGCATCAAGATACGCGGCCCGCTGTTCTTCTTGGGAAAGATCGCGCAAGTTGTTAAATGAAGGCTCATGTGCTTGGTCTTCGATGGCCTGGTCAAGGAGAGCGAGGGTTTTTTGACGTCTCTCGCCAAGTATAAACTCAACTTTTTCAATAGCTTCAGTTCTCGAGGCACCAAGGGCATTGAAGAAACAGTCATTGTTATGCGTGCCTAAAAAGTACTCATCATAAAAGAACGCCTTTCCAGTTCGATCAACGTACCTATGGGGAATGGACCTATCTGGGCGGGCACTTTGAATAATGAGTTCTTCGTGAATGCTCGCCACAACGGGGGAAAGGGTCAGCTGCAAGATAAGGGTGTGCGCGAGCGCAGCACTGAAAATCTTTTTTAAGGTCGACATGAAAAACGCAATGAATAAAATAACGCCGAATAGCTTTTATGATAGATATTTATTTTTGTCAATAAAAATGCCAAAAGTGGATTGGTTAATAAGTTTTTAAGAGAGTGTATTGAGCTAACTCGCCATTTTTCTAGGCATGAAAAAAGGGTTGAAAACCGGGTTTCAACCCTTTTTTTGTTGCACGCCCCCAGTCGGGAGATTGCGCGACTTTACTTTGTCGTTTCTTGTGGGCAGCACTTCTTGGCGTGTAGGTTCACCAAGTGATCCTGACGGTCATTCAACGCCTTAAGCGCGTCGTTCACATTGGAGTGTGTTGCAATAAGTGCAGGCCAGAAGAAGAGAGCAGCAGCTGTATTCTTTCCTGTGAAACCCTTTTCGTCGTCCAGTTCCTTTTTGGCGTTTTTGCACTTCTCAATCTCTTGGGCGAGCTGTTCACAAGACATTTGCTCATCACCAATTTCACGGGTATTGACGATATCAGGACAAGCGCATCCTGTGAGCAAAGCCAAAGCACAAGTAGCAGCTATAATGTTTAAACGCATAATATTCCTCATTTGTTACGTTATCATATGGTTGAACCCAGATTTTGAGGCATGACACAAGGGCTGCGCGTGCTCACACACACGTCGCTTGGCGTCTTCCCATCCAAAATGAAGGGTTTTAACAAAAGACAAAAAGTCCGCGGCCATCTCTACAGTTGCATTAAAAGAGCGTGCGCGATTTTCACCCTACCACCTTGCTCATGGGGTTAGGAGTTTAGCGCCGGCGATAGACATGCTGCGCCCTGTCTCAATCGTTAGTGGAAAAGATGTGCGCCTCACAGTCACTGTTTGCACGGCGAAAAGTGATTCCATGGCCAAGTCCCTGTTATTTCGAGAGGCTCAGTTCGCCGCTCCATACACATTTGACTGCGTCTTCTAATTTTTAAAGCAAAGTCCCTCAACCATAGAGAATTGAATCAATACTTGTGTATGCGCATCCGTGAAAACAGCCGCAGCGCGCCATAGATTGTGCGCGCCGCGGGATATAGAGGCGGTGCCAGACGGTTAGCTATACAAAGGATATTTGCGGCACATGTCGTCCACAAAGGCGCGGGCCTTTGTCTGGGCCGACACAGGATCGCCGTTCACCAGCCCCTTGAGGACCTCCACGCAGTGATGCCCGATTTGCGCGAAGTCTTCCTCACCTAGGCCCCGTGTGGTGCAGGCAGGCGATCCTAAACGAATACCGGAGGTCTGCATGGGGGGCAGGGGATCTTGGGGCGTGCCGTTTTTGTTGCAGGTGATGCCGGCGTGCTCCAGGGCTTCACATGCGTCGTGTCCCGTAAGTCCTTGGGCGCGCAGATCCACGAGGATCAGGTGTGAGTCCGTTCCCCCAGAGACCAAATCAAAACCGCCGTCTGTAAAGGCCTTGGCCATGGCGCGGGCATTTTTCACAACTTGCGCCGCGTATGTTTTGAAGGAGGGGGCAAGTGCCTCTCCAAAGGCCACAGCCTTGGCGGCAATGACGTGCATGAGGGGGCCGCCTTGGTTGCCTGGAAACACGGCAGAGTTCACCTTCTTGGCAAAGGTTTCGTCACTGGATAAGATCATGCCACCCCGTGGGCCGCGCAGGGTTTTATGGGTGGTGGTTGTCACCACATGGGCGTGGGGCAGGGGAGAAGGATAGACGCCGCCCGCAACGAGGCCCGCAAAGTGGGCCATGTCCACCATAAGGTAAGCGCCCACCTCATCGGCGATGGCACGAAAGGCGGCAAAATCAATGATGCGCGCGTAGGCGGACCCGCCTGCAACGATTAGCTTGGGTTTATGTTCTCTGGCAAGCCTAGCGACCTCCTCCATATCGATGAGGTGGGTCACCGGATCCACGCCGTACCCGATGGGATTAAACCACTTGCCGGACATGTTCACAGGGCTGCCGTGGGTCAAGTGTCCGCCGCAATCCAGGCGCATCCCAAGGAAGGTGTCGCCGGGACTCAAAAGGGCCAAGAACACAGCCTGGTTGGCCTGGGCGCCCGCGTGGGGCTGAACGTTCACAAAGGTGCATCCAAAAAGCTCTTTTGCCCGGGCAATGGCCAAGGTCTCAGCCCCGTCCACAAAGGCGCAGCCACCATAATAGCGACGCCCCGGATACCCTTCGGCGTACTTGTTTGTCAAAACTGAACCTTGCGCCTCCAGAACCGCGCGTGACACAAAGTTTTCAGAGGCAATGAGCTCCAGCTGATTCCTTTGTCGGTCCAGCTCATGGGTCACAAAAGCAGCGAGTTCTGGATCTTGTGCATGAAGATGAGGTGTGTACATGGGCGCGCTCCTGGGTGCGAAAAAGACGTTCCACACACTAGCAAAAAACGTGTGACCGTGAAAGGCGTGATCGTGAATCTATCCCTCCTTGACCCTAAGAATGGGGTGTGGGAGGCTTCCTTCAGTCACAGGTAGAAAGGGGGCATAATGGGAAAGATAGGACTGCTTGGATTTGCTCTATTATTTCAAACGTCCTTTGCGTCGTTTGATGAGTCGTTGGTTCAGCAGATTCTGCAGCGTAATCACCAATTTAATTTTGTGACGGAAGATACGCCCAAAACTTCGAATGCGATAGTGCTGGCGGATGATGCCCCTGAGGTCCTCCATGTGAGGGAGCTTATGAAGAATATTGAAGAAACGCATCTGAGCACACTCCTGGATAAGTGGTATCAGGTATGTCATTTATTGGGGGAAATTTCGCACACTGCACCGGATGAAGACCATCGCAGGGTCTTTAATGAAAAGCGGTTCTTAGTTGAACTCAATCTCAAACTTTTGCGGCGAGATAAAGGCTTTTGGTGCTTACCATCCTATCGAGAACGCATAACAACTTTTATCACCCAAAATTACCCATCTGTGGCCGTTCTGTGGCAGGGCATTGATCCCCTTTCCCTTGAAAAACCAGCGGACTGGGACGCTAAGATGGAGGTGCTGAGACAAGAGATGGCGCCTATCTTAGGGGAAAGCTATTCCCATGTCATTGCGCTTTTTGAGGTGGATAAATCCATTCAAAATATTGATCTGCGCAGATCACAATCGCCTACCCTGGCTTTATGTGAGGAGCTTGCCAAGGCCCTTGATCAACGGGAGGATCTGCCTGCGAGCCTTGTGTGCGATGGGTGCGTCGCGCTCATGCAAATGGTGCCCCATACGCGTGGGGCGATTTGGTATTGCTTGAAAATGACAAAATCTTGCCTTGCGCAAGGTCGTCCCGCGCCCCGGATTCTTGCAGATCTTTACCGTGAGGCCAAGGACGAAGGGACACTCATGGGGCTGGTTCTTTATCCCCACGAGATGGTTCATTGGGATGATCTTTTAAAGAAGTGGCCCATCAATATTCATAATCCTGATCCACTTGGGGCAGCCTTGCGAGAAACATTCAGGCACGAGAAATTGAGGCAGCTGCAGCTTGCAACAGCGAGCCAGGGCTTCTCTTTTTGTATGCCGAGTGAGCTCACGCAGATGCTGTGCAGCATACAAAATGGACAAACGCCACTCGTAACTCGTTTCAATCAAGGCAAAAACACCTCCTCTTGACCCCATGGGTGGGGTGTGGGATTCTTGCCTCGGTGACAGATCACAAAAGGTGCATCATGCTAAAGCCAACACTGCTTGGTCTTGTGTTCATCGCGTAAGCGTCGCAGCAAGCTTTCTTGACAGCTAAATCTGACCATGTGAGTCTGAAATAGGCGTATGTGGGCTAGCTTGTATGTTATGAAAGAAATGGTGCTCATAGGGTTTTTTCTCTTTTTTCAAACAGTTGTAGCATCGCAAGTTGTGCAGGATGATGCGCAGGACTACCCAAATAAGAAACCACGCCTGAGCCAGGACGCGCAAAGTCCTGATACACAATCTCCTGGTCATGGGGCCACGCCCATTGTGGTGGGCACGCCCCGGGAGATTGTGACTGAAGACGAGACGTCAACGCCAAGCGTGGTTGCGCGCCGACCTTTTGCATACAAACTTTCTTCTTTGATGGAGGCGTCAAGTCTTCAAGACGAAAATGAGAAATTGATACGAAAATTGATGGAGCGCGTCTTGGATGCACACGCGCAAGGACGCGCAAACATATTGTCGGGTCTTTGTTATGAGTTAATTGAGGCGATTCAAGCGCCTGTTTCCATAAACACCGTGCAGGATGCCTGCAACTTGTTGGTTGAGATTGATTTTCGAGAAGGGGGGTACAATCCCCTTTGGTGTCACATTTTTGCGGCCCAGGCGTGTCTTGTGTGTGAACATCCCATTGCGCCCAAGCTTTATTTTGCCCTTGGCCAAGAGGGTTACGTGGGTGATATTCAAGGCGTTCATTTTAATCCAGTTTTGTCATATATCAATGCGCTTGATGGATTTCGCAAGTCTCGCCAATTACACCATGAAGTTTATCAGATAGATGCACTTCTGGGGCTGGGTAAATATGGTTACATAGGACAACTTGGGGACTGTCTATATTTTTGCCAGAGTGATGTTTACAAGGACGCCTACGCACTTGCTTACCGCCGCCAAGATCGTGAGCGCATGTTTGAAGCGCTGATGGGTCTTGGTTCTACGTATTTTCTGGGCCCCGTTGTCGATAGGACGTTTTACAGGACGATTGATGTGTATATGCGTGCGTACCAGGTGAGTTTAGAACTTGGTGTGGCGCGACAGATCAGTGCACTTTTAGAAATTGCGCGCCTCCAATGCGGTCCAACGGGTATTCCAGATGAGGGCCTTGCACCCTATCTGTTACACCAAAAGGCCGTGAATCTTGCATGTGAGAACGGGTTAACTGATCGGTATGCACAGTGCCTTTTAAATATAGGGATACTAAAAACCGCCTCATATGATGGGACTTGTGTCTTTTGGGGACGCAGCTATGATTCATGGCAAGAGTGTTTTTTACACGCCTATGAGCTTGCACGAAGTTGTGGCGTAAGGCCTATCCAGGAGCGTGCCATTCTTAGTTTGGTGAACGGCGGGGCCACGCAGGCGAATCTGTGTGCTGTCTCAATGCAAACCCTTGATCACATGTTCGATTTTATACGGATGAACCTAAGTGATCGTTGGATTGTGAAATATTTGTTGGGTTGGGGCGAAAAACTGAACTATCTCACGCGAGAAAATCTGGATGATTTTTTACATGTTGAGATGTTCGACAGAAATACATTTATAGACGCCGCTGTTTTCGAAAGCGAAGAAGTGTATCAAGAGGTCGATATGTACCGAGACAGTGTTTACATGGAACGCACGGCGGCCTTTATGCAAAGAGTCGCTTTTGAGGCTGCAGGCCAAGCAAGGCCCCATGGAGAGGTTGAAGCCGCGCCTCATTAAACGTTCACAATCGTACGCATTATGTCTGGTCGTCAAGAGTCTTCCTTGACACATATACCCGGTCATGTAAATGTGCGACACCGTGTGTGGCCTGTGTTTTCATGATGCAAAAGATCGCGTGCTTAAGTTTTCTTATGTCTTTTCAATGTGTTTTGGGTTCCCCTGAGATGCAGGAGATTTTTCTCACTGAAGCGCAGCAGCTTGAGAGTCTCCCCTCCAGTCCTCAGATGTGGCCCTTGGTTAATCCTCAGGAAGAGGAAGATACCACCTTCATAGGGGTTGATGCTTGCCAGTGTACTGTCTTCACGCACAATGCACATCCGTCTTGCGCGCCAGCCTCCACGAATGGGGCAACCCTTGAGAGCTTGAATGGAGCAATCCTTCGTGTACTCATGGGGAACGTTACCCAAGCGGAAGCGCAAGGAATGACCGCTCAGGCGCGTGCGCTGTGTTTGGATCTCATTGCAACACTGAAACGACCTTTGTCCTTGACCGGTGTCTTTGAAGGGTGCGCTTTTCTAGCTCAGCGTGATTTTCGTGAAGGGGATTACAACCCGCTTTGGTGTTATGCTTTTGCTGCTCAGGCTTGTGTGGCGCAAGGTCACACCTTACCGCCAACGCTTTTGCTTGCCCTTGCCAGAGAAGGTTTTCATGGGGAAATATGCGGGAAAAAACTGACTCCCGTGCTGTGTTACGCACAGGCATTTGTGGATTTGCACAAGGCCGATGTTTTGGACAGCACATACGCTGAACACAGCGACGCGTTGAAAATCGACGCTCTTCTAGGGCTCGGCCGCCATGGGTACACGGGCCGCTTAGGGGGTGCTTTATATTTAGGGATAGCAGATGTATTTAAGGATGCATACGCCCTTTCGTATCTTCAGCAAGATCAAAGGCGTTTGTACGAGGCATTGATGGGTCTTGGCAATACAGGCTATGACGGCTTGCTTTCAGGGATCACGCTTAAACGTCCCATTGACGCGCATATTGCTGCTTATGAGTACAGCCTGCGTCTTTTTCCTGCTGATCAAATCCGGGCTCTTTTGGCCATTGCACGCGCACAAAAGGGTTTTGAAAACATTGCACGTCAAACCATGGGCCTCTACGATGTGCACAACAAAGCGGTAGAGCTTGCGCGCGATAATGGTTTGGAGGTCATGCACGCCCAGTGTCTGTTAAATATCGGTGTTTTGGGCGCGGGATTCGATAAAGGCGTCCAGAACTTTGGCGGCCGCCCCTATAAAACACGGCACGAGTGTCTTCTCCATGCCTATGACATTGCAAGTAACAGCGGCGCGAAAGACGTGCAAGAACGCGCTATTTTAAGTTTGTGTGAAAGTCAGATCTGTAACAGGTTATCTTCTCTTAATCCCGAAACCCTCGATCTTTATAACGCTTTTGTAAGAGAGCATATGGATGATCGTTGGGTGCTGCAGTACTTGTTTGAGTGCGAAGATAAGCAGAATTATCTGACGCGAGGAGATCTGGAGAGGTTCTTAGAGGACGTCATGGGTGATCGACATGTCTACTTTGAAAGGGGTACTTTTGAAGATGATCAAGCTTACCAACAAGCATGTGCTGAGGGGAAAAAGATATACCAGGAACGCACAAAGTCCTTTATGGAAGACGTTGCGCGCAGGGGAGCGACTCAAGGGAACTGATAGCGATCGTTGATGGTTGCACGCTAGCAAAATGCAGGCAACATGATCTGCTGTGTTCCATGTAGTCAGAGTGATTCTTGACACCAGAATCAGTCCATGTAAGCCTCGACAGGTGACCAGTGGATTGTCGTTGCTCTATGAAAAAAGTTTCCCTCGCCCTTTGTTTTCTCTCTTTTCATATGGTCTATGGATCAACAAATGTGACGGACGATTTTCAAGGTCCCCGCCTGAAGAGGCAACGTCTGGGTGAGGGGGCCCAAAACCCTCAGACTTTGTCACCCGGCAGGAGGGCAAATCTCCTGGGCGACACGGCCTTAGAAGATGACGTGACAGAGGAGGAGGTTTCCTCATCTGAGGACAGCACTCATGGCGCGCCTTGCGACAACGCCGAGGAAAATGTCGAGGAAGTAGAGGACTGGATTCGCGGTGTGGTAGACCTTGCGCGTGAAGAAGCTGATAACCTAGACGCTGTACAAAGGCTTATGAAGCGCCTTGCGGTGGCCAAGGGGCAAGCCGATGGGGAGCGCCGGTTGTCTCCCTTGTGTTTTGAATTAATAAATTGTCTTAAAGCGCCACTGCCTGTTCCTAGTGTGTTGGATGCGTGCGCGCTTTTGGCACAACTTGAGTTTCGTGAGGGGGGGTACACCCCCCTTTGGTTCCATGTGTTTGCCACAAGTGCCTGCTTAACGCGGCAGCTTCGCGTGCCCGCACGCCTTTATCTTGGCTTGGGAACGGAGGGGTTTCGGGGTCAGATACAAGGGATCAGCTTTGATCCAGAGACCTCGCTCAAACAAGCGTTAATGGGCTTTCGTGAGCCCGGGCAAGGTGCCAATGAGGCCAGCCAAATAGACGCGCTGCTTGAGCTTGGGCGGCACGGCTACACGGGGATTTTAGGCGGTTCAATCTATGCCCATCGCAGTGACGTCTTGAAGGATGCTTACGCTCTGGCTTTTCGTCTCCAGGACCATAGGCGAATGTTTGAGTCACTCATGGCGCTGGGAAACGCTGATTTCATTGGTCATCTTGTGGACAAAACAATAGAGCGCCCCGTGGACGCGCTTCTTTACGCGTATGAATTGAGTAACTTCTTGAGTGCTGCTGAGCAGACTAAAGCGCTCATGGGCATTGCGCGTTATCAGTCACGCTTTGAAGCTGGGGCGAGTGAGCGTGCTCAATCCTATAAGCTTTACCAGATGGCGGCCCATCTTGCTTGTGAAAGCGGGCTGGCGTCGCTCCATGCCCAGTGTCTTTTGAGTGTCGGGATCCTCGACGTGAAGTCGCAAAACGCAGAGCGCGTTTTTGCACGCCACAAGTACGCATCAAAAGAAGACTGCTTGATGCACGCCTATGAGATTGCAAGGGGGTGTGGCGCCAGGGCCGCGCAGGTGCGCGCCATAGCTGCGCTCTCTTTGAGTTCCGCCCATGAGGAGGCACTGTATAGCCTCACTCCCCAAACCCTTGATGTCCTTTATGCCTTTATACAAACACATATGAATGATCGATGGGTTTTGAAGTACTTGTTGCCATGGCGCGCACAACTCAATGGATTGACACTGGCCCACCTTGAAGAATTCTTAGGCAGTGTCATGATTGACCGACATGCCAGGCTAGACCCAAGATTATTTGCAAATAGCGCCTTGTATTTGGAAGCATGTGCCAACAAGGATTATATGTGCACTGTCGGCACTGCCGTCTTTATGCAAAGGGTCGCCCAAGTGAGGGGAGCAAACTTTACATCCTCTCAGCTTGCCACCCTTAAGTATCGGTGAGGCCATCACCTACGTGCCTCCATGTGTCCCCTGGTCAAGATCCTGACTTGACACCCAAACTCGACCATGTAAGTCTGAAATAGCAGCTGAACACCTCTAACAAAAGGATTTTTGGGTAAGGTTTTATCGGGCAAGGGTTTTCATGAGTTTTTTATGTTGAGTATTTTTTATTTTTGCTTCA
>JAIUNT010000049.1 GCA_020161545.1 Pseudomonadota bacterium
AGGAGAATCCAGCCATTGAGCCCCCCGAAGGAAGAAATGGCGGCGGTGATGGCCACCAGGGGCAGGGCCCAGGGCCCCAGGGCCTTTCCACTGGCGGTGGCAAAGGCGGCCGGATCCGCAGCCGTTGCCTCCACGCCCAAAATCCCGATGACGGCGGCTGCTGATCCAATGTAAAGGATGGCGGTCAAACACGTGCCAAGGATGGTGGCCAAGGGGATGGTACGCTCAGGGTCCTTGATGCGCTCAGCCGGAACCGTTGCGGACTCAAGGCCCATGAAGGAGAAAAGCGTGAGTGCCGCCGCGCCGGAAAGTCCTTGAAGAAAGGTTGTGTTCTCGCGCAGGAACGGCGAAAAGTTCGACGCCTCAACCTCCAAAAAACCAACAATACATAGGGCGATGAGCGGCAGGATCTTTAAAAGAGTTGTCAGGACCTGAATGTCTCCCACGGTGCGCAGGCTCATACAGTTTACAAACGTCAATCCCCATACGAAAAAGAGCGCGGTGCCCAGGCTATAAAGGGGGTGACTATCCAGGACCGGAAAAAGAGCGGACAGGAAGCTGACTAGCGCAATGGTGACCGCACTGTTGCTGACCCAGATGGAGATCCAGTAACTCCATCCCACCTGGAAGCCTACAAAATCCCCAAAGGCGGCCCTGGCATAAACATAAGGCCCACCCGTTTGGGGGTATCTCTTTGAAAGACGGGCGAAAACAAGACTTAAGAAAATGGCGCCCAGTGTCGTAAGTCCCCACCCCAAAAGGCCAACTGACCCAAATACGGCAATGGTTGTGGGGAGCAAAAAGACGCCGGCCCCCACCATATTACCCACCACCAGGGCACTAGCCTGCACAAGGCCTAACTCTTTCTTTTGACGCTCCACTGTCGGACGCTCCTTGTATGTGATTATATGTGCCTTTATAGCGGCAAGGGACCGCCGTGTCACCGGGGATCAAACATCTCGCTGGGACAGATCGTCATACGGGTCATTTTGGAAAATAAAATGTTTTTGTCCAATGAGGCAGACACAATAAAAAAACACGAAGAAATCTTACGTATTTAATACGTTTAAGGGTTCGTCTTAAAAATATATGTTGACAGATTGGCGTTTGAGATCCTATATGACAAGCTAAGCAGTGCTGAATGGGATATTCCAACAGACCTGCGATTTTGCAATGAAGGAGAAATTTGAATGCAAAATAAATTTATGAAGGCCGTCCTCGTGGCCACAGCCCTTGTTAGCGGCAATCTTTTCGCAACAGCACATGATCAAGATTTCGCAGATGTTTGGGCCGGAACTAAAACAGCGTATGAGCTAGCCCCAGGCGTTGCAAAGGGAATGCTCACAGACATTGACGGTGCTGAGGTGTATACAGATCGCGCACAAGACGCAATCGCTGCTTTGTTGGCGAAGGCTCAGGCCCCTCTGGTTGTGACGGTTAATCGCACTAGCGGCGAAGGCATGATTGAGGCGCATGACAACGCAGACCCCCTTCATCCAGTGGCCAGGACGGTTCTTCCTCTTGCGGTGGCAGAGCACTTTGTTCCAAATGTGCAACATGGCGAGCCAGATGTTGACATGACCGACGAAATCAACAAAGTTGTTCTGGGTCTGGTCGTGGAAAATGTCCATGCAAAGGATAGCATTACAGCCTTGACAGCTCAGCTTGCCGCACGTCCAACACAACGTGACATGGACGATGCAGTTGAGGCTGCCCGCGACGCGCGTGGTGACATTACACCAGATGATTTGCGCGACCTTCGTGCTGAACTTGCCGGACGTCCAACAGTAGGAGACGTAGCCGCAGCACGTCAAGCTGGCCGCGATGAGCGTGGTGACATTACACCAGATGATTTGCGCGACCTTCGTGATGAACTTGTCAGAGAAAAAGCAGAGCACGCTCAGCAATCTGCGGAAGTTCGCCTGATTCTTGACGCTGTAAACGCTTTAAGGAGAGCAGCTAGCGAAGCTGATTATGCTACAAGCAGAGATTTGGCCGCAGATCTGCCTAACCTTTTGGCAGCATTGACTGCTCGCCCGGTTGTGACAACGACGACACGCACAACAACCACAACGCCCGCATCATCCAGCAGCTCTTCTGCGCCTGCTATTGCGATTCCCGCTGAGTTGCAGGCTGCAAGTACAGCAAAGCAAGATGCGTATCGCAATTGGCAAGCACTTGCTAACAGTGGTGCACCAAGGCGTGCAGTGCTCACAGCAAAGGCTGCCTTTGACAGCATTACGTCATAATAGCTTTCAATCTTAGCTATGATGGAGCCCCCTTGCGTGCAATATCGCAAGGGGGTTTTGTTTTGTAGCTCCCTTATAATGACTGGCTGCGACACGCACCGCTTGCATCGTTTCCTGCGCACGAAATGAAACTGTTCTAGCCATACGCAGACAGTGTGTGGTCTTTTCCCTACCTATTTCCCTCCTTTTGGAGCATCGATCCCTTTTTAAATATTTTTCCACTTTTGTTGACAGGCGATTGTGTTTCTTCCTATATGTCACGGCGTCTTGTGCGCGCGTCCAATTCACGGCCGTACACAGGCGATGTTTATAACACTTGGAGAGACAACATATGCAAAAATATCTTTTTAAAACAATGCTTCTTGCGACAGCCCTTGTGAGCGTGTCGGCCCATGGTTCTTCTGTTGATTCCCCATGGCCATCGCTTTCGTCTGAAGCCTTAGGGGGCGTCTTTGGCTCTTTGACAAGCCCAACACGTATATCTGCGCCTGAGGAAAGGTCGGCTGTTGAAACCTTGAACCTTCTTCAATCAGGAGCACCGGAAACACGCCACATGAACCCTGCTTACCGTGTCTTTTTGAGCGCGGCCCACGATAGGAATGTGGTGTTTTTGGAGGATGGAACCATTGATCCAACGACGATGCACGGCATTCCCGCGCCCATGACTCTGTTTGGGGCCAACACGGAAACTGAGCCATTTGCACGCGGTGTCTTTGCTCTTTTCTCTTGGGCGTCCCGTATGGCTGGCCAGTCAGATGCATCGGCACCGGATGAGCCTCACAATAGTCCTTTGCGCGCTGTTTTACGTGGGCAACCCCGTGTTCCAGCCATTGGTGTCCTTCATATGCTTCGTGATGGATCCGAGGAGACACGCAGCTTAAACCGTGCCTACGCCGTCTTTTTGAGTGCCGCCCACAATGTACGCATTGGGGTTGGAGCGGATGGAAGCCTTGACCCCAGGACGATGCTTGGTATCTCGCCCATTTCTCTGTTTGGTTCTGACGCACCCAGCGAGCCCTTCGCGCGTGGTATGCGCGCCGTTATGTCATGGGCATCTATGATGGGAGAACAACCAGTTTCAAGTGTGACTCCTGGTGCGCCCACGCCATCCCTTTCTCCTGAGCTGGAAACAGAACATTCCGGTGTTGCAGCTGCACCACCACGCACCATGGAAGCTGTTGTCGCCTCTCTGGAAGAGGCGCGTGGAAACCTTACCCAAGAGCAGGAAAACTTGGCAAGGCTTCAAGGTGAGCATGCGTCGTTGAGATTGCGTCAACAGCAAGAAAGTGCAACTGTGGATGAGCGGATCCGTCTGGCCCGTGATGAAGCGAGCGCAGCCGGAGACGCTGCCCTTGCAGAACTTTTTGAGACACGTTTGGCTAGACTTGGACACATTGATGCGGCGCTCTCACTTGTCACAAGGGCGGGTGATGCTGTGGGTGCCGCTGACCTTGTTCGTCAACGTGCGGCCCTTTATCCACTGCCCATGATTGCCTCCTCATCCTCGGATCCAGCGCCGCGCACACTCTCTCAAGTGGAGCAGGACATTGCCGCTTCACGGGGGGCTATAGATGCATTTCACGCTGAGATCGCGCGTCTTGAGGAAGAGCGTGGAGATTTGCGCATGCGCGCTGTCCTTTCTGCGCAAAGTGAGGAGCAGTTGTTGCGCGCGCGACTGGCAGGTTTAACGTCAGATGCACACGACGAAATCTCGCTTATCCAGGCGCGCCTGCAAGAGATCGAAGTCGCGCGAGCCCCTCAAGTTGTTGCGCCGATGCCGGCTGAAGCGGTCGCACAAGCAGCTGAAGCGGTCGCACAAGCAGCTGAAGCCTCTCAGACTGCGCAAGCACCAACAGCACCACAGGAGGCTTCGGCATTCCCAAGTGCCCCCTTGCGCACGCCGACTGTTGGCGAGTTTTCGGGCGCGCAGGTGCTTGTTGAGCTTTATAGACTCGGCTCAGTGTCTTCTGAGCAAGTCCGTCTTAATGCACAACTTGATCAGATGGCCGCGGACCTTGGCCGGGAAAGAGCTTCTTTGACAACACCCCTTGGGTGGCTACAGGCAGAAGTCACGGTCCTTCAAGAGACTGCCTTGCAAGGTCAGGACACTGAAGGTCGTGCTCGAGTAAGAGCGCAGATTGCGCACAGACAAGCGATGATTCAAGTCATTCTTGAGTCAGGCGCGTCTTCCAGTGCGAAGCAGGCAGCGGCTTTGATACTTGACGCAACAAAAAAAACAGGGAACAGAGGGCAAATTGTCCTAGCTCAAAAGAAATTTGATAGGATTTCAAACTAAAACCCCTTTTTACCTGACCCACGTCACCCCTTGGAGGAGTTATCTTCCAAGGGGATTTTTTTTGCCTTAAATAAATGATTAATAATTGCATGGTATAATAAAAGAAAAATGGAGTATAAAATGAGTATGAATATATTGCTATACTCTCTTGCACTTGTTTTTATTCAGGCGGCGTCTTACGGCTCAAATGTGTCGTACACAGACCCGAAGCCTTGGAGTGAAGGGGCGGCGGAGGATGCGTATTTCAAAGCGGCACCTGCTCAGGAGGAGCCGGAGACAACTAAGGTGGCGCCTTCCCAGCGTGAAGAGAGAGCACCCGTTGCGCCAACTCCTTGGCATGTGGGGCAACGCCATCCCTTCTTGAACGGTGATGGACCCCTTTGTACTGACGGCGAAAACGGGAAGGTGTGTGAGACTGGTAAAGACGGAAAATAGCGAGGGACTGCCATGGCTGGCAGCCCCTGCTGGTAGGTATTTAAGAGTCGTCTCCTTGGCGTGAGGCGCGTTTGCGCTCATGGGGCAGCAGAAGACGCTTGCGCAGACGCAAGGAGGATGGTGTGACCTCCACAAGCTCGTCGTCCTGGATGTAGGAGAGTGCTTCCTCCAAGCGCAGGCGGCGAGGAGGTGACAAGCGGATGGCGTCGTCCTTACCGGAGGCGCGCACGTTGCTCAGCTGCTTGGCCTTCAGTGGGTTCACCTCCAAGTCATTGTTACGGTTGTTTTCGCCGATGATCATGCCTTCGTAAACCTCTTCGCCGGGCTCAATGAAGAACACACCGCGGTCCTCGAGGTTGAAGAGGGCGTACCCGACGGCCTTACCCGTTGCGTTGGAGATGAGCACACCGTTGCGGCGTCCCTCCAGAGCGCCCTTATACGGCCCATATCCGTGGAAGAGGCGGCTCATGATGGCGGTACCACGGGTATCCGTGAGGAGCTCGCCAATGTAGCCAATGAGGGAGCGTGAGGGCACGAGAAATGTGAGACGAATCTTGCCACCACCAGAGGGGCGCATATCCGTCAGCTCACCCTTGCGCAGTCCCATCTTCTCCATGACAACGCCCGAGAACTCCTCATCCACGTCAATCTGAAGGTCCTCAAAGGGCTCCAAGCGCTCACCCGTCGCTTCGTCGCGGCGGTACACCACGCGCGGACGGCTGACGGACATCTCAAAGCCTTCACGGCGCATGGTCTCAATGAGCACGCCCAGTTGCAGCTCGCCGCGTCCAGAAACTTCAAAAGCATCCTTTTCTTCGCTGATGCGCACTTGGATGGCGATGTTGCTCTCTGCTTCGCGCATGAGGCGCTCCTGCAGAAGACGGGAGGTCACGCTTTTGCCTTCTTTACCAGCTAAGGGCGAGTCGTTGATGGAGAAGGTCATGGACAAGGTGGGCGGATCAATGGGCTGGGCCTTAAGCGGCTCAGTAATATCAGGGGTGCCAATGGTGTGGGAGACCGTTGCCTTTTCAAAGCCTGCAACGGCGATGATGTCACCGGCCTGGGCGCTCTCAATGGGCTCTCGCTTTAGTCCGCGGTATGCAAAGACCTTGGTCAGCTTTGAGTCTTCAATGAGGCTGCCATCGTGGGCGAGGGCGCGCACACCCATTTGGGTCTTGGCAACACCGCTTTCAATGCGACCCGTTAAAATACGTCCCAGGTAAGGATCCACGTCCAGCATGGTCACAAGCATCTTGAAAGGCGCGTCCTTGTCCACGTTGGGGGTTGGCACATGCTTGAGGACCGTCTCGAAAAGTGGGTTGATGTTCTCGCGCTTTGTGTCGGCCAAGTCACGCACACACCAGCCTTCTTTGGCAGATGCGTAAAGGATGGGGAACTCAAGCTGCTTCTCGTTGGCGTCCAGGGACAAGAAGAGATCAAAGACCTCGTTCACCACCTCATGGGGGCGCGCGTCAGGACGATCCGCTTTGTTGATCACAAGGATGGGACAAAGGCCAAGGGCCAGCGCCTTCATGAGGACGAACTTTGTCTGGGGCATGGGGCCTTCGGCGGCGTCCACCAAAAGTATAACGCCGTCCACCATGCTCAGGATACGCTCAACCTCACCACCAAAGTCAGCGTGTCCTGGCGTATCGACGATGTTGATGCGGTGGCCTTCCCACTCAATGGAGGTACACTTGGCCAAAATGGTAATACCGCGCTCACGCTCCAATTCGTTGGAGTCCATGGCACGCTTTACAACGGCCTGATTTGCGCGCCACGCGCCGCTTTGTTGGAACATAACGTCAACCATCGTGGTTTTACCGTGGTCGACGTGGGCGATAATGGCCACGTTGCGAATATCTTTCATGGGTGAAGTCCTATTTCTTTGCTAGAAAGTGAAGTGGGATTATCCGCTAAGTGAGTTAATTTTTCAAGTCGAAAGCGCATAAAGAGTCCATCTTTTGGCATTGTTTCAGGTATGGATGCATTTTATAAATTGAAAAGAGCGGGTGACTTGCTCTAGGCGCGAATACTTCTGAAAAAGAGCTTTGCTCATACGCAAGGCGCCTTTTCTATCGGGCGCGTGTAAACGTTGCATGTTCGATAACCTGTTTTCCCTCAAAATGGTGTCAAAAAAAGAGTATGACCGGTGTGGGGGTCTTTGTAGGACAAAACACCAAGATGCTGAATAGGGGAGGGCTGGTTCAGGGTAAAGTGACACAGCGCCTCTGTTGCAGGAATGGCATCATAGGGTCTGGCGAGGTCGACTGGTGCATGCGTCACAGCCACCGCGAAATGTCGCTCACGCTTGTTGAGAATAAGCTCTACAACGCGCTCAGGTCCCTCGTAGGGTTCGAGCCATTTAACAACCATGCGGTGTGGAACATGAAGGGATGCAATGGGCTCCTCTTCATGGCCAGAGGCTCCGAGAGGAAAGCATAGACTGAGGGCAAGCAAATACACTTTGCGCATAATGTGTGTCTCTATTCGGAAGTGATAAGAATGATAGAATGCTTCAAAAGGTTTTATAAAAAGTTAAAAAATAGTGTCAAACTTATTTCGTAACGCTTTGCTTATCTCGTTTTCGTTAACACTTCCAAGCATTTCAGTCATAGACGTCACGCCAAACTGGGAGAGGCCGCAGGGTACAATGCCTTGGAAATACGAAAGATCAGGATCAATGTTGAGGGCGGCGCCGTGGAAAGCGACCCAATTGCGCACGCGCACGCCAATGGCGGCGATCTTCTTTTCCTGTCCATTATGGGCCACCCAGAGCCCCACACGTCCTTCGCGGCGCTGGGCGTCTATGCCGAAGCTCTCGAGTGTCACGATGAGCCATTCCTCCAAGGCCCACACATAGGCGCGCAGGTCCTTTGCGCGCGCCCGCAGGTCAAGGATAGGGTAAAGAATAAGCTGGCCTGGTCCGTGATAGGTGACCTGACCGCCGCGCCCTGTGGCCACGGCCGGCACGTCGGCGCGCAGGATGTGGGAGGCGTGTGCGCTGGTGCCCAGAGTATAAACATGGGGGTGGGTGAGCATCCAGACGCGCTCAGGCGCGCCTTCCTGGATCAGTGTGTGGGCGTAGGCTTCCATGGTCTCAACGGCCTCTAGATACGGCACAGGCGCTTCGTCGATGCGCCAAAGGGGGAGGGTGCCGTCTTGACGCTTCATGGGGGATGAAAAAATATTTTTCACGGTTTTCTCATTTTTTGCTTGCATTACGGTCTCTTTTTCGCCAAATAAGAGGACATACCGAGTGCGGTCGTGGCGGAATTGGTAGACGCGCAGCGTTGAGGTCGCTGTGGACTTTAGTCCGTGGAAGTTCGAGTCTTCTCGACCGCACCACTCTTATTCTCCTTACAGATTTAAAAGCTCTAGAATCAAATAACAATTTTGATTCTTTTGGCTTTTTTTCATTTCAAAAAAGGCCCATGTAACACACGGGCCTTTTATTTTAAGCCGCGACTGAGCGCGTTCTTTCTAAGCCTTTTTCCAAAGATACTTTTTCGCGTTCTCAAGGATTTCCTTGCGCATGACAAAAAGCCCAATGAGGTTGAGGAACAGCATGATGTTCAGGCAAATATCCATGAGCCACCACACGAAGCTGACGCTGAGCACAGCGCCCAAAGGCACGACCATGATAAGGAGCCATTGGAAGGGGCGTACGCCCTTTGAACCAAAAAGAAATTCCACAGCCCGGTCCGCGCAAAAGGCCCACGCCAGGGTTGTTGTGAAGGCAAAGAAGAAGAGGGAGATGAGCACGATGTACCCAGCCCCTTCCCAATTAAAGCCCACGCAGAACGCTTGGGTGCACTGGTTGGTGCTAATAAGGGATGGGTCTTGCCAAACGTTTGTCACAAGAAGCACGAGGCCCGTGAGGGACGTCACAATGACAACGATAAAGGGCGAGAAGATACTGATAATACCTTGGGCCACGTTGTTGGGGTATCTCTCCGACGGGCTGGTGACAGGGGCGTGCATGATGGAGGCAAGACCAAGTCCTGATTCCGTTGCAAAGAGGGCGCGGTCAAAGCCTGTGCGCATGGCTTGGAAAGCCGCACACCCTGCAAAACCACCAATGGCGGGCTCAATACCCATGGCCGAGCGGAAAATAAGAGAAAAAGCGTCGGGGAGTTGGTGAAAGTGCGCACCAATGACATAAAGGCACGCGCCGATATATCCCACAGCCATGAGGGGCACGACGGCGGAGACCACAAGCACAAAGCGCTTCATCCCCCCAAGGACCGTGATGGCCACCAAGACAGCCATGAAGACACCCATATAAAGGGGGTTGTAGCCTGCTTGCTCAAGGGGCAGGGAAAGGGAGTTAACCTGTACAAGGGTTCCTCCTGTGAGCGCTGCAAAGACGGTGAAAAGGGCAAAGCCTTTGGCGAGGAGGGGGAAATTAGCGTGGCGCAAATAGTACATGGGGCCACCCACATATTCCTTTTGATCATTTTGGGTCCGGTATGTGACACCCAAATAGCACTCTGCGTACTTGATGGAGGCCGTTAAAAACGCCATCACCCACATCCAAAGAAGAGCGCCTGGTCCACCCATGGTGAGGGCAACTGCAACACCGGCAACGTTTCCTGTTCCCAGATTTCCGCCAAGGACAGCCGCAACAGCTCCAAAGGAAGAAATACCACCTTCTTTTTTCTCAGGGGTGATAAGGGCGAGGGCTTTTTTGACATGGGTGAACTGAATACCCTTGAGCGTCACTGTGAAGTAAAGGCCAGCCACGATGATGGCGGGCACTGTTACAAACAATGACAAGGATTCTTTCAAGAAATCCATAAGCTCTGAGAACATGTTATACTCCTTAGGCGTGGGGCAGAACCTTGCGTACCCACGCACTGTTTAATTTCTCTTCTAATATGTTTTGCGTAAGTCGTGCCTTGAGAGACACGAAGTCAATTTCTTGTAACGGCTGATCTTGGCAGGTACAAGAAAAAAACATATACCTCTTTCTTGTGCGCGCGTCACGCCCTGGTTGCAAACATGCGCCACAAATGCCCTTCATCATACACTGCATGGGGCTGTTAAGGCTTGCCAACGCGCGCGTTTTTTCGAAGAAAGGAACCCTCGTGGCGCGTGCAACCGCCTCCATCATGCTGGCGGATCCAATGGTCAGGACAAAATCGGGCGCGCCGTTCAAGCAGCTTGCATGAGGTGCCCGTATATACGCCGCCTGCGCGTCAATGACTGTACCCGTTACGGCCACGTCATCTGGACGTCCCGGGGCAGGGGCTGCGCCTTCTTCGCAGGCCCAGATCACCTGGCTAGAGCTCGCCTCCACATCTTCTTTTTTGAAAATATGTTCAGCGCTGCGATAACCAGCCACATAAAGCACTTGGCACCCTCGCTCAAGAAGCGCTTTTCCAATGGAGAACAGGACCGCGTTCCCAAGGCCACCCCCAATGAGGAGTACTTTTTTGCCATGGGGAAGGGGGGTAGGCGTGCCGGTGGGGCCCATGAGGCTGACAGCATCACCTTGCTTAAGAAAGCGCGTGAGATAACTGCTGGCGCCGCTGTCAAGAACAATGAGGGACAACAAGCCCGTCTCCACGTCCACATGGGCGCCCGTTAAGGCAAGGGGCTCGGTCTTGAAGGGGCCGCCTGCACACTGGAGACGGAAAAATTGGCCGGGCTGGAAGGCGCGCGCGGCTGATGGCGCAAAAAGGATAATTTCCCAGGTGGTGGGGGTGAGCTGTATCAGACTTTCCACGTAAGCCTGGGTATCATTCTTAAGTGCTTTTGCCAGATCCTGCGCGCCTGTGGGTGCCTGGTGAAAAAGGGTTTCACAGACAGCGCGAGCACCGTGGGTCGCGCTGGCCATGGCTCCTACGACGCTTCCCCGGTATGCGTCGTCCATGTCACCATGAAAAGAGATGCGTGGATCCGGGGTGCGCGGGAGCTGTGCGTTCTCCAAGGTGCCCGACGCAATGAGAAGGGTGCCAGCCGGCAGCTCTTCCAAGGCGTCACCACGCGTCACACGCAGACCGATCAAGCTGTTCTGGGCGTCGGTGATCAGGCTGTGAAGCTGGGTCTGGTCCTGCACAACGATTCCTTCTTCCAGGGCCATTTGAAGCTCATGGGCGCCTTTGCGGTAAGCGGGGGCCTTGGTGAGGGGGCTACGATAAAGAATGTGCACGCCGCCCCAAGCGATGAGGAGGGGCAGATAATTTGGTGCGCGCTCTTGTGTCTTGGCGAGGGCGTCTTCCTCTTCAAGGGCGCGGGCATGGGCCAGAAAAGTTGCGACCTCTTCATGCTCTTGAGTGGTCCAAAGGGCATTCGCCTCTTCCTTGCTCGTGGCCTCCACAAGCTGGCGGTAGCGCTGGGCAAAGCGCTTCACCTGGAGAGGATAGTAAGCAAGGGCCTCCGTCGCCGTGTCCACAGCCGTCAGTCCCCCGCCCAGGACATAAAGAGGCAGGCGCAGGGTCAGCGTGCTGAGGGAATCCTCAAGATAAGCACCGCCCGTGTGAAGCGTCATGAGGAAGTCCGACGCCGTGCGCACGCCGCGCGGGAGTGTATCAATGTTGTCTGGGACATGGGGGGCGCCGGCACCTAAGCAAAGGGCCACGTGGGAAAAACCCATGTCGAGGGCTTGCTGGGGCGTGATTTGGCTGCCAAGGCGGGTGCTGCCAAGGAGTGTGAATGCGTCGCGACGCTCCAACAAAAGGCGCAGGAGCATCAAACGGTTCTTGTCCCAGCGCACGGTGATGCCGTATTCTGCCACCCCTCCAAAGCCGCTCACCTGCCTTTGGGAAAGGGGGGTGTGGAGAGACTCTTTCACGTCATAAATGGGGGTTGTCAGAAGATCGGGGGACACGGGGGCCACCGCAAGTCCTTCCAGCGCCACAACGGTGTGCCCTGCGTTCATCAAGTGGTGACTCATGGTAATGCCGCTGGGGCCCATGCCCGCCACAAGGACCGTGTGACTGGACGCTTGGTTTGGTACAGGGCGGGTCAAAGACAGGGGAGACCAGCGCGTGAAAAGGCTATAGATCTCAAAGCCCCAGGGGCTGTGGAGGACCTCTTCAAAGATGGCGCTTTCAAGGGCGGGGATATCGATGGGTGTTTGCTTTTGAAAAATGCACGCGCGGGAGCAGTCCGTGCAAATCCGGTCCCCCGTTGCCGCCAGAAGCGGATTGTCAAGGCAGGCAACAATGAGGGCCGCCAGGGGCTCGCCTTGGGCTTTGAGATACGCCATCTGGGAAATTTTTTGCCCCAGGGGGCAGCCCGCCAATGCCTCGCCCAGCGGATTTGTTTGGGGGATGCCGTCAGGGGTTCTCAGGCCCTTGGCGCAGGAGTCCTTATCCCTTTTATGGCAGTAAAGACAGGCGCTGGCCTCGAGAAAGGCGCCTCGGGGGTCAAGGGGTGTGTGGGTCAGATCAAACCCTGTGCGTGGGTGGGTTGTGCATGCGACAATGCCCCGCGGGGTCTCGTGCGCGTCAAGAAGATGGTCATAGTCAGTGGGTTGGGGGGCAGTAAAAAGCTTATCCGGCTTGTCTTGTGTGACAGCCCACGCCGTGTGAGCGAGGGCGCGTGCCAAGAAGTCAGGATCATCTGCGCCCAAGGCCCTGGTTGCAAAATCCACCTCGTCCATGGCGTCAAGCGCTTCGTCAAAAAGGGGAGAGATGGTGCCGTCCTTGAGTCCAGGCAGGACGCGCTTGCCCACGAAGAGTCTGCGAAAGTCCGCAAGCTTTTGAAGCCCCTTAAGGGAATTTTGAAGCGGTGGCACGCTAAAGAGGTGCTCAGTAAAGCGCGCCGCGTAGGGTGCCAATGTCACAAGAAAATCGCTGTAAGCGGGGTTCTTGTCCGAGATGGGGTTTTTTCTCAGCGTGATGAGCGCTTTGTGGGCGTTTGGTGCCTGTTTTTCAAGCCAATCAAGGAAATGCGCGTCGATGCGTGCAATCCCGTTTGCCGTGTAAAGATCCTGAAAACAAACGTCATATGACAGGGCAAGTGTGGGCACGGGACAAGATACATGCTAAGATGACGACCAGCACTCACACTAACGCCTTTGAGGCAAGGGGTCCAGAAAAGATGCATAACGTGGCACTGAAAAACATCAAGGATACAGAGGTCAAGGGAAAGCGCGTTCTTGTGCGCCTGGATTTGAACGTGCCCGTCAAGGATCACAAGATTCTCGATGACGCGCGTTTGCGGGCGACCATCCCCACCCTCAAAGATCTGATGCAGCGCGGGGCGAAGGTGATTCTTGTGTCACATTTTGGGCGCCCCAGTGGACACGACCCCGCTCTATCCTTATAT
>JAIUNT010000050.1 GCA_020161545.1 Pseudomonadota bacterium
AATGAAGCAAAAATAAAAAATACTCAACATAAAAAACTCATGAAAACCCTTGCCCGATAAAACCTTACCCAAAAATCCTTTTGTTAGAGGTGTTCAGCTCTTTGACCAACAATGCGATGAACACGAGATCCACCTCGCCACACCAATCTTTGATCAGTCGGCTCCCATTGAAGAAAGCAAAACCTTTTACGACTCATATTTTGCTCAGGCACAAGCCGCGATGCATGGCAAATTCAACGTGCTCCAACAATCTGTGTACGCCTACCCAGGCTTGGATATGGGTTTCATATATATTCGCTGCACAAAAGCACAAGAATATTGACATCTTGTCATATCGAGTCCTATGTTCTTGCAAATCAATTTGCTAAGGACACATCCATGAAAAAACTTTCTTTCGTCACTCTTTCTTTATGCTTTCTTTCAACAAATCATCTCTTGGCAAGCGCCTCTGGTGGCACTTTTGATGATCTTGCTGCTAGCCTTTCACAGACGCGAGGCATTACGCTCCCAAGTGACTGGTCCCTTCATCAGGACGGTGATCTTGACGCGTTGCTAACAAAACAAATTGGCGCCCTGCAATCAGAGGATGCACGCAGATACGCGAACGTAATGCGTATGGTTTTTGAGCAACAAATCACTGTGTTAAACAAAGCTGCAGACTCAGAAGACCCATTTGTCGAAATCGGCGATAAAGTCGATAAGACCCTGACATTGATGGAAGCAGAGCACAATAAATATTTAAACACCACGGACACAAGCGAGATCGAAAAAAAGTGGATTTTCTCCACCATTTCATATAAGGCTGCCCAGGCAATGGCGCGCCTACTTCCCCGTATTGCGGCGCACGCGTTTTCCTGTGTCGAGGCAATCAAAAGCGACGAATCACGCACGTTTGAGTTTTCAAGTGCGAGTGACTTCAAGCGCGTGCAAAATCACTTAGAGCGTAGAATTACTTACGTCGCTTTTAAGGCTGCAGTCAAGGCAACACCCTACAAAGACGGAATCTTGAATCTTGCGTCTACTCTCGCGAAAAAGCTTCCCCATGACCCTATTCTGCGCCCGGACCTCAAAGGGTATGATCTCATCAAAGTCTGTGACGAGCTCTTTTTTGATCAAGACATTTGGTGCCACCCTGTAATGACACTCTTGGGTCAATTCGTAGATGAGAAAAAGACTGCTGCTTTTGACGCGCATATTGGAGACGCGTTGCCAGAAGAGCGGGGCCTCATTGAGCTGAACTACCGAACGACTGCCCGGTTGCTACGCGCCCAAGCAGGTTTTTATGGTGAAGATGTCACAAAAGCCTCCCCTCTCATGAATACACTCGGTTTTCTGATGCAAACTTACGCAGATCGAATCAACGATGAATTTGGGCCGCGCACGAATGCGGACACAAGCGTCTCACGCCGCCCGGTGTCTTCTTCCGTGCGCAAGTCTCCCGCTGCTCAAAGACGCCATAAAGGGCAGCACCCGCGCCACGTTCAAGAGACCCTCAAAGCACGGCACGAGAAGCGTGTGGCCGAGATTCTTGAGACAAGCCCAAGAAAGTACGCCCTTCTTGGCGAGGGTGCAACTAGCGAGCTTGACACGATTGCAGCCAGGCTTGTGCATAACCCAGGCGTTGCTGAGCTTGCCAAAATGATTGAGGAAATGAACGCAATCACCAAAACTCTGGACACGCGCCTTGCTCACAAGGGCCGTGAACTAAAGGCGAGTGAGGCGGCCTCACGTGCCTCATCTTCGGTACCTGACTTGCCAGCAGTCAGCGGGCCTTCAAGCTCCTCAAGTGTGCGCCGTGAGGTCATTGATGCCCACATCAAGGCAGGGCATCTAAGTCCAAGCGACTTGAAGAAGAAAAAGAACAGCCGTCACGGCAAAGGTGGGAAAAAGCGGCGTTAAGCGCACGGCCATTGGCAGGGGGAAAGAAATACATTATAACCAAACTTATTGGTGATAAATGGAGCCGTGCGTGGCGCTTTCCCCCTATGTTCCTTTGCGACTTCACTCGCCCTTTTCTTTGGCGGAAGGGGCTCTACGCATCCCTGCTTTGGTCGAGTTGTGCAAGAAGTATGGGATTCCCGCAGCCGCCCTCACGGACACCAATAACCTTTTTGGCGCCATGGAGTTTTCCTTGTACTGCGCCAAGGCAGGCATCCAGCCCATCATAGGGTGCCAGATAAGCCTTACCCCACGCCCAGGCGACCCAAGACTGGACGCGCGCCGCAAGATGGGGGATGAGCTCACTGACCATATTATTCTCCTTGTCCAAAATGAGAGTGGATATAAAAATCTGCTCAAACTTGTCAGCCGCTTGTACGTGGATAAAGAGATGCCGGACCTTGGGAGTCCTCAAATCTCCTATGAGCTGCTCGCACGTCACAGTGAGGGCCTCATAGCCTTGTCGGGTGGCACCAAAGGGGCTATCCACGACCTTCTTCTTAAAAACCATAAGGACGAAGCACACGCGTTTGCCGCGCACCTCGCGAGCGTTTTTCCTGGTCGCTTTTACCTTGAAATTACCCGTCACGGCCTTCCCCAAGAAGAAGAGATCGAGGAAGACCTGCTGGATCTTGCCAAGACACTTAACCTTCCCCTTGTTGCCACCAATGAGATCTTCTTTGAGAGTGAGGCTGACTATGAAGCTCACGACGCGCTTTTGTGTATCGCTCAGGGCGCCTATGTCTCCCAAGAAGACAGGCGCCGGGTCACTCTCCACCACCGCTTTAAAACTCCTGAGGAAATGGTTGCCCTCTTTGAGGACCTGCCCGAGGCCATCACCAATACCCGGCTTATCGCCCAACGCTGCGCCTTTATGGTGGAGATTAAAGATCCCATGCTCCCCCCCTTCCCCACCCCTCGTGGTGAGAAAGAGGAAATTCGCCACCAGGCAAAAACCGGGCTGGAGGCACGTCTAACCCACGAGGTGCTCCCACGCCTGCCTGAAGACACCCACGAAGCAACGCGCGCCCAGTATTTTGACAGACTCGAGTTTGAGCTAAACGTCATTGAGCAAATGGGCTTTTCTGGATACTTCCTCATCGTGGGTGACTTTATTCAGTGGGCCAAATCTCAGAATATTCCTGTGGGACCAGGGCGCGGCTCCGGCGCCGGCTCCCTCGTTGCTTGGGCACTCACCATCACAGATGTCGATCCCATCCGTTTTCAGCTTATCTTTGAGCGCTTCTTGAACCCAGAGCGCGTGTCCATGCCCGACTTTGACGTGGACTTTTGCCAGGATCGCCGGGACGAGGTCATTGCGTACGTACGTGAGCGCTACGGCGCCGACCGCGTGGCCCACATCATCACCTTTGGAAAGCTGCAAGCGCGCGCTGTTGTGCGTGACGTGGGGCGTGTCCTTGGCATGCCCTACGGCCAGGTTGATCGCTTGTCAAAAATGATCCCCTCCAACCCAGCTAATCCCATCACCTTGGCCGACGCCCTTATCCAGGAGCCTGATCTGGGGCGCGCCAGCGCAGAGGACCCCGCCGTTGCCAAACTCCTCGATATCGGGATGAAGCTTGAGGGGCTCTACCGCCACGCCTCAACCCACGCAGCCGGTGTCGTGATTGGCGGCGAGCCCATTGATAACATTGTGCCCCTCTATCACGATCAGAAGGGTCTTCTGCCCGCAACCCAGTTCCATATGAAGCATGTGGAACTGGCAGGCCTTGTGAAGTTCGACTTCTTGGGTCTTAAGACTCTGTCTGTGATTCAGCGCGCCGTCGATTTCGTCAATGAAAGTGGCACGCCCCTTAATATTTCCACCATTTCACTGGAGGACGCGCCCACCTTCGCCCTTCTCCAGCGGGTTGAAACCGTGGGCATCTTCCAGCTTGAAGGTGCGGGTATGCGCGATGTTCTCAAAAAACTTCGCCCCACAAACTTTGAAGAAATTATCGCCCTGATTTCCCTGTATCGTCCTGGTCCCATGGACGACATCCCACGCTATCTTGCCTGTAAGCATGGCCATGAGGAGGTGCACTTTGCTCACCCCCTTTTGGAAGGCATTCTGAAGGAAACTTACGGCGTCATGGTCTACCAAGAACAGGTCATGCAAATCGCCCAGGTCTTGGCAGGATACACCTTAGGGGGCGCGGATATGCTGCGCCGCGCCATGGGTAAAAAAATTAAAAGCGAGATGGACACCCAAAAGGATATCTTTCTCAAGGGCACCAAAGAAAAGGGCATTGACGCGAAAGTGGCGGAAGGCATTTTCGAGCAAGCCGCCAAGTTTGCCGGATACGGCTTTAACAAATGCCACGCAACGCCCTACGCGCTGATTGCCTATCAAACGGCATATCTGAAAGCAAACTTCCCCGTTGCTTTCATGGCGGCCTCCATGACCTTTGATATGCACAACACAGATAAGCTTATGATCTTTAAAGCAGATCTTGTGCGTGTGGGCATTGAGGTCTTGCCGCCGGACATCAACAAGAGCTTTGCTGATTTTCGCGGCGAGGCTCTCCCAAACGGGCAAGAAGGCGTGCGCTACGCTCTTGGTGCTATCAAAAGTGTGGGGGCTGCGGCCATGGAGGAAGTGGTCGCTGAGCGTGAGGCACGGGGCCCCTTCAAAGACATCTTTGATTTTGCCAAGCGCTTAGACAGCAAAATTGTGAACAAGCGCTTCATGGAAAAGCTCATTGCGGCCGGCGCCTTTGACACCCTTGAGCCCAACCGCGCAAGGCTTATGGCGGGCTTAGAGATGATTTTGCGTCAGGCGGGTGAGCTTAAAAACCAGCGCACCAGCGCACAGAGCTCGCTTTTTGGGGCAGGCGTCACCATCAGCACCCCAGAGCTGCCCAAAGCGCAGCCCTGGGACCGCTTTGAGACCCTCTCCCAGGAGTTTGACGCCATTGGCTTTTATCTTTCCTCACACCCCCTGGACGCGTACGCAAGCATGATTGCGGGGCTGAACCTCACCCCATCTCGGGCCCTTGAGGAGCTTGTACCCTCGGGCGAAGCGTTAGGCTTTAAAATGGCTGGCGTTGTCCTGGCTAAAAAGGAGCGCATCAGCAAGAAAGGCTCCCGCTACGCCTTCGTTCAATTTTCTGACATGTCTGGCACCTATGAGGTCACCTTCTTTTCAGAAACCTACGCACGGCTTCGCGAGGCCCTGGAACCGGGCGCACTGTTTTTTCTTTCCATGGCTGGACGTTTTGAAGACGACAATCTACGCCTGACCGTCCAGGACGCACGCCTTCTTGACGAAATGCTGGATACAGTCCCGACCTCTTTTGAGCTTCTCATCGAAAACGCCGAAAGTTTCACGCAACTTCAGCAGGTCCTGCACGCAGCCCCCAAGGGCAAGTGCCAGGTGCGTTTTGTGGTGCGCCCCCAGGGAGGCGGCGAGGTGCGCCTTAGCGCGCCCCACGCCTATGCCATGAGCCCTGTCATACGCGAGAAGATTCTTATGCTGCCGGGCGTGCGCGTGTGCGCTGAGTAGCTTACGAGGCGCTATAGCCTTTTGCTTTCTCAAGACCGATGGCCCCCTCCACATTGTGCGCGCCCTCAAAGGAAGCACCCGTCACGTCGGCGCCTTCAAAAATGGCGCCTCTAAGATCTGCGCCTGAAAAAAGTGCGCCTACAAGATTGGCCCGTGTGAAATCCGCATCAGTGAGGGTCGCACCGTCCATATTAGCCTTCTCTAGCTCAGCACGCATGAACACAGTTTTCCCACAATTGGCCTGTGCCAGGTTTGCCCCGCCCATCTGGGCGCCCGTTAAGTCAGAGCCAGAAAGGTTTGCATTCTCAAGGTTTGCACCGCGTGCGTCAAAATCACTGAGGGCTTGATTGCTCAGATTTAAGCCACTCAAGTTGGCCCCCTGAAAGTGTGCCTCTCCGTCCCTCACCTTCTTCAAAATAGACTGCGCTGTTAAGGGGGCGTCCTTGGCCCAAGGGGTTGCGTATGTGATTGCACTCAAAGCAACGAGGGCTAATAGTTTGTATTTCATCATTTCTCTCCCATGTTTTTCCCCATTGTAGTCAAGACTTAAAGCACTCGCAACCATTCATCTCATCATAATCAAGAGACGTAATAATAACCCCTTGAATCTTCCACAAAAGACGCCACATAAGAACCATAACCACACAACAAAAAGCTCCTTTTATGAAACTAGCTCAGCTGATTCTCTTTCTTGGTTTTTTTGCCACGAATGTGTTTTCCAGCGTCAGTGAACGCACATTCGAACCTTTTTTGGCCACCAGCACACGCACGCACACAAAAGATGAGATATACTTTGTCTCCCAAAAGCTAACGACCTCCAATTTAAGTTATTGGAGAGACTTCATCGAAAAGGCCTATGACGTTTTGCGCGGACATAACGAGGGCACATCTGCCTTTGCTGAGAATTTAGATATTTGGGAAAAATACCCGGAGACAGATGTTCGAGTGACCTATGCTTGCTCAGTGCCTCCCCATGAAGAGCCTCTTCCTTACCAGGTCATTGAAATGTTCTTTGGTGTCTTTACCCATGACAAGATGCCATTCTCAACCCATATGGGAATTTCCAAAAATCCTTTATTCAAAGGGGATGCGCACGGGCGTATATCCATGGACCTCCATGCCTTTGCGGCGCGCACAACCCTTAAGTTTCACCCGAGTGTTGAGTATATGCTGACCATGCCAGCCCAGCATATGCTGCGCATTTTTCAAAGATCTGGGCTTGCCCTTTATCTGGGCGAGTACCACACCACCATTTTAATGACGCAAGATCTAGCCACTTCAAAAGACATTCTCGCAAGAAGAGAAGCGGACTTAGAAACCCTCGATCATCTTTCTATCATCGGCACATATGGGCACTCTTTCGCGGAAAACACCCTGCGCATGCGTGCCGATATCACAGCCCCTGAAGAAAAGCGCGATCGTTACAAACACATGTACAATCCGGGCGTTGGGCTAGAATTTCCACACAGCGCCGCCTATGCGTGCCCTCCTAACAATTTCTATATCTACCTCCCCTCCTTTGAAGAAGGACCAAGGTTTGTGCGCGAAGAGGATTCTCACACAAAGTGGTTTTTTGAGCATCTCTATATCAGTCCCCTTCATAACTATAAAAGAAATTTTTGTGACACGTTCCCCATGCACTACCTTCTCGTGTCTCAAGCGGCGTTGGCTGCCTATAAAGGTTAGGAAGCCTCAAAGGTGCGCGCTGATTGTACAGCATCCGTCGGGGCAGCTTTCCTGTTCATGATCGACGTAAGCAAGCTCCTCGTTATAGATATTTCCGTCAAGGGTATCGAAGTAATGGTCTTCGGGTGGCGCAGCAAGGGATGTCATCAGTGCACTAAGGCTATGCAAGTACGTGACCGGCGTCGGCGCATCATTGCGCACTACACTCACGCGCAGGAAAAGACTTCCTGCTTCGGGTGGAGAGAGAACACCCAGGAAAATATTGGCACACACAGTCACGGGGGCGCTTGGGACACCGGGCGCCGCGCGTGACATACACGGATACATGGCCGAAAAGTCGTGTGTAATATCCGCTATCGTCATATGTTCATGGCGCAAAATTTTGACCTCCTCCCCATGCGCCTCAATCACATGGGTCACGTCCATTAGGATCTGCTGCCCATCCAAAATCTGGACGCAGTAGCTGCCATGGCTTACATGTTTTAATCTGAGAGTAAGTGGCACGCCTGCCTGTTCGTCATGCTGGGTGTTGGCCACCAAAGGCGCACTAAGCAAGACGCATAGTAAGGTGTAGGCAGCCAGCCCCATGGTGGGAACCTTACGGCCAGCGCGCTTCGGGGGGCAGTGACATAAGGATCGCCTGGGTGTTGCCACCCGTTTCTAGGCCAAACTTTGTCCCGCGATCATAAAGGAGATTAAACTCCACATAGCGCCCGCGGCGCACCAGTTGGTATTCCTTCTGCTCCTTTGTCCATGCTTCATACATATGGCGGCGTACGAGCTGGTCATAGACCGCGCGAAAGGACTCACCCACATCCTTTGTGAAGGCAAAATCCGCCTCCCAATCACTTGAGTCTAGATAATCATAAAAGATGCCACCAATCCCGCGTGGCTCATTCCTGTGGGGCAGAAAGAAGTACTCATCGCACCACTTTTTGTACTTGGCGTAATACGCTGGGTCTGCCCGGTCGCAGGCGCTTTGAAGGGCCGCGTGAAAGTCTTTTGTATCCGCGTCCTGTGGATAGAAGGGTGTGAGGTCTGCCCCGCCCCCAAACCAGTGCTTGCCTGTCACAATATGGCGTGTGTTCATGTGAACTGCTGGCACCAAAGGAGACATCATGTGAGACACAAGGGAAATGCCTGAGGCCCAAAAGAACGGATCCTCGTCGGTGCCGGGAATCTGTCCTCGGAACTTATCAGAGAAATCCCCAAAAACCGTTGAAACGTTCACGCCCACCTTTTCAAAGACTTGCCCTTTCATGAGGGACATGACCCCTGCCCCACCAGCATCGCGCGACCAAGGCGTGCGCGCGAATTTTCCGGGCGTGCCACCACGTTCTTTCGCAAAATCTTCTTCGATGGCCTCAAAGGTCGCGCAAATGCGGTCTCGAAGACCTTCAAACCAGAGTCTTGCTTCCTCTTGGCGCGGCGTCGTTTCACGGGACACTACCGGACTCATGCGCATGGCGGCTTGGGACATTATTTTTCTCCTTGGATTCACCCACATACCAATTCATGCGCCGGGAACAAACCTCGCGTCAAGGGGGTAATGACGTTATACGGCTGGCACAGGCTCTATGTGGAGCTGAGTGTTATCTCCATCGAGGTAAACCACCACATCATGGGCCATGGAAACAATATAGCGCTGCACACCCGCCTTGGCGACCTCACCCATCCAAACGTCATAGGAGGTCTCTCCTTTTTGATGCCTTGTAATGGCGTCGCTCACACCTTGTGTGTTAAAGGCACCAAAAGTGAAGCCGTTTGCGGGAAATTCCTCCTTAAGAATCACGTCACGGTGGCGAATGATGGCACGTCCCGCCGCCATGTCAACGCTATAGCTGACAATCCCAAGTTCTTTGAGGGCCTTATACACCCAAGGAAAAGCGTATGTGCGTCCTGATTCCATGGCTTCCTTGCGGATCGCAGCGATCATAGTTTGCAGCGTTTGTTCGTTCATTTTATCCATCCTTCTTTCTCTATATCTGTTTGGTTTAGCATGAGTTTTTTCCATATTCTTTGAAGTGTATTCTCTTCATCCGAAGACAAACAGCCAAAGAACTCGCTTTCATTTTCCTCGGCACAGGCGATGAGGCGTGGCACAAGGTCATCCCCTTTTTGGGTCAGAACCAAAGACTCGCTGCGCCGGTCAAAGCCAGGCTGTCGTTTCACCAGCTCCATCTTCACAAGCCGCTCAACGGTGCGTGAGATGGTGGCCTTATCCACACCAATGTGTGCAGACAACTCCGTAATAGAGCTTGCACGCTTCCCGTGCAGTGAGAGCAAAATGCACCACTGCGGAACCGTGATCTCAAAGGCCGCAAGCTTGCGCTCAAATTCGCAGCGTACCTGGGCTGCAAAGCGAGAGATCCAATAGCCTATGTCTTGTTTTAAATCATGCATGAGTCCATTGATAGATGATCGGACAACAGTTGTCTAGTCACTTATTTGGCACATAAGCCTGATGTGTCCCGCTGCTATTTCCGTGTGATTTCGCTGCATGCACTAGTTGCCCCTTGAAACGGCGGCCTGGGTTGTGATGTTGATGGTGCCAAGAAGGGCGCGGTGCACAGGACACTTACCCGCAATCTCCAGCAGCTTTTCCTCAAGCTCCTTTGAAACGTCCCCTTCTAAATGTAGCGTCACGCCAAGCTGCAGCACACTTTCTTGCGTTTGGGCTTTCACAACGTGCTTGTGGGTGACCTTCACCTGAAAGGGGGGAAGAATGAGTCCTTTGTGCTGTGCGTAAAAGCGAAGGGTGATGGCGGTGCAACTGGCAAGACTGGCCGCCAAAATCTCCATGGGCAGAGGTCCCACTCCCTGGCCACCTACCTTCTCCGGCTCGTCTGCCATGAAGTGATGGGAACGCGTATCAACGAAAAACCCAAAGGGCTCAGTTTTGGGGTCAGGCGTCACAAGCACCTCCCCTTCGTTCAACGCCTTGCGATCAATCATGGTCATGCGCTCCTCTTCACCTGCGGGGCCTTTTCATCTTCCTTCTTGGTGAGGCGCTCAATAAGAGCGCTGGAGGCAATACGCGGCAAAAGAATGGAAAATGTCGATCCCACATCTTTCTCGCTTGTCACATCAACGCTGCCGCCTAGCTCCTCACAAAAACGCTTCGTAATGGTCAACCCAAGACCCGTGCCGCCGTACTGGCGTGTGGTGGAGGAGTCTGCCTGGGTGAAGGGCTGAAAGAGCTTTTTAAGCTGCTCTGGTGTAATGCCGCATCCTGTGTCCTGAACGCTGAAGCTAAGCATTTCACGTCGGCCTAAGGTTTGTGTTGCCACCCGCAGAGTCACGGTGCCCTCCTTCGTGAACTTAACGGCGTTACTCATCAGATTGAAAAGACCTTGCCTGACCTTTGTATAGTCACTATACATCATCCCAATGTCATCGGGGCACTCAAGGGTAATCTGATTGCTGTTTTTGCCAGCCGAGGGCAGCATCAGGTCATAAATATCCTGGGCCATCTTGCGGACATCAAATTCTTCAAAGTGATAAGTTGTCTTACCAGCCTCAAGCTTTGACACATCGAGAATGTCATTGATGAGCTCTAAAAGATGCCGTCCTGCCCCGTTGATCTTCTTCAAATCCCCTGAGATCATCTCGTTTTTAAAATCCTCAACTTCTTCAAGGAGCATCTCACTATACCCTATGATGGCATTGAGCGGCGTGCGCAGCTCATGGCTCATGGTGGCCAAAAACTCTGACTTCGTCTTGTTGGCCTGTTTAGCTTCCTCCACGGCGCTGGCAAGGGCCTCCTCTTCTTTAATGCGCTGGGTCACGTCACGCACAAAGCAGTAATATCCTTCGACGTCCCCGTCCCCATCAAGAGCAGCAATCATGACCACATGGAGATAAAGATGCCCCTCTTCATTGTGAAGGATTCCTTTTAGGTCAATGGAGATGCGCTCATTGGGATCGGACGCGCGACAAGCGCTTGCGATGCGCTCTTGATCATCCTCACTAAAAGTCTCAAGCCAGCTCATACCCACAAGCTGGTCCGCTGTTGTTTCAAAAAGTGACGCATAAGCGTCATTTACAGTGCGACACGTATAGTCTCGGTCAATAAATAAAATTCCCTCAACTGCATTTTGGAGGGCTGTTGTAAGGGATCTCACATCCGCTTCCCTGCGCTTTCGCTCGGTGACATCAAAAAGGGTTCCCGTTAAAAAGTGCGTCTCGCTTTCAGGATCACTCACAACGCGGCCACGCTCAGAAACCCAGCGCAGCCCACCACTTTTATGGTGAATGCGGTACTCCACATCATAGGAATGGCCCGGGACCGGCACAAGCCCAACGGTTTGCTCCACAAGCCCGAGGTCAACCTCAAACAGAAGATCCGCATAGGAAAGTTGCTGAGCTGTAAAAACATCTGCTCCATAACCCGTAATGTGCTCTATGGCATCGCTCACATACTCAAAGCGCCAGTTCACATCTTGAGAACAACGGAAAATGGCACCAGGCACGTTTTCAAGCAGAGTACGGTTTTTGTGTTCACTTGCGCGCAGATCGGCACTCATGGCCTCAGCCAGGGCTTCTGCGCGCCGCTGGGTGGTTTGCTGTGACCACAAAATGTACGCCATGGCGCAGGAGAACAAAAGACCGATAAAGGGAATCAGAATGAGTGAGAGCCTATAAAACGGGTTCAGGGCCTTTGCTTGAACAGCCAAGGTGATGAGCCACGGACGCCCCCAAATATTATAGGTTTGCGTATGGGTAAGGTCTGTCACGGACTTATCATTATCGGGACTTTTATATAGGTTTTGCCCTGTGTCAGAAACATTCATTTTAAAGCCTTGCGGCGCTAAATGCTCAAAGAAATTAAGGGCGTCAATGGGCGCACTGACCCACCCTTTCAAATACTTTTTGCGCTCTTCCACATTACGCGGCATGCGCTCGAGGTCATACACCGGATAGTACAAGATCACCGTCAAGCGCGTTTTATCTGGATCTGTCACAAGGAATAAGGGGGGCGTTGCAACGGCCTGGCCTGTGTCTCTAGCTTTTTCAAGCGCCTCCTTTGATGCTTCATTGGTTGCCACATTAAATCCTTGGCCCGCAAATAAGCCCTCAAGCGCGCTCTTTCGGTTAAGGGTAGGACAAACATATTTAAGAATATAATATATGTTATCAAGTGTTTGCGGATATATCTTGATATCCCTCGTCATCTCGCTGCTCAGGGACTTCATAACGCTGTCGAGTTGATTTGGGGCCACTGCCTCAATGTAACTAAGCTCCCAAAATCCAGGAAACAGGCGTGGGTTGATCACGGACATGACATAGCTGTACCAACGACTCCAGCCAATATCGTGGTCCTTTTCACCCAGTAAGCTTGCTGTAGCCTGCAACACGTTCGTGTACCGGGCCACACGCTCCTCCAAGGCCAGACTAAAATGCCTGACATCGTGTCCAAAATCGGTTTCGAGGCGGATTTTGTGCGTGTAACTTGTATAGGACAGAACGAGAAGGCTCGCCCCAAAAGTCAGACAGAAACCCAGGTAAACGATCCAAGACGGCTTTGTCAGAGGGCTTGTGAAAAAGCGATGAATAGGGCCGTATACAGCGTACACAGGATCCGTTAGTAATCTCTCAAAGAACGATTTTTTTATCGCTTGAAGAGACTCTTCCCCTGTCTCAGGTGGTTGCGCACTTAATCCGGTTTCCATTCACGCATTCTAATAGACTGCTCGCAGTCTAATTTTCGAGAAAAAAACTTAATTTTCCCTTAACGTGTGGGGGTGATGCGAAACCCTATGGCAACAACATACATTTCAGGTGACTCTTTACGACTGGCGGGAGGCTTGAAGTGCCGCACTTGAGAAAAATCTCGCTTAAGGGCGTTCAAAAGGTCCTGATCTGTCCCGCCTTGAAAAACCTTTGCCACAAATGAGCCACCAGGTCGCAGCACTTCCTTTGCAAAATGGTAAGCTATCTCGGCCAAGGCCACAGTGCGCAAA
>JAIUNT010000051.1 GCA_020161545.1 Pseudomonadota bacterium
AGCGCCTTTTGCATCGCCAGCACCATATTTCGCCCAAGCCGTCACGAGACCGGCGATAAGCGCATCGACATCGGACTGGAGCGCAAGCTTCATCATGTTCTGCGCGCCAGTGAAATTCTTCTTGCGTGTAACCAATACGGCGAATGACGTCGCGCACGATTTCCTCGCGCTTGTCCTGGGAAATCAGCGATAAATGACTGACCTCGCCCACAAGAATCACGCGGTTTGTGGTCGCAACACTTTCAATGGCCACGCGCACATAAGGGCTCAAGGTAAGGTAAGCATCTAAAAGTGCATCGGAAATTTGATCGCATACCTTATCTGGGTGCCCTGCAGACACGGATTCACTTGTAAAAACATAAGAAGCCATGGGACCTGTCTCGTTTGATTATTTTCTTACCAGTATAGCCTATTTTACGGCGCCGTCCCAGAAAAGATGCGGGCAACTGCGTCTGGTGGTAAGTGTTCACTGAGCTCTGCCTGAAGGTGGGCGCGGTTTGCGCTTGAAAGTGTTTGTATATACTTGGCCAGTACGCGCCCAGCTTGGACGCGTGTATATTTCTCAAGGAGCGCTGATCCGATCACCCCTTGCAGTTGCGCCTCAGGAGGCTTAGAGACACTTAAACAAAACGCCTTGTCTTCTTTTGTTTTATAGACGAGATCTCCCCCCTGGTTGCTTTCTTGGGTGCGCATGCACTTGGTCACAACCTCAATAAAGTGCTGGGCATGGGTTTCATCCATATCTTTGTCTGCCACAAGGAACGCTGCAATGGCGCGTGCAGACAGCTCATTGGCTTCATCATGGTTAAAGGAGCGTACATATCCAGGCACCTCAATGGCATGTTCAATAAGAAAAAGAACCTGGGCTGGTGGCAATAAACGATCAACGCCGCCTCTCGTTTGCGCCCCAAAGCCAACGCCAGAAGCAGCGGTCGCCAAATGGAGCGGCCCCCACGCTGTCCCGTTTTGCCCCTTAAAGGTGAAGTTTGCGCCCGTGAGTGGCAGAACTGGCTGGAGTGCAAGGGGTTGCTCAGAAAGGTCTTCTTTATAGGGCATGTCCAGGGATCTTCCGATCACCGTACTCACCGAGGGTTGATGTTGGACGTCGGCACTTGCGTGCCCAAGGGAGGGCAAACACATAAACGCAAATGCCCAGGCAATCTTTCTTGTGTGTTCCATGACAAATCCTCTCGATCTTCTACACTTCCCATCATACAGATACTTTACTAAGAAAGTCTTTTTCATTTTTTAAACATCTTGTCAAAAACATTGACAAAGCACTCAAGCGAGCACATATGATGCTTAGATCTTTACTCGTGTATTTGACAAAGGACATCCCCATGCAAAAAAAGATACTTCTGGCTCTATTGTTTTTAAACACCCCTTCTCTGTGCTTTGCAAGCGCGCACAATATGGAAGAGATTGAACAAGGCCTTGCACGCGCACTCAGCGCAGGCGATGAACAACAAGTTGAATTCTGGCTGATCCAACAGGGCATGGCCTCCCTTTACATTGCACAAACGAGACAAGAGGATGGCGCACGCGCCCATGATGACGCAGAAGCTGAGCGCCTTACCCTGGAGTTTCTCCAAAGGGAAGAAGCTGAGCGCCAAGCACGCGCAACAAGCAACATCGAAAATATCCTCGCTCACGAGATTATGGGCCGCGAGAGTACTTTGACAGAAGAGGAGCGCTTAACGCGCGCGTTTCTAGAAAATGAAGCAAGGGAGATTGAGGCCCAAGAAGCAAGGGCACAGGCCCATGCTTTACAAGTGCGTGCGCTATTTGCGTCTCCCTTTAGCGCGGAAGATCGATCTCTCCTTTCTTCCCTGAACAGCGCCTCGTCAAGTTACAGCGATCTGAACGTGCACGACTTTAATAGGGCCGTTGTGGCACCCAACGCAGATGCTCTCTTAGCACTCGGAAAGCGCATTTTGGCACCCAATGAATCCACACCTGCCGCGACAGTCTTCTCGTCCATGAGGAGCGTCATTGACCAGGACGGTGACCACTCAGGTGCTGAGGCCGCCATTGTCAGGCTAGAGGAACATCTTTCGCGCGAAGCTGTTGACTCTGAAACAGGCATCCACGTGCCAAAGATGCTTTCGGCGCTTTGGGATGTGGCCACGCGCTTCCCTGACAACCGCTTCGGCGTTGAGGGAAGCAGCTACGAAGCCAACAACACCCAGCAAATGATTGTGCACATCTCCATGCCCGAAGGGCTCGCCACTGATGGCGGATGCTTTCCTGGATACGCAGGGCGCTTCTTCAGGGATTATCTCCTTCTTTTGACACTTCTATCAAAAATGTAAAGCGAACCCTTGGCAGAGTGCTAACGACCCATAAAGGCGCGGCATCTCTGCCGCCAGGCGCATCACATCCTGCATCACAAAATATCCAAAGGCCCTGCCCTGCCACAGAGGAATGAGGTACCATGAGGGGTGAACCCCGGACTCAAGGAAGGTGCCCTATGAAAAACTTACTTGCAACATCCCTCTTACTTTCATGTCTTGCTCTGGTTGCGGCTCCGCTATATGCATCAGACCCATCTTCAGAAGAGGAGAGCGCTTCACCTTCTCCTGGCAGCCCAATCCCGGCCCCACACACCCCTGTTACCCTTGGAGACCTCAGCGGTGAAGAAAAAGCACGCATCCTTGCCCTTTGCTTAGAGCTTCCCAATCACGCCGAGTCAGGTGCTTACGCGCCGCGCGCTGCTCTTGAAGAAGACATCTCCTACCTGAGCGACGAACTTAATAAAACAAATCGTGTAAACCAGGTTCTAAGGATTATTAATAGCGCTTTAAGAGGAAAGATGACCGAAGAATCATTGAAAAATGATTTCCTCCACAAGCATGTAAGCCAAATGCACGCAAGCAATGGAGCACTGCACCAAGAGAACGAAAGACTCAAGAAAGAATTAAGCCATCAAGAAACCCTGCTCCAAGAACTCACCCAAGAAAATGCCCTCTTGCAGGAAAAACTCAGTGGCTTCTCTCTTCAAGAGGGGCAAAAGTAAGCGCTCCCATACCAGTACCGAAAAGGTGCCTTCCCAGGCGCCTTTTTTATTTCAGCAATGCGTGACACATTAACTACAACAAATAAAAATTTAAACATATTTTAAACAATTAGTTTAATTTGACATTTTTTGACACATAACATATACATCCTTTCTGCTTACTTGCGATTTACAAAGGTGATATATGCGTCTATATTTTTTTTCAGGTCTTTTGTGCGCCCTTGCACTGAATACACCTCACGTGCTGGCAACAGCCAATGGTGATTATGATAATGTCCTCAGGCCCCAGACACCTCCCATTTCCGCTTTGTTTGCCGATGAGAAGTTAGATGCAGCGTTCCAGAGAGAAGAAGATGCCATTCATGGTATTTGTGCTGATTTAAGTTTCTCACTTTCCCATGGCGGACTTGTTCGCCCAAAGCCCCATAAGCGCGTGCGAATGCTGCGAGAAGGCCTTGAGGAAGTCCGCTCCTCTTCACGCTATAAGCGCGTCAGAACTGCGCACGAGGAGGCTCTTGAGCAAGATCACACGATTCCAGCTCTTCCAGGGCAAAACCCTTCCCCGCTTTTAAGCGCCCAGGATTGCCGCATCACGACCCAACGTCTCCTGGAGGAAATCCGAAACCCCAAGACCCCTACCCAAATGGCTGTCCAGCTTTTGGAAACAGCCAAAGCGCACGCACTTCATACTATTATCCGCGCATTTCCTAGCGCAACGGCACAGGACCATGTGATCGCCGCCGACATCCTTTATGATGCGTGTGACTATGATTGGGCAAAAAAGTTCTATGAGCATGCCATTGTGCGCGATGCCAATGTCCCACGCGCTCTTTATCTACGCCTCCTGAGCATATATGAGGATGACGCTGATCTTGAAGACGCTGAGCGTGTGCTGGGAATGCTTGTGAATCACCCCACGCACGCAAAGCCAAAAGACCAGACGCGCCTTGACGCAATCAGGGCAATGATCCGTGAGGACGAAAGCGTTCACGCTCGTGCCTTACAAAACGGCCTTTATGGTGGACAACCGGCCAATTTAGACAATGACCTTTCCACAATAAAAGAAAATTGTCCTGAGTTTTAACACATGCGCGCAGGACCAAAATCCTGCGCGCTTTTTCAAAGCCTTAGGTATATTTTTTCATCCACACTCACGTCCTTTCTAGTGCCCCCGATTTAAAATAAAATTAAATCATTTTTTTGTAAAAAATATTTTTTACACCTTGGTGACATTTTTTGGACATTAAGATAATGCTCCTATGCTTTGTTTAACTGCATAGGAATATTTGCATGTATACTTCTCGTCTTTTTGGGGCAGTCATTTGTCTTTTTGTAAACGCCGCGTGTCACGCCTCCCCTTCCTCATTTGAAACCCAATCCTCTTGTGATCAGGCGCGCAGCGCACGTGTGGGGCAAGAGCAAAAAGTGCGTGTCAAGGCATCTACGCCCACCATCAGCAAGCGTATAGTTGTCTGCGAGTCTGAGGCGCTGCGGGCACTTCGCATTGGCAAGCGCAGCGCCATTACCAGCAAGGACGGCGTGCCTACCCTTCCTGGGATGGCGCCTTCACCCTTGCTGTGTGCGGCAGCGTGCTATGAGCAATGTGTGCGTTTTGTGTCCCAAAGCCAAAGTCCAAATACTTGTGCTACCCTTAAGAAACAGTTATGGGAAAGCGCAAAGCTCCACGCGGTCGGCGCCGTTGAGCGCGACACATGTGGCGGCGCCCCCTGTGCCCTTGAAAGGCTTGCGGGCTTCTTTTTCGAAGAAGGAGACCTTGAAAACGCAAAGATCTATTATGAGCGGTTCTTACTCAAAGGAGGGTGCGCAACCCTTGACGTATACAGGCGCCTCATCACCTGCTACGAGACGGCTAACGACTTTGTCAAAGCCGCGGACATTGCACGCAAACTGGTCCAGGAGTGCCCAGACGCGACAAAGGAAGACTTACAAAAATTTACCTCCCTCGAAAAAGTCTCCCAAGAGTTCCAAACCCTTGCAGGCGTTCTTTCCAGCTCTCGGTATTTAAGTGGGTTCGGCAACTTTGGCATGAGTCGTAACGCCGTTGACTCATTCTATTCCTAATACCTTCTACATATTGGGATAGTTCGGTCCACCTCCCCCTTCAGGCGTTGTCCATACAATGTTCTGGAGGGGGTCTTTGATGTCACATGTCTTACAGTGCACACAGTTGGGCGCGTTAATTTGAAGACGCGGCTCAGCGCCCTCCTCCCGCACTATCTCATAGACGCCCGCCGGGCAATAGCGCTGTTCAGGTGCGTCGAAAAGAGCCAGGTTATGGGCGATGGGCACGCGCGCATCCTTCAGGGTCAGGTGACAGGGTTGATCTTCCTCGTGGTTGGTGTTGGAGAGAAAGACGCTGGATAGGCGATCAAAGGACACAATACCGTCTGGCTTAGGGTAATCAATGGGTGTGCATTCGGTTGCCAGCTTCAAGGACTCGTTGTCCTTATGAAGGGACAGGGTCCAGGGGGCCTTCCCACGAAAGATGTAGGCCTCCAGCGCTGCGTTCACAAGACCCGGCAAAAGCCCCCACTTGAATCCGGGGCGAATGTTGCGCACGGTGGACAGCTCTTCCCAAATCCAGCTGTTACGCACGGCGGCGTCCAGGGCTCCGACGGGAACGTTTTCTCCTTTTGTCAGGTGCTGCGCAATGAGGTTTGCCGCAATCATACCGGACTTCATGGACGTATGAATGCCCTTGATCTTGGCCACGTTTAAAAAGCCAGCATCGCACCCGACGAGGCTTCCCCCCGGAAAGGACAGCTGCGGGATCGCCTGAAGCCCCCCTTCGTTGAGGGCGCGCGCACCATAAGTCAGGCGTTTGCCACCTTCAAGAAGAGGCCGCACACTGGGATGGGTTTTAAAGCGCTGAAATTCCTCAAAGGGACTCAGATAAGGATTTTTATAATCAAGGCCCACAACGAACCCAACAGCCACCTTTTTGTCATCCAGGTGATAAATAAAAGAACCGCCATAGGTATCCTGGGTCAGGGGCCACCCAATGGTATGCTCAACCTTACCGGGCGTATGAAGGGGGGAGGTCACCTCCCAAATCTCCTTAATACCCAAACCAAAGGTTTGGGGCTGGCAGTCCCTACGCAGCTCATAATGGTCAAAGAGCTCCCGCGCCAAGGATCCGCGGCACCCTTCGGCAAAGATGACGTGCTTGGCGAAGATGTTCATGGAAGGAGTAAAGCCTGGCTTTTCTTCGCCTTTCTTATCAAGGCCCATGGGGGCTGTGGCAACGCCAATGACGGCGCCGTGCTCCCCGTACAGGGTCTTGGACACCGCAAACCCAGGATAAATTTCTGCGCCCAAGGACTCAGCTTGCTCGCCAAGCCAGCGACAGAGATTTCCTAAACTAATGATATAATTGCCTTTATTGTGCATCTGGGGAGGGGTTGGCATGGGAATGGCAAGCTTTTTAGTGAGCATCACAAAGTGATCCTCACTCACCTCGCGCGTGAGAGGCGCGCCTTTCTCACGCCAGTCTGGGATAAGCTCTTCCAGGGCGCGGGTCTCAAGAACCGCACCGGACAAAATATGGGCGCCGACCTCGGAACCTTTATCCAGCACGCACACACTTAGGTCCTGGGAGCGCTTGCGCAACTCAATGGCTGCACTCAGGCCCGCTGGTCCTGCCCCCACAATGACCACATCAAAACTTAAGCTATCTGCCTCTTCCATGCGCCTATCCCTTTATAATGTCTCTTAAAGCCTAGGGTAAGACGTCACTGGCCCAAATGCAACCTATGTTGTCAGAGTAATGAACTCCGCTTCACTTAAAATGGTCACCCCAAGGGCGCGGGCATCACGCTCCTTTTGGCCTGCGCTCTCCCCCACAACCACGAAATGTGTTTTGGCGGATACGCTGCCAGAGACCGTGGCGCCTTGGGCTTCTGCGCGCGCTTTCGCCTCGCGCCGGGTAAGCTGTGTGAGGGTGCCTGTGAAAACAACGGTCTTACCCGAAAGGGGCTTATCCATGGTCCCCACAGGATCTGGGGCAATACGCAGCTCTTTTTCAAGACCGTCCAGCACCGTCAGGTTATGGCCTTCTGAGAAAAACCCAAAAAGCTCCTCCACCATGGCAAGACCGAGCCCATCAATGGCCATAAGCTCCTGGTAGGTGTGATTATCTTCATCGAGGCGTAAAGCCACCATGGCAATCTTCCATGGCTCGTACCCCCCATAGGCTTTAGATAGCATCTTGGCAGACTTTTCACCCACTTGGGGAATGCCCAGGGCGTAAATAAAGCGCGACAGAAGCACGTCACGTGCTTTGTTGAGGGCGTCAAATAAGTTTCGCGCCGATTGTTCTCCCCAGCCTGGCCAGGCTTCAAGGGGGGGATTCAGCGTTTGGTTTCGTGCCTCCAGGGTAAAGAGATCCACGGGCGAGCGCACAAGGCCCGCCCCGTAAAAGGCCTCCAGGTGCTTGCCCGAAAGCCCCTCCACGTCCAAAGCGCCCTTGGAGACAAAATGCTTCAGGCGTAGCTGCGCCTGGGCCGTGCAAATAAGGCCGCCCGTACAACGCACAGCCGCCTCCCCGTCTATACGCTCCAGGTGACTCTTGCAGATGGGACACGTCCGGGGAAAGACAAAGGGATCGCTGCGTCCACCGCGTGCGGGGTCAACGACACCCAAAACCTGGGGAATCACGTCGCCTGCGCGCTGGATATAGACAGTATCGCCCTCGCGAATATCCTTACGAATAATCTCATCTTGGTTATGCAGGGTTGCCCGCGCCACCACAACGCCCCCAAGGGTAATGGGCTCAAGCTCCGCCACAGGTGTCACAACACCCGTGCGCCCTACCTGGAGCGTAATGCTTTTAAGAATCGTCTGTCCTTGGCGCGCACTAAACTTATGGGCAAGGGCAAAGCGCGGGGCTCTGGCCACACTGCCAAGGCGCGCCTGGAGGCTGAGATCATTGATCTTGTAAACAACGCCGTCAATGTCATATCCAAGACTTGCGCGCCGTGTATCAATGTCCGCGTGGTAGGCAAGAAGGGCCGCCACACCTGTACACAGGCGACTATTTTCATTCACGGGCAGCCCCCAGTCTTTTAAGCGCATGAGTGTATCCCAGTGGGTTGTCACCCCTTCGATGTCACCGGCAACGCCGTAAGCAAAAAAGCGTAAAGGACGCTGGGCAGTCACCCGGGCGTCTAGCTGTCGCAAGGAACCGGCGGCAGCGTTACGGGGATTGGCAAAGAGTTTCAAACCCTGGGCCTCTTGGGAGGCGTTCAGGCGCTCAAAGTCCCCGTGGGAAAGATATACCTCGCCCCGTATTTCAATGCGGGCCGGCACACCTTTGCCCACAAGAACCTCTGGGATATCCTGAAGCGTGCGAATGGAGGCAGTCACATCCTCCCCCACGGTACCGTCGCCCCGGGTTGCCCCGCGCACAAGGCGGCCGTCTTCATACACAAGGGCGCACGAAAGACCATCTATCTTGGGCTCTGCCACAAAATCAAAGGCCGGTTCCTCTTTACCTAGAAAGCGCGCAGCCCTTTCAAAAAAGGCCGACACATCTGCGCCCTCAAAGGCGTTATCCAGGGACAGCATGGGCGCGGTGTGCTGCGCCTTTGCAAACCCGCGGCGCACAGGTGTGGCCCCCACCTTTTGGGAAGGACTGTCCGGTGTCACAAGAGCAGGAAAGGCCGCCTCTAAATCCAAAAGCTCTCGGCGCAAAAGGTCATAGTCCGCGTCGGAAATGGTGGGGGCGTCTTCTTCATAGTACCGGCGATCGTGATCTTGGATTTCCTGTGCAAGAACCTTCCAGCGTTTTTGTGCTTCTTCAAATGTCATGGTGTCCTCAAGACGCTTTGGCAAGGAGCGCGTCAGCTGCGCGCCTGGCTGCCTCCTCAACGGTGTCACCCGACAGCATACGGGCGATTTCTTCACGGCGCACGTCCCCTTCGAGGACTGCCACATGGGTTGTCGTAACCCCATCCTTCACGCGTTTGGAGACATGGAAGTGTTGGTCTGCCTGGGCGGCCACTTGGGGGGCGTGGGTGACGGTGAGCACCTGGGTTGTGGCCCCTAGCCTTGCAAGACGCTCACCAATGGCGTGGGCCACAGCGCCCCCAACACCCGCATCAATCTCGTCAAAGACCATGAGGCCCACAGGGGCGTTTTGCACGAAGGCGACCTTAAGGGCCAGGAGAAGGCGCGAGCGCTCCCCGCCCGAGGCAATTTTGGCAAGCGGCCCCATGGGCAGGCCTGGGTTTGTTTGAATCAAAAAGGACAGTGTATCCCACCCATTTGGCCCCCAGTGGGCCTCGTCCTCCCGGGTCATCTCAATCTCAAAGCGGGTTGCCTCAAGCTTCAAGGGGGGAAGCTCCGTCATCACTGCCTTGGTCAGGCGCGCAGCAACCTCGCCGCGTACTTTTGTGAGACCTTCTGCTTCCTCTTCATAATGGGCTTTGGTGGCAGCGGCTTCGCGCTCTAGGGCGTCGAGCCCCGCTTGCCCTTTGGTAATACTTGCAACTTGAGCCTGAATCTGTGCCCACACGCCCGCAAGGGCACTGGGCGCAACGCCATGCTTGCGGGCTAAAGTGCGCAGGAGTCCGAGGCGCACCTCCACTTCTTCAAGGCGCTCAGGCCCCGCGTTGGAGGCCCTCAGAATCTCTTTGAGGGCCACGCCCTTATCCTCCAAATCTATGAGGATACTTTCCAGCGCCTCGCACAAGCGTGTGACGGGATGGGCGTCGGGAAGGGTGACCTTGGCCAGCGCCTTTTGCGCATGCATGAGAGAGGCCATCGCGCCCCCCTCCCCCATCACATCGCTGTGTGCTTGGGTGAGAGCGTCCATGAGCTTAGCCCCTTGCAGGAGTGTTGCCCGCTCCTCTAAAAGGGTGCCTTCCTCCCCTTCCTGGGGGGCGGCTTCATCCAGCTGGGCCAGGGCGTGGGTTAAGTACTCTTCCTCCGCCTTTGCACGCGCCAGGTCTTCTTTTGCTTGTAAGAGCGCCGTACGCGCCGCGTCCCAAGCATCGAAGGCTTCTCGCACCTTGGCAAGGCATGGCACAACACTTGGATCCTTATCCACAAAGGCGCGGTGGCTGGCAGGTTGCAAAAGGCGGTCAAACTGGCCGTGAATCTCCAGCAAATCACTGGCAATCTCTTTGATGACGCCAATACCCAGAAGCTGATCATTCACGAAGGCCCGGCTGCGACCGTCTTGGGAAATCACACGGCGCAGGACCAGGGTCTCGTCCTCAAAGGCGATGCCATTGTCCTCTAGGACCTTGCGTACACTTTGAGGAATATTGCGAAACACGGCTGTGACCGTTGCTTGGGTGGCACCAGGACGCACAAAGGAGGCACCGGCACGCTCCCCCAGCACAAGCCCCAGGGAGTCAAGAAGTATGGATTTGCCAGCACCCGTCTCACCGGTCAGGGCTGTAAGCCCCCCATGAAAATCCAAGGTAAGCGTGTCAATGAGCAACACATTTTGGACCATCAAGGTCTCAAGCATGGCAAATCCTTTTGCGTTGTTGTCTGGCTCTTACGAAGCGGACGGATGGGGTGTTGGCACCTCCTCACCATCTTGGTTCAAAACCGTGTCGGCTGCACGCTTTTTCTCAGCCTCGCTCGCGCGCCCTGAGAAGAAGTCGAGCTTATCCAGCCAACCGATACCCTCTTTCTTTTGCGCGTCGGTGCGGTGATCTTCACCTTCCAGCAGGAGATAAGTGTCCGCATACCAGGTGCTGCCTGGGAAGTTGTGCCCTAGGTAAGCCCCCACAACACGCGCCTCATGGGTAAGCCCCATGGCAAGGTAACACTCAACCAAACGGTGAAGGGCTTCCTCCACATGGGCCGTTGTTTGATAGTTTTGAAGCACATATTCAAAACGGTTTGACGCCGCTACATAATTCTTCTTGGTTAGGTAATAACGCCCAACGGACATTTCCTTAGCGGCCAAATTGTCGCGCAACAAATCAATCTTGAATTTGGCATCTCTTGTGTACTTGGAATCCGGGAAGCGCCTCACAAGCTCGTTAAAGGCCGCTAAGCCCTCTTCCGTAATCTTTTGATCACGCTCGGCTGGAGAAAGACGCTCATAATAGCAAAGCCCCTGAAGGTAGAGCGCGTAAGGCGCGTCCTTATGGGCCGGATGGAGTTGCAAGAAGCTCTCGAGCGCGTCAAGGGCGTCCTCATAGCGTTGGTCAAGATAGTGCGCATACGCGGACATGAGCTGCGCTTGGGGTGCCCAGTCTGAATATGGGTGCTGGCGCTCAACCTCGTCAAAGAGCTGGGAGGCCTTTTTGTTATCGCCTGCAAAAATGGCCTGGCGGCCTTCGGTGTAAAGATCCTCAACGGGACGCTCTACATAGGGCGCGTCTTTACTGCATCCCGAAAGAGCGGCTGCGCCCAAAAGCAACATGGCCCACTTTGATTTTTTTTGCATCATCCTTTAAGATCTCCAACTCTGGTGTTCGTCTTACCTTTTTTCTGCATAAACCTCTTTTCAACAAAAGCCAAGAACGATTACACTTAAAAGATAAGGATCATCGCAAAGATGACTCACAGGGAAGGCGCCACGTCCATGAAAATCATTGGCCACAGAGGGGCAAGAGGTCTTGTTGCCGAAAACACACTGGCGAGCATTGTAAAGGCTGTTGCCCTGGGTGTGGACGGCGTTGAAATCGACGTGCATCTGATTCAGGATGGATATTTTGCCCTCCACCACAACTTTCTTTTCTCCTCCCAAGGCCCTGCCATCAAGGACATGTCTGTGGAGGACTTGCATGCATCTTCTGCCCACGATGCCTCCACGCGCGTACCCATGCTTTATGAGGCCCTTGAAACCCTGCGGGCCGCCCATGACGTGTCCATTTATGTCGAGATCAAAACGGACCCCACACGCCCTGATCTGTCGAGCGCGCCCGAAGACGTTGTTCCTGCGATCATAACACGACTGGAAACACATCTGATGTTAGAGCGCGTTACGATTCTCGCCTTTGACTGGCGGATTCTTTCTCTTTTGCGTGAGAGAGCCCCTTCTATTAAGCGTGGCTATCTCACAGAGAAAGAAACCTGCTTTTCCGACTCCCCGTGGCTGAATGGGCATTATGACGACCACCTCGACGCAGCCGTTCAAAAGGCTGGCGGCACCCTATGGCTTCCCCAGTACGAACAGCTCACCGAACAAGACGTCACCCGCGCCCATGCAAATGGCATAGAGGTCATGCCCTGGACGGTGAACGACCTTCACGACGCAGAAAGGTTGAGGGACTGGGGCGTAGACGGCCTGATTACAGACTATCCAGACCGCTTTGTGGAGCGTTTTTGCCAGCTATGCCTCATCAGTCAAACATAAGCCCCACAAGCAGCATCCATCCAAAGACCTGACTTGTTTGAAAGGCGCGCTTGCATGCGCCAGGCGCATCTAAATCCGCCGTGCGAATGGTTTTGGCCAGGCTAGCGCATCCCACCAAAACGGCTGCGAAATAAAGAGTTGCGCGCCCGCTCTCCACGCCCGCCCAGAAGGCAAGCCCCCCCATGGGAATGATGAGCGTGAGAAGAATAGGCTTTGTGAGTGCCCCCAGCGTGAGCGCTGACGACCCCAGCCCAAGAGCCGCGTCATCTTCTTTGTCTTGATGGGCGTAGAGGGTATCAAAGATAAAGACCCATATCACGGCAACGCCGTACAGAAGGGCGTGAACTTTGGTGAGGCGCCCTTGCACTGCAAAGGACGCCATCACAGCGCCCCAGCTGTAGGTCAGGGCCAAAACAATTTGCGGCAGTCCCGTGACGCGCTTCATCCATGGATAAAGGGTCACAAGCCCCGCGCCCAAAACACCCACAGCCCAACATACTGGCGGCAACATAAGGAGCAGCCCAAGGGCTGCCGTCAAAAGAATCGCCAAAAACCCTAAGGCCTGCATGCGTGTGAGATCCCCCACGGCCAGGGGACGCGTGCTAGTGCGTGCAACCCGCGCGTCCAGGCGTGCATCCGTCAGATCATTGATGACGCATCCAGCGCTGCGCATAAGAAACGCGCCGAC
>JAIUNT010000052.1 GCA_020161545.1 Pseudomonadota bacterium
GGCGAGCAGATCCTCAATATGCTTTGTTGCAACCCTATATGCGCGCGTCTGGTCATAATCACTTTCGATACCAATGAGGTTCTCGTAAAACTTACCGTCATACCGAACGGTTTTAAGGGTTGGGTGGGCGTGCGTAAGATTTAAGAGTTTCTCAAGGACGTATCCACCAATGTGATTTTGGCGCACATCAAGCTCGCGTAGCGTCGTGTTTACTTTCAGGGCCTTGATCAGCAAGGCTGCAGACGCATCGCCAATTAAACAGCTTCTCAGATCCAAGTTTGTGATGGATGTGTTGGTCTTAAGGGCGCTGGCAAGGGCGTCTATCATTCGTAAATCTGTCCGAAACGTGGACATGTTTGTGTGTGCGGGCGCGGCGCCACTGGCCACAAGTTGCGTCCATGCCTCGAAGGTTTCTGGTGCAGCGCTTGCCGCCACGCCGCAAGGTTGTGGTGCTTCCACGTCATCTTGAACCGCCGCTGTGGCGTACACGTCAGACATGCATCCAAAGACCGTTGATAGAATACTGAGTGTATAGAGTTTCTTTTTCATTGGGCAAATCCCTTTTATTGAAATAATAAATCGTATAAATTTCATATGATGTGAGATGCGCAATTATTCAATAATAATTTTTAAAAAATAAATGTACCAATAGGTCTTTTGATCAATATGTTTGTCTGCAGGATATATAAAACTTGCGAGAATAGAAAAAAGACAGATGGTGCAGGGGCGCCACTCGCCTGCTACACCTGAATTTGCCAAGAGCCCTTGACGTTCCGGGGGCGATCCGCCCCTACGGAACACACTGACCCTAGTGAGTAATAATATGGCGCTGAGGGGCAATTCTTGCACTTGAGGCGTCATCAAGCGCAGAGAATAACCTCGTAAGAAAAGGTTTTCTGAACTCAACCCGACTCAGATGCGTATCAAAATCGGTAGCTCTAAGCGATTCGTGGTCTTGAAAGTTTACCTGAGTGACACAGGGAATTCTATTGGCAACGATCTTCATTGCTGTAGGCAGCATGTCTGTGGGAAGCGCTAGATCAAGCACAACATCGCTCTCATTGGTTTTTAAACAACCCATAAATGTGTTTAATGCCTTTATATCCACCCTCGCGGCATGGGTCGCACTCAGGGTCACACGCTCAAAGGGAAATGCCGCAAACACATCGTTCACACGCTGCATCTCACGCTCCCCGAACCTTTGATCAAAATTCAATACCAGGTGACGGGCCAGTCTATTTTGCACAACAAATGCCAACCCATTGATGTCAGCGTCCTCAGTAGATGACATGTGCAAGGCCACGCTCGGGGCGTGCTGCCCCATGTCGCCGCCACCCAAGGTCCTCATCATCCTTACCTTAAAGTCAGGGGCATGGATGGCCAGCTTCACCAGTGAAGGGTGATTGCGAAGCGTCTGCCTAAAGTGATTAACCAGCATAGGATCATCTTTATCAAAAACAACACGCTCCTCACTATGCTCGACACTCACACTTACATTCGTTAATGTATTATTCTTCTTCAATTCATCAAAAAAAGCGTATCCTACTTTTTTATTCTTTTTATTGTCATCAAACATGCCACTTACTTCTTCTGATTTGAGCTTGAAAGTTTTTAAAACAGGGGACACACCCATGAGAATGGCAAACCCCTCTAATTTATAAAGTGTCATTGGCAAATTAAGTTCCACTTTTGTGAGGCGTGGAAAGGACATATCCTTCATGATGCCATCCATGCGAAGCTCTTCATCTGCTAGGATTTCCATACTTGAGACCACAGACGTGCGATTGGCGAGCAGATCCTCCATGTGCCTTGCTGCAACACCGTGTGCGTGCGCCCGGTCATCATCTCCCTCCATGTTACTGAGGTTCTCGTAAAACTTACCGTCATACAGAACAGTTTTAAGGGTTGGGTGAGCATGCGTAAGATCTAAGAGCTTCTCAAGGAAATATCCACCAATAGGATTTTGGCGCACATCAAGCGCTTTCAACGTCGCATTTACTTGCAGTGCTTCGATCAACAAGGCTGCGGAGGCATCACCAATCAAACAGTTTCTCAGATCCAACTCTGTGATGGATGTGTTGGTCTTAAGGGCGCTGGCAAGGGCGCCTATCATTCTAAAATCTGTCTGAAACATGGACATATTCGAAGACGCTGGTGCGGCCCCACTGGCCACAAGTTGCGTCCATGCCTCGAAGGTTTCTGGTGCAGCGCTTGCTGCCACGCCGCAAGGTTGTGGTGCTTCCACGTCATCTTGAACCTGCGCTGTCGCGTACACGTCAGACATGCATCCAAATACCGTTGATAGCATACTGAGGGTATAGAGTTTCTTTTTCATTGGGCAAATCCCTTTTACTGAAGTAATAAAATGTATAAATTTCATATGATGCATGACACCAATTTATTCAATAATAATTTTAAAAAAAAGAAATGTGCCAATAGCTCTTTTGATCAACATATTAGTGTGCAGGATTTATAAAACTCGCGAGAATAGAAAAAAGACAGATGGTGCAGGGACGCCACTCGCCTGCTACACCTGAATTTGCCAAGAGCCCTTGATGTTCCGGGGGCTATCCGCTCCTGCGGAACACACTTACCTTAGTGAGCAATAATATGGCGCTGGGGCACAGTTATTGGCGTTGAGGCGTCACCTAACAAAGGAAGCAGCCTTGCAATAAGCGTTTTTCTGCCGATAATATGACTTGCATGTAAATAGAAGTCTGTTTCTTCAAGGGCTTCATCGTATTTATAATCGACCTTAAGCACATTTGGCATCGTTTCTGAAACATGTTTCAACAGAGGTGCTATCTGAGGTGTTGGAAGATCTAAGGCTAATGTCGTGTCCACATTTTGACGCGCGATAAGTCGCAAGGCGCACTCTAATAACGCTTTTCCCACTTCTGGGAGAGTGGAGGTTGTTAACGTCACATGCTCAAAAGGATACTCTCCCATCACACTCTGTATGAAAAATAAATTTCTTACAGGTATGTCGGTGGCCAGATCAAAACAAATTTTATTGGCTCGTTTTCCTTCAGGTGGATAAAATTTCCCGAATACCGCTTCTTTCATGCCAATTTGACCATTTTCTGTTCGCGATGGGACATGAAATGAAGCACGCTTTAAAACTGGACCCGTGTCTGTGTGACGAAAACTCCTGGTGAAGTTGAATATGAATTGCGGAACAGAGAGAGAGAATCTCCATAACGACGGATGTTCGTGCATAAGAGAATGCATCCGCATTAAAAATGATGGAGATGTGTGATCAAAAAACGCGCGGGTATGACCATCTTGATATCTTTCACTTTTTACATTAAACGAAACCTTTGATAGATGGCGCGCCCCACCCAGGACCTCAAGAAAGCGATCCCCAATGCGTGTATTTTCTCCCTGATCCTGCGCAAACCCACTCAAACAGCCGGATCGCAGTTTGAATTTTTCTAAAGCAGGCGCCGCTTCAATCAAGGAAGCAAATAGTTGAGCTGTTGATAGTGGCATTGGAAAATCAACGCAAATGCGCTTGAGCCTGGAAAAGCTTAAATCTGTACACCTTACATCTAAATCTACAGCGTGAATCGCCGATATTCTGATTTCTGCCACAACAGGCGCCCTGTTCGCAAAAAGGTCTTCAACTTTTTCTAAAACAGTGTTTTTACCATAATCATTCTGGACTCTACTATCTAATTCTATGTTAAAACTATCGCTGCAATCTATCGTCGTCAGGGTTGGGTGATTTTTTTTAACCGCCAGCAGCTTCTCTAGAAAGTATCCGCCAATGGGATTTTGCTGGACATTTAGATACTGAAGTGTCTGGTTTTTAATAAGTGCATCTATTAACACCTCAGCGGACCAATCTCCAATAAAACAGTTTTGTAAACTGAGCCATCTGACGGATGTATTTGTTGCAAGGGCTTGTGCAAAAAGGCGCATGCTTGGAAGCGTTGTAAACGTATCTGACATATTTGAGTATTCAGGCGCTGTGTTGTTTTCAAGCGCTTGAGACCACTCTTCAATGGTTGAGGGCTGGCTGCTTTGTGCAACGGCGTAAGACTGGTCAGCCCCCTCTTCATCGTCTACAGACGCTGTGCTGTAGACGGTCGTCATAGAGGCAAACATTCCTGACAGAAGAGTGAGCGCGCGAATCTTTTTCATAATTTTTGTTTCTTTCTTTTTATTGGCTAATTCCACATATTTCTTTTAAAGAAAAATTGAAAATTGTCAACTTTATTCATGATTGCGTGAATATAAAGAACGTTACATTGAATATGTCATTGCACCTTTGTCTTGAGGGTGCAACACGTTGTGACCGGGTCTTATCTCGCTTTGTCAACACCCAAAGACGATCCCAAGGATGAGAGATTTTAGTTTTGTGCGCGAAGAAAAATTCCCACGTGAAAGGAACAGAAATCCGTACACGCATGTATACGCTGGAGAAAACAATTACAAATGATATTTAAAACGAGAAACGCTGACGTCTTTGTCAGTGTAGGATGTATTGGCCCAAGTGGGGAGCGACATGCACTCCCCCAACGCGAGGACTCTTAAGCTGCTTGTGTATCGCAGATTTGGTCTTGGCCTGGACCTTCCAGGTAATAGTCAAGGGTCAGGCGCAGGGCTTCATCCATGGCATACTTGGGCTCCCACCCAAGGTGGGTTTTGGCATTTTCAATGGACGGAATACGGAAACCAAGATCCTGGTAACCGGCGCCGTAATGCTTGGCCGAATCAACGGAGATGATTTGAACTTTTTCTGCGCGCTCTTTATAGCGGGGATAGGTCTTGGCCAAGTCAACAAGCTTTGTGGCCAGCTCTCCAATGGAATAGTCATTTTTCGGATTGCCAATATTGAAAATGCGGCGGCTCGCGGCGCCGTTCTTATTCTCAATAATGCGCATCAACGCTTCAATACCATCATCAATATAAGTGAAGGAGCGGCGCTGGGCTCCGCCATCGACCAAGCGAATTTCCCCATGGTAAAGAATGTTACTAATGAACTGGGTGACAACGCGGGAGCTGCCTTCCTTCTGTGCGTTCAAGCGGTCAAGCTTAGGGCCCAACCAGTTAAAGGGACGGAAAAGTGTGTAATCAAGGCCTTCCTCACCGTAGGCGTAAATCACGCGGTCCATCATCTGCTTGGCACAGGAATAGATCCAGCGCTGCTTATGGATAGGACCTAACACCAGCGAGGTTGTATCTTCGTTAAACTCACTTTCCTGACTCATGCCGTAAACCTCAGACGTGGATGGGAAAATCACACGCTTGTTGTAACGCACACACTGGCGCACAATCTCAAGGTTGGCCTCAAAGTCGAGCTCAAAAACACGCAGAGGCTCTTTCACGTAAAGGGCTGGGTTGGCGATGGCCACCAGCGGCAACACCACATCACACTTTTTCACATGGTACGCCACCCACTCTTTGTTGATGGTGATGTCTCCTTCCACAAAGTGAAAGCGCTTCTCATCAAGGCACGCGCCCAGCTTGTCTGTGGACATATCCATGCCGTACACTTCCCAGGAAGTTTCTTTCAGGATGCGCTCAACAAGGCTGCTACCGATAAAGCCGTTCACACCAAGGATCAGGATTTTGAGGGACATAATTTAAGACTCCACTTTCGTCGTTTTTTTGCGTTTTGATGCTGCGGGCGCTTGGGTCCCAGGCGCCTCTTCTAAGATTTCGCGAATTAAAAAGCGCGGGCGGTGACGCACCACTTCATAGATGCGCCCCACGTACTCACCCACAATACCGATGCCTGTGATGGCCACACTCACAAGGAAAAAGAGAAAAGCAAAGAGGGTAAAAAGACCTTGGGCCTCAGGGCCAATGATAAGGCGGCGCAGGAGCATGTATCCCACAAGGCAACCACTGAGCGCCGATACAAAGAACCCGAAGACCGTAAAGACATGGAGCGGCGCCATGGAAAAGCCCGTGAACAAATCAAAGGTCACGCGCACGAGGCGATACAGATCGTACTTGGACTCGCCTTCCGCGCGCGCCACATGCTCCACACCAATTTCCGTGGGGTTGGCGGCGAACTTGTATCCAAGGGCGGTCACAAAGGTGGAGGATTCCTCGCTCTGGGTAATGAGATCCACAACCCGGCGCCCGTAGGCGCGGAACATGCAACCCTGATCTTTAATATGAATATCCGTCACCGCCCCACGGATTTTGTTCAAAACCTTGGACGGAAGGCTGCGCAGAAAGTAGGAGTCATCACGCTCCTTGCGATAAGAGCCCACATAGTCGTGCCCCTTTTCATACTCCGCCAAAAGTTTTGGAATCTCTTCTGGCGGGTTCTGCATGTCCGCGTCCATGTTGACAATGACCTCACCGCGCACGCGCTCAAAGGCCGCCATAATGGCCATGTGCTGACCAAAGTTACCATTGAACTCAATGACGCGAATGTGTCCTGGGCGACGCTTGTGAAAATCCGCCAAAATTTCGCTGGAGCGGTCCCGGCTCCCATCATTGGTGAAAAGAATTTCATAGGACTTGCCGAGCTTATCACATACAGCCGTCAAGCGCGTGTATAAGGACTCAAGGCAGGCTTCCTCGTTATAAACTGGGACGACAACGGAGAGATAAACACTTTGGGGTTCTTTAATCATCGACTGTTCTCTTTCAGGATTGACGTGATTGCCTCAACCACACGGTCTTGGGCGTCTGGTGTCATGGAGGCCCACAAAGGCAAGCTCATGATGCGCGCGCCCACATCCTCGGCTATGGGGAAGGATCCTTCACCCCAGCCGTAGTTTGTGCGGTAATAGGAATACAAGTGCACGGGCGTGTAGTGCACACCCACGCCAATGTTGTAGTCTTTCATCTTGGCCACAAAGGCGTCCCTTGTCAGGTTCACCTCGTCAAGATTCAAAAGGGGCGTGTAGATGTGCCATGCGTTGAGACATGTATAGTCTGGCGCAGCTGGCAGTGTCAGTCCCTGTTCGCAGGACAAAAGGCTGTTGTACCTGGCAACATGGGTTTGCCTTGCCTCATTCATGGCATCGAGCTTGTCGATCTGGTGAATACCAAGGGATGCCTGGAGGTCAGACATGTTGCACTTGTAGCCTGCTTCCACCACGTCGAGTGTTTGGCTGCCTTCTTTGCTGTAGCGGTTCCAGGCGTCACGGTCAAGACCATGGAGGCGCAGCTGCGTCACCTTCTTGGCAACGTCCGCGTCCCGGGTGACAAGACAGCCTCCTTCGGCGGTGGTCATGTTCTTGCACGGATGAAAGCTGAAGACCTGGATATCTCCAAAGCTCCCCACACGCTTGCCCTTATACTGGGCGCCAATGGCATGGGCTGCGTCCTCAATGACGCGCAGGCCTTTGGCTCTAGCAAAGGCATAGAGCGCGTCGCAGTCCACGGGCAGCCCCGCAAAGTGCACAGGCATGATGGCTTTTGTGCGCGGGGTCACGGCCTTTTCAAGCTGCGCCATGTCCATGTTAAAGGTTTTGGGATCAATATCCACGAGGACTGGTGTGGCACCCGTGTGCACAATGGTGTTGAGTGTCGCCACAAAAGTCATGGGCGTTGTAATGACCTCATCGCCAGGTCCCACGCCAACGGCTTTGAGGGCTAGGTGAAGGCCGGCGGTGGCGCTGGATAAGGTGAGGGCATGGGGCGCCCCAAGATACGCGCGAAACTTTTCCTCAAGGAGCTGCACACGCGGACCCGTTGCGATCCAGCCGGAGCGCAGACAAGCCACGACTTCGGCAATTTCTTCTTCACCCACATCGGGACGCGTAAAGGGCAAAAATTCCTGGGACATATTTGTTGCTTTCTGACATTCTTTAACTACGTGAGACAAGATAAACCCCCACTAAAATCACACCAATACCAACCCAGCGCACGGGCGTTATCATCTCCCCCAAAATCCATGAGCCGCATAGGGCCGTCAGCACGTACCCCAGGCTCGACAGAGGATAGGCAACGCTCACCTCGACCTTGGACAAGACGAATAGCCACAAAGCTACGCTCATCACATAAAGCCCAAGCCCCCCAATAATGGCAGGATTCACGCACAAGCGCCACGCAAGGTTTGGCAGGCCCTGGAGCGCAAAGCACATCTCGCCCACACCGCGCACCCCAAGTTTCAAAAGGATTTGTGCGCCCGTATTGAGAAATACGCACAGCAAAATCAGGGGCAGTGTCGTCAGTGTTTGGGTCATGGACGCGGTCCGCTGGTTAACAAAATCTCTTTCTTTGTGCGCGCAACTTCTTGAAGTTTCTCACCCAAAAGGGCCTCTAGGCGCGCCACAAAATCAACGCTGGTTATTATATAGAACACCCCGCCGTCTCTGTACACCTTTAAAAAATCTTCCTTAGACATCATCCACGCACCTGTGTCTTCCACGCCCATACCAAAGGCAAGCTCTCCCTGCCAGTTCACAACGGTGATGGTCTGCCCCAAATAAGGCGGCAGATCCTGGTAGTAGCGCTCGAAGGCCACAAGCCGCGCGCCGTCCTTACGTCCCGCCTCAATGAGGGGTACAAAGGATTTAACGGAGCGCGTATCAAGGTGGGGCCAAGCGGCGTTGAGTAAAAACAAGAAACCAAGCCCCGTCACAAGGGTTTGGATACGCAAGCGCTGCCACGATGTTGTTGTTAAGAAAAGCGCGCCCATAAGACCTAAGAAAGCAACAAGGGCGAGCCATACGGGCGCAAACGCCCCCTCCCCCAACATATCTTGGGCAAAAAGTGCGATGGGAACCGCTACGGCCAAAACCCACAACACTCCCGCCACGGTGCGCCCTATGCGCCTTGTCTCCACACTTGGCACACTGTCCCTTGCAAGAAAGACGCCCGTCATCACCGCAAGCGGATGAAAGATACACAGGATATAAGGGATAAGCTTGGATTTCGAGGCCGAGAAAAACCCAAACATAAAGACGCTCCAGATCATAAGGAGCATGAGGGCTGCGTCGCCGACTAACGCGTCTTTATTCCTGAAGGCGTTTTTCGCACGCTGCCACGCGTCTTTAAGGGCACCCACCACAAAAGGCGTCCACGGCAGGAAGCCTACAAGCAGCACGGGCACGAAAAACCATAGGGGCTGAAAGCGTCCGTGGACGGTGGTCAGGTACCGTTCAAAATGCTCGTGGATAAAGTAGAACTGGGCAAACTCAGGGTTTTTTAAGGACGCCAGGATATGCCAGGGTGCGGCAATCAAGAAGAAGAGCGCAATCCCGCAGGGCGTAAAGGCAAGGCGAACGGGGCGCAGATTTCTAAGACAAGCCGCCCACACAAGGATCACGCATCCTGGCAAGACGGCGCCAATAAGCCCTTTTGTCAGGACCGCCAGGGCCATGGAAGCGAAAAATCCCGCGAGAAGCACACGGCGCCTTCTTGGCGCCTCTTCGGCGTATGCCGCGCTAAAGGACAGGAGCGCCAGTGCCATCCACGTGCACACGGCCATGTCTAAAATAAGAAGCCTCGCTAAGGCAAAGTACAAGGTGGATGTCGCAAGAAGGGTGCCGGCCCATAGACCAGCTGCGCGCCCAAAAAAGCGCCGACCAAAAGCGTACACGCCCAAGACCCCCAAAAGAGCCATAAGCGCCGGCACAAGGCGCATGGCCCACTCCTGGATCCCAAACACCTTTTGGGTCAAAGCCGTCATCCAATACACGAAAGGCGGTTTTTCAAAATACTTCACGCCGTTCAGGCGAGGTGTCACAAAATCATGGGTTGCCAGCATTTCCCGGGCAATTTCCGTGTAGCGGCCCTCATCGGGCGCGGACAAGGGCCGGCCCCCTGCCATAAAGGTAAACACAAACCCCGCAAACAGAGTCAGCAGCAATAGATCAAGGAAAAGGGTCTGTCGTTTGGTCACGTGGGCGTCTCTTGTCAACTGTCTTGGCAGCTTACGTCCACCACGTCAAATGTCAATGGGAGAGGCAAAAAAAAGCCCCCGTCGCCGGGGGCTTTTTTCTTAGAGGAGCTGGCCTTCATCGCCACTGCGAAAGCTCGAGCTGGCTCGTGCGGCTCCTGGGACAGAAGGAGTCCCACCCTGTGCCGTTAAAGCGTCTCCCTGAGTTGCCTGGCGACTACCGATTCCCCAGCTTGAGGCAAGGGACCGCAAACCACCCAAGAAACGCCCACCAAATGAGGTTGTCCCACCATCTGTTTGCCCTTCCACACTGGAGCGCTGCGCAGTGGGTACAACCAGAGGTTGGGTATTGTCAAGAGGAGGCGCCACAGAAGTGGTGGTTGTGCTCGCATCAAGAATGTCTGAGCCTGCGTCCAGGTCTAAGCCGTTCCCCTCATCACTTGGCATAAAACGAGGGGTGCTTGGTTGCATTTGTGTTAAATTGCCATATACAGACCCCATCCCATAGGGGACTCTTGATCCTGGAAAGAGCGTCACTGGCAGCAACCCACCACGGCCTGAAAAGCCAATACCCCTTGATAGAAACGGCTGCCGGTCTAGCGATGAAGGCATTGTGCCACCGGGCGTTGAAACACGGCTCTTGTAAGTTACAGCGCTTGACGCCAAGACTTGCAACAAGGCTGATCCTGGCGCAACTGGGGCTTCGCTCACCAGCACAGACGTATTCACTCCGTCAACGGGATTCGTGGAAAAGGCCGCTGGAGTCACACCAGAGGGCTGCGCCGTGGGCGCAGGAGTTGGCACTGGATGTGGTGATGGAACTTGGCTGGTTGTTGAGGAACTAGCGCTTGGGCTTGGTTGTGACGGAAGCGGTACGGTAGGCGTGCCACCATGGGGCCCAGGCACAATCATAGAACTCGTCATATTTTGCGTTTGAGAACCTTCATCGGCACTGTTGCGAGCATCTTGAATCTGGGAATGGCTCATGCTTTGCCCAGCCGGTGGGTTGAGATAAATCTCGAGTGCCTTGGCTTGATTTTTCACCTCCTCCAGGCGCCCGGCAGCCGTGATGCGGTTAAGGGCATCTTTGTACTGCGCGCTCGCGTTTTTTACCTTCCCTTTAGAAATGCCGTTAAGCTCACCCGCCCTTACACCAAGGGTGCGAAGCAAAGTCAAGTCCTCCTCAATAGAAGGCTGTGCCGGCGATGAAGAAGAAGCGGGACTCGTTTTTTTCAAGTTACCTAGCGCACCCCCAAGCATGCCAGGATTAAAACTTGGCATGGGAACTCCTCTGCCACCTACTGGTAGTTTTGGTTGTGGCGCAGGTTCCTGTGTTGAGGAAGAGGAAGATGTTGAGGACCCAGGCATTTGAACCCTTGGAGCAGGCATCGGATTGAGGGTTTTTTGCATTCTCTCAAGCTCTGCACGCTCTGAATCGCTAGCCGTGCTTAACAAGGTCCTCACCTCTTTCTTCAGAGCCTCTTTCCCCTCCTGATCAAGCGTTCCAAGCTCACCCATGCGCTCGCGGACTTTTGCGATGCGCTGTGCGCGCGCGGCAGTCCTTTGTGCGTCACGACCCTGGGTACTGGAGAGTTCCTTGCCACCCTCAATCTCCAACATAAGGGGTGTTTTCGGTTTAGCGATAGGAGATGAAGTGGGTGCGGCGCTATCGCTTGGTGCGCTCGAGGAAGATGACGTCGAGGACACCGACCCATGAGCTTCGTCATAGGCCGCCAGTTTTTCCTTCACAGCCGCCAGTCGTGAGTGTTGGCTTGGTGACAGTGACGAAGATACTTTTTCCACATTTTCCACGCTTTCGCGCACTTGGCGCACCTCCTCCTGGGATGGCTCTTGCGAGGTTGCAGCTGCTTGGCTAGCGTCAGGCAGAACACGGGCCAGGGATTCAAGGGACGTAACCTGCCCCTCATACTGAGCAGCGCGGTTCTCCTCTAGTGCACTCTGTGTGGCGCGCCTTCCCGCCCTTGTAGGCAGGCGGCGAGAGCCTTCTTTTGGGGCGGGCCTATCTTTCAAGACATCTAAGCTATCTTGAAGCCCTGCGGCTCTGGTTCCTCGCGGTAAATCACCTAACGACTGACTAGGCCTCGTACCCTCAGGTGTTGGCGCTGGCAAATGAGTCTCGCTTTGTGTGTGCGTCGGTGTTGAAGGCTCAGGTGTACCACCCACAGACTGGGAGGACGAAGGTGCTGGGCTCGCAGTTCCATGGCTGGTTGGTTCTGTCGCGCCACCCTCTAGCTCGGCTAGCTTTGCGCGCACAGCGCGCTCGTTAGCATCAAAAACCCCAAGCTCAGAATCAGAGAGTCTTCCACTGGCTCTCCACCATTCAAAACTACGCACGTACCTCTCCAAAGTCTCCTTGGAGACATTTCCTGCAAGAACGACGCCCATCCTTTGAGAGAGCACAAAAGGCCTACTGTTAATGCCTTCAGGTGCCGCCCTTGCAGAGGACGGCGTGGGAGACACAGACGGCGTTGTTGAAGACGGAGTTGCAGACGTGTCAACAGGCGTTGTCCCGCGAGGCGACGTGGGAGGCGTTGACTCAGGTGAGGCTGGAGCTGCACTTGATGTGGATGTCGTGGTGGGCATAGGTGTCGGTTCAGGTGACGGCTGTGTGCTGGTCGAGGAGGCCGTATGCGCAGATGACGGGGTTCCCAAAACACGCGCCAAAAGATCTGTCGTCTCCGGCTCACTCATGAGATCTTTCATTTCATCAATGTGCTCGCGCGCTTGGGTAAGGTTGCGCCTCTCCTCAGAATTCAAGGCAGACATCTTTGCTGCCAGGGCTTCGTAATCAGTTAAAATTCCCCGAAAGGCACGCTCACGTACCGCTTGTGCCATGGTATGTGATTTCCCAATCAACGTAAAAGCGCGATCATTCACACCCTTGGCCGATTGAGGGTCAACAGTCTTGCCTGTGTTGCTTTGAGCTGCTTTTTTTGCCTCAGCAGCTTCTAACTCAGACAGTTTTCCTTGCACCACGCGCTCGTTTCTCTCTAGTGCCTCACGTTCGGACGTTGACAACTGTCCATTGTTTCTCCACCAGTTAAAGCTGTTTACGCTATTTTGCAGTGTGTCTTTGTTTGGTAGAGCGCTTCTAACCTGATCCGCATACCGCTCATTTAGCAGAATTGCTTTGTTCGTGATCCCCCGTGGAGGCTTTGGAGCAGGCGTGGTCGCAGAAGGCGAAGCGCTTTGCGACGGCGTCGAA
>JAIUNT010000053.1 GCA_020161545.1 Pseudomonadota bacterium
TGCGCTTGCTTGCCGACGGCTGTCGCTCCTTTGCCGATAACTGTGTTGTGGGCATTGAAGCCGATGAGGGCCGTTTGAAGGCGCTTGTGGATGAGTCACTCATGCTTGTGACGGCCTTGAACCCCCACATCGGGTATGACAAGGCTGCAAAAATTGCCAAGAAAGCCTTTTCTGAGCGTACAACCCTCAAACAAGCCGGCATTTTGCTTGGGTATTTAACGGAAAAGGAATTTGACGCCTGGGTGCGTGTGGACGACATGATTCATCCGGCCGCTTGACGCCAGGCTAATGCCCTGAAAGGGAATATGTTTTTTTGCTCTTGCGCGAGGCGTGCGCCTCAGCGTACAATCGTCATCGACTCATGTTGATGAGGAGTAAAGTGCATATCGTAACAAGGCACTTTTGTAAAAAACGTCTTTTTAAGGAGACAACCATGTTGAAGAACGTTCTTTTGGCAGCAGCAATGCTTGCTTCCGTATCCGCATTTGCAGCAGACGAGCCAGCAGCACCAGTAGCAGACGCAGCAGCACCAGCTGACGCAGCAGCTCCTGCTGATGCACCTGCAGCAGACGCAGCGGCAGCACCAGCTGAAGCAAAGTAAGCGACGCGTTTTACGCGTTGAAAAGGGGGCGCTTGCGGCGCCCCCTTTTCTTTTGAAGACCATTTCTCCTTAAATAAGCGTCATGTAAAACCAAGCGTGACGACACAATGCCGCCTAAAAAAACGCCTCCTCCTTCGTCTCCTGTGACACTTCCCGTAACGGGCACTCAAAATCCACGACAAGATATTTTGGATCTTTTGCGCGCACTTACCCATCACGCCCTTGAGCAAGGGCAATTTGCCATCGCCCTCAAAGCGCTGGAGCTGTGGGGCAAAGAAATGGGCCTTTTTTGTGGCCGCGCGGTGCCGGGGGGCAGCACTCTCAAGCCGCTGGCCCAGATGAGTGATGAGGAGCTTGATACCCTTTTGTCAGAGCTCACTTGAAAAAAGGGATTGTTGGGTCGAAGACGGTTCTTTAAGGGGCTTTGCTTTCTTTGGCGCACGCCCTGCAATCACTGCGTCTCTGGTGCCGTCGTGGAAAGTGAGGGTCACATTCATGCCAGGGGTGGCTTTTGCGGCCGATTGAATCACGCGGCCAGAGGCGTCCCGGGTGATGCTGAACCCGCGCGCAAGAACATGTGTGTAAGAGTAGCTCGCAAGAAGCCCCGAAAGGGTCTCGAGGCGCGTGCCCCGATCGCTTAAGAGGCGTAGGGCCGCGTGCCCAAGGCGCACGCTTTGGGCCTCGAGGCGCAACGCTGACTGGGCGAGGATATCTTCAGGACGCTTGAGGCGTTTGCCCAGCTGCGTCAGCGTTGTTTCTAAGCGCTCTAGCGTTGCGGGTCCAAGGCGCACAAAGCGCTCGGCGCGCTCATCAAGTCGCTGTTCCGTTTCGCGCGTCAGGCGCGCGAGCCCCGCCTCAAGGCGCTTCATGTGAACGTCAAGGGCCCCCAGCAAATCGCGCTTCACGGGCACCACGCGCTCGGCCGCAGCTGTGGGTGTGGGGGCGCGCCAGTCCGCCACATAATCAATAAGGGTCACGTCCGGCTCATGGCCCACACCCGAAATGACTGGAATGCGCGACGCCGCAACCGCACGCACCAAATCTTCATCGTTAAAGGCCCACAGATCCTCTAAGCTGCCGCCACCGCGCGCCACAATCAAAACGTCCGGACGGGGCAAGGGAAAGTCGTCCGCGTTAAAGCCTTGCAAAGCCCGGATGATGTCGGGCACAGCGCGCTCACCCTGGACTGCCACGCCCCACACCAGAACGTTCCTGGGACAACGGTCCTCAAGTCTATGTAAAATATCCTGAATAACCGCGCCCGTGGGAGAGGTAATCAAGCCAATGGTTTGAGGCAAAAGGGGAAGAGGGCGTTTGCGGGCCTCATCGAAGAGACCTTCCGCGGCAAGGCGACGCCTGCGTTCCTCTAGAAGCTTAAGCAGGGTTCCCTCACCGGAGAGGGACAAACTTTCCACCACCAGCTGGTATTTAGAGCGTCCGGGATAGGTCGTGAGTTTGCCATGGATCAAAACCCCCATGCCGTCCTGGGGAGCAATGTCTTGCCGGGAAAGGGTGCCGCGCCAGCACACACAGTCCAAAACACTCTGGGCGTCTTTGAGGGCAAAGTAGAGGTGCCCCGAGGAATGGGCTTTTGCGCCTGAGATTTCGCCCCTGACAAAGACGTGGGAGAACTGGGTCTCCACCAGGCCTTTCAGGCGAAAAGAGAGCTCGCTGACCGAGAGGGCGTCTTGGGTCTCTTCTTGAGGAATCATGTGCGTCGTGCGCCTTTGAAAATTTTCACCCGCTTGGGCTGATTAAATGGTATTTTAAGGTCAATGGCAACCATAAGAGGCTTGTTTTTCTGCGCCATGGATTACGAGGCATTTTTTGCAAAGAGTTTAGAGACCATCAAACAAGAGGGACGCTACCGCATCTTCGCGCCCCTTGAGCGTTTGAAGGGAGAGTTTCCCCACGCACATTTGCACAGGGGCGAAAAGGCCGAGCGCATCACCGTATGGTGCGGCAACGACTACCTGGGCATGGGACAGCACCCGAGTGTGATCCGTGCCATGGAGGAGGCGCTGGAGAAGTGCGGCGCAGGAGCCGGCGGCACGCGCAATATTTCTGGCACCAATCCCGTGCATAATGACTTAGAGGCGGCACTTGCCCACCTCCACGAACAAGAGGCGGCACTTCTGTTTACCTCAGGATACGTGGCCAATGAGGCGGCGCTCTCGACCCTTGGCGCAAAACTGCCAGGATGCGTTATTTTTTCCGATGCTGATAACCACGCGTCCATGATCCAAGGCATTCGGCACTCAGGCGCCAAGAAGGTGATCTTTCGCCATAACGACGCGGCACACTTAGAGGCGTGCCTGAAAGAGTACCCCAAGGATACCCCTAAAATCATTGCCTTTGAATCCGTTTACTCCATGGACGGCGACATTGGGCCCGTTGAAGATTTCTGCGCTCTTGCCAAAAAATACGGGGCGCTGACCTATCTTGATGAGGTGCACGGGGTGGGGATGTACGGCCCCACGGGTGGTGGTATTGCTCAGGAAAGGGGCATTGCGGCTGAAATAGACATCATCCAAGGGACCCTGGGTAAGGCCTTTGGCCTGATCGGCGGATACATCACTGGATCCAAGGATTTGGTGGACTTTGTGCGCTCCTTTGCGGCGGGCTTTATTTTTACAACCTCCCTTCCCCCCGCCATTGCGGCAGGCGCCCTGGCAAGTGTGCGGCATCTGACGACCTCCCACGCCGAGCGCGCCGCCCACATGCGCAACGCAGCCCATTTGAAGGAGCTCCTGCGCGCCCAGCGTATTCCCTTCACAGACAATCCCAGCCATATCGTGCCGGTACCCGTGGGGGATGCGGCCCTGTGTAAAGAGCTGGCCGATCGCCTTTTGACCCAAGAAAAGATTTATGTGCAGCCCATCAATTACCCGACGGTGCCCGTGGGGACAGAGCGCTTGCGCCTGACGCCGTCCGCCCTTCACACACCAGAAATGATCGAGGATTTGGTCACCTCCCTTGCCCGCGTGTGGGATCAGTTGCGCCTTGGATTTGCTGAGGCGGCGTGAGGATGGAGGAGGCGTACTCATCCTTATCCCTCCAGGGGCGCGTATGGCAGGAGCGCGAAGGAGACACCCTTGCAACCCTGGCCATGGCCCAGCGTTTGGATGTGGATCCCCTGGTGGCAAAAGTCCTGGCAACACGGGGGGTGAGCCCCGAAACTGCCGACGCATTTCTCACTCCCCGCTTAAAATATCTTCTGCCCGATCCCTTTACCCTCAAAGATATGGACCTTGCGACCCAGCGTCTCTACCAGGCCGTTCGTCGCCGCGAAAAGATTGTGATCTTTGGAGACTATGACGTGGACGGCGCCACCTCCAGTGCGCTTTTATACCGCGCCCTAGCGGCCCTTGGCGTTACGGCCCAGATTTATATTCCCGATAGACTCAAGGATGGATATGGCCCAAGTGTTTCTGCCATGGAGCGTTTCCACAGCCAAGGCGCAAGCCTTGTGGTGACCCTTGATTGCGGCACGACGGCTTTCGAGCCGCTCATGCGGGCAAAGGAGCTGGGCCTTGACGTCATTGTCATTGACCACCATGAGGCGGAGCCGCGCCTGCCTGAGGTGTGCGCCCTTGTGAACCCCAACCGCCTGGACGAGGATCAGGACGATCTGCGCCACCTGGCGGCAGTGGGAGTGACCTTTGTGGTGCTTGTGGGGCTGTGGCGCGTGGTGCGCGAGCATGAGCCCGCAAGGTTGCTGCCAAGCCTCATGGATTTTCTTGATCTGGTGGCCCTAGGGACGGTGTGCGACGTGGTGCGCCTGCAAGGGCTCAACCGCGCCTTTGTCTCCCAGGGTCTTAAGGTCATGGCTGAGCGGACCAATGTGGGGCTATGTGCGCTTATGGATCTGTGTGCCCTCAAGGAGAGGCCCAGCGCCTATACACTTGGGTTTGTCCTGGGGCCGCGCATTAATGCGGGCGGGCGCGTGGGGGAGTCTTCTCTGGGCGTACGGCTTTTGACCACCCAAGACCCCATCGAGGCCGGCGCCATTGCCCAACAATTAAATGGTTACAACGTGGAGCGCCAAGCTCTCGAGGAAGTGGCCCTAAGCGAGGCCCAAGAGCAAGCCCTCGCGCAGCTAGACAAGCGCATGATTATTGTGGGCAGCAAAGACTGGCACCCAGGGGTCATTGGCATTGTGGCTGGTCGCCTCAAAGAGCAGCATCACAAGCCCACCTTTGCCCTGAGTTTCTGGGAAGGGGATGAGGCCGGTAAGGGATCGGGGCGCTCCATCACCGGCATTTCCCTGGGCGGTCTTGTCCACGCAGCCAAACAAAAAGGCCTGATTATCGGGGGCGGCGGACACGCCATGGCGGCAGGGCTGTCCTTGACCCGCGCCCAGGTGGGAGACTTCCACGGCTTTTGTGAGGAGCGTCTTGTAAGTCTTGGGGACGAGCCGCTCCCCACAGCCCTTTATGACGGCGTTTTGACCGTGGAGGGGTGCCATCTGACCCTGATTGAGGCTTTGTCCCGCCTTGAGCCCTACGGCCAAGGAAACCCCTCTCCTCGCTTTGTGCTGGAAAACGTGTGGGTTGAGTCCGCCTTCCCCGTGGGGCAAGACCACCTGAAGTGCCGCCTGCGCGGCGCGTCCGGGGCTTTGTGCGACGCCATTGCCTTTCGGTGTATGGGGACAGATTTAGGGCGCGCTCTTGTGGGACGAGATCAAGCGCTCCATATTTTGGGGAATCTTAAAAAAAATACGTGGCAAGGGGTGGATAAGGCGCAGTTTATTATCGAAGACGCGGTCTTTTCCTCCCAAAGCGCTTCTGTCTTTAAACCGAACAACATGAGGCAAGCATCGTGAAAACATCGGGCGTCGTGGGACGTATGGCAAGACCGGTTTTGGATTTTGTTCTGCCTCCCAGATGCGCCATGTGTAAGCTTGATGTGAGTGAACCCCAAAGTTTGTGTGGTCCATGCTGGGCCAAGGTCACCTTTATCACGGATCCGGCGTGTGCGGCTTGTGATCGCCCCTTTGAGTATCTTGTGGACGAAAACGCCCTGTGCGCCGCGTGTGTGAAAGAGCGTCCTTTGCCGGGAGCGCTGCGCAGCGCCCTTGTATACGATGATGTCTCCAGGCCCCTTCTCATGCGCTTTAAGCACGGGGATGGCACGTCTCTGGCGCCCATGATGGCGAAGTGGATGGCCCTGCGGGGGACCGACCTTTTGAAGGATACGGACATAATGGTGCCCGTGCCCTTGCACTGGAGCCGTCTTTTGGCACGCCGTTATAACCAGGCGGCCCTTTTGTGCCGGGAGCTCTCTTTTATAGAAGACGCGTCTTGGGATCCCCATATTTTGAAGCGTACGCGGCGCACAGCGTCTCAGGGACATTTGTCAAAGGTCCAGCGCATCACCAATGTGGCGGCAGCCTTCCATGTGCCTGAGAGACAGCGCGCCCAGGTGAAGGATAAACGTATTTTGCTTGTGGATGATGTGATGACCACGGGTGCGACCTTGGGTGCTTGCGCCAAAGCCCTTCTTGGGGCGGGTGCGCGCCAAGTGAACGGTCTTGTCTTGGCACGTACTGTCTTTCGCGGGTAAGAACGCGCCCTTAGGACGCGTTCTGCTTTGCCAGGAACTCCTCAAGCCAGCGAATATCGTAGGCGCCTTTTTGCATATCCTCGTTATGTGCCAAAGCTTGGTGCAACGGAATGAGGGTCTCAACGCCGCTAATCACATACTCCTCAAGGGCGCGCCTCAGGCGCATAAGGCACTCGTCCCGGTCCCGGCCCCACACCACAAGCTTTGAGATGAGGCTGTCGTAGTAAGGGGGAATGCTGTAACCCGTATAAAGGGCACTGTCCACGCGTACGTTGGGGCCCCCTGGCGGGTGATAGGCTGTGATCTTGCCTGGGCTTGGCAAGAAGGTTGCCGGGTGCTCGGCGTTGATGCGGCACTCAATGGCGTGACCATTGAAGGTGATATCGTCTTGGGTAAAGCCCAAAGGCTCACCGGTTGCTACACGGATTTGCTCACGGATGAGGTCAATGCCTGTGATCATCTCTGAGATGGGATGCTCTACTTGAATACGGGTGTTCATCTCGATGAAGAAGAACTCACCGTTTTCATAGAGAAACTCAAAGGTACCCACGCCCTGGTATCCCATGCGGCGGGTGGCGTCGGCAACGCGGTTGCCAAGCTCCATGCGCTGGGCAGCGGAAATGGCTGGGGAGGGCGCCTCTTCCCAAATCTTTTGGTGGCGGCGTTGGATGGAACAGTCACGCTCGCCCAAATGGACGACGTTTCCGTGGTGGTCAGCCAAAACTTGGATCTCAATGTGACGGGGTTGCTTGAGATAGCGTTCCATAAACACGCTCTCATTGCCAAAGTTGGCCTTGGCCTCAGCTGATGCAATGGTGAGGGCATTTTCCAGCATCTCAGGAGCCTGCACCACCTGCATGCCCTTGCCGCCACCGCCACCGGCAGCTTTCACAAGGATGGGGTACCCAATCTCCTTGGCCATGTCAAAGATCCCCTCTTCTTGGGGGGAGACAGGGCGCGGCGTGCCGGGCACGACGGGAATGCCAAGCTCTTCAACGGCCGCCTTGGCCAGAATCTTGTCACCCATAATGCGAATGTGCTCCGCTGACGGGCCGATGAACACAAAGTCGTGATCAACAACCATTTGAGCGAACTCACTGTTTTCCGACAAAAACCCAACACCAGGGTGGATGGCGTCAACGCCTGCCAGGGTCGCGGCCGACAAAAGGGCTGGCATGTTGAGATAGCTCTCTCGCGACGTGGGGCCGCCTACGCAGATGCTCTCGTCAGCGAGGCGTACGTGCATGGCATCGCTGTCGGCCGTGGAGTGTACCGCAACGGTGCGAATCCCCATCTCACGGCAGGCTCTATGGATGCGCAGGGCGATCTCGCCCCGATTGGCAATCAGAATCTTCTTAAACATAGGGTCCTCCTTGGGCGCTTAAGACGCGACAAGAATCAAAGGTTGGCCATATTCAATGGGGTCGGTGTCTTTCACAAAGATCTTTTTCACCACGCCTGCGCGGGGTGACTTAATCTGGTTCATGACCTTCATGGCTTCGATAATAAGAAGAGTTTGTCCCTCGGTCACGGTGTCACCCTCTTTCACGAAGGCCGCAGAGCCTGGTGTGGGGGACATATAGGCCGTGCCTACCATGGGTGACTTGACCGCGTCTGGATCATGGGCGGGGTCTTGGGGAGCTGCTGGCGCAGCTTGAGGCGCCTCTGGTGCGGGGGCACTGTGGGCCATGGGCATGGCGTGCTGGGGTGCGGCTGCCACCGTTGCGGCCACCTGCACCTGTCTTGCCACACGTACGCGGCAGCCTTCCACCTCATACTCGATCTCGGTGAGGTGTGTATCATTCAAAATTTCAGCCAGTTGGCGAACCAAATCACCCTTAAAGGATGTTTCTTGAGTCATGGAAAAGCGTCTCCGCATGGTCTGGTCTATCACATGTAGGGTTATAGCACGCCTTGTCAAAACGCCAAACGAAAATGACAGGCGTGTGCGTGCAAACTTTTTTTTCCTTTTTTTATCAGTGGTGTTCCTGCACACTCATGGGAACAAAAATTGAAAAAAGGAGAGGCGCTATGCAGGTGGAACGATTTTGGGTTGTAGGAATAGCGCTTCTTGGGATCGTTCTTGGCTCGCCAACGTGGGCGGTCTTCACGGCCGAGGATCTTGGCGCGTTTGAAATGCTCGCGACGCAGATGATGTCCACCGCGTGTTTGGATAAAGCTCCTGTGCCTAGGGAAGACCTTGTTGCGCTTCACGCCGCAACAAAAGACCCCCGCCTTTTGGATGAAACGCAGAGCTCCTGCGAGGCCCTCAAGGAGCTCGTGGTCCTTTTTGCAAAAGCCGCGCCCCTGACACGTACATACGAACGCGATGTTGCTGCCCTTGCACCCGGTGCACGACCTCTTGATGGAAAGACTTATGATCATGCTGCGGTTGCACTTCTAAGTCCTGACTGCGCCCAAGCCATTGCCCGCTTGAAAGGGCATTACACCCATCACATTTTGAAGACGTGTCCCCAGACAGAGATGCCGCTCCAATGCCACTATGTGATGACCAGGTTCTTTGAGGAGGTCTCTTGGGTGGAAGGATATTGGCAAGCCCGCCGCAAGCTCGAGGCAAGGGTGACGGATGTTGTGTCCGTTGTTGAGACCCTTCAGGAGTTTACGCCCGGGATGACAAGGCTGCGTGTTTATGGGGAGGATGTGAGAGATTAAAGCGCAAGGGGCTTAGGTTTTTTGAGGAACACATAAAAGGCGCCGCTTCCCCCGTGACAAATGCGGGCCTGGGAAAAGGAGCCCACCATGGGGCGCAGAAGCGGATCCTCAAGCCAGCCCGGCAGGCTTGCCCGCAAAACACCAGGGGTGGGGGCGCCTTTGAGACCTTTGCCTGTAATAATGAGCACCTCCCGCAGGCCTTTTTCTGCACACTTTGTGATGAACTGATGCACCTCTTCAAAGGCCTGGCGCTGGGTCAGGCCATGGAGGTCTATGCGCGCTTGGGGGGCAATTTTGGGCGGCTTTGCTCGCGCCATGGGTGGGCCCTGGGGAAGGCTTGCCTCGCTTTCGAAGGCGTAGTCCAAGGTATATGACGTGGACGTTTTCTTGGGAACGGGTGCGTGGGCCAACACCTTTTCTGAGCGGCGTGTGAGGGGCTTAACGCTTTCCTTGACCGCATGCCACAAATGGGTATCGTCCTGACGCGTTTGGGCCGGACTTAAAAGCCGGGGAGGTCTGTTTTTCTTAGCGCACATGGGGGGTGCCCAAAACCCGTGGCCACAGGATGAATAGGGCGCCGTTGTGGTTGAGGGCGCTTGCCTGCTCAAAGCCCTTTTCTCCCACGCCGCAGTAAAGATCGGCGCGGATGTGCCCTTTGATGGCCCCGCCCACGTCCTGGGCGAAAAAGAGGCGTGAAAAGGGTGTCTCCTGCCAGGGAACGCGCGCTGCGCTGACCCAGACGGGCGCGCCCAGGGGGACGTAACGCGGGTCGCACGCCAAGGAGCGCAGGGGCGTGAGGGGGGTGCCAAGGGCCCCGCAAGGAGCGAAGGATTTGTCCGCTTCTTTGAAAAACACATAAGATGGATTATGAGCCATGAGGGTGGGCGCGTCATGGGGGTGGGCGCGCAGCCACGCCTTCACATTCTTTGCGGTGGCGCGTGCTGGGTCCAGGGCGCCTTGATCCAGAAGAACACGCCCAATGGAGGCGTAGGGGTGCCCATTGGTGGCGGCGTAGTGGAGAGTTAAAGCGGTCTCGTCCTCAAACAGAAGCGTGCCCGATCCTTGGACCATCATGAAGAAGGCTTCCGCCTGATCCTCGACCCAACCAATCTCGAGGTTACGCCCATCAAGGGCGCCCGCCATAATCTCTTTGCGGGTGAAGTAGGGAACCAACGTGCCCCCTGCAACGCGTCCACCGATGCGGGTGCCCTCCCAAGCGGGATTGAAGGCGCCTGCGTCCTCCACAAGGATCAAATCATGGGGGCGCCTCAAGATGGGTGTGTTGAAGTGGGCGTCTTTGGTGCGGCGGGCGCTCAGTACAGGATGATAGTACCCTGTGAGAGTTCCTTCTTGATCCTGGGCGGGGGTGATGAGCTGGTGGGGTGTGAGGTGGTGCGAGAGTGCTTCCTTAAAGGCCTGTGGGCCGTTATTGCATGCCTCCATGAGGGCCTTTGAGACCCCTTGCCATGCATCAAGTGCCTCTTGGGACAGTCGCCGTGTGGTTGCCCAGGAATGGGCGTTTTGCCCAAAGAATGTGGCACTGTGGTGGAAGGCTTGGCGCGCGTCCTCAAAGGCGTCATCCTCCCAACCAGGCAGATCCTTGAAAGATACTGGCGCGTAGTGCACGCCAGTGCTGGTTGTCTGGTCCTGCCTTAAAAGACTGGGGTCGCTCACGCCTCGGTTTCCACCTCGACAAGGGTCCAGTTGGGATTTTTGGATTTCAGATTGCGGTTAAAGGTCCAGATGTCGACAATTTCCTCAACCAGTTGGGGGTTGCCCTCCACAATCGCGCCTTTTTTGTCACGCACCACATGGGTTTGCTCCGTGGCAAAGCGCAGGCGAATGGACGTGAGGGCTCCTTGCTGAGAGACATTTTCGCACGTAATATCTCCCACACGCACAAGGGTCGTTTGCAGTACGTGCCCCTTTGCCTCGCGCTCCTTAATAGCCGCAGCAAAGTCTGTGTACACGTCCTTGGCCAGGAGTTGCTTCAGGGTTGCAAGATCCCCCTTTGCAAAGGCCTCAAGGACCATTTCATAGGCAGACGTTGCTCCCTCCATAAAGTCAGACCATAAGAAATCGTGGTCCACGGCCTTAATGGCGTCAATGGCGGCCTTATGCTCCTTGGGAACACTCGCTTCTTCCACGGGGACTTCTTCAAAGTCCGTATACTGGGCGTCGAGCGGCATGGGTTCGTCCGGGGCGGCAGACCTCGGGGAGGGCGTGCGTGGTTGCTCAAACCCGGAGCGTTGCCCCAAGGTTGACACTAGGCGATAAATAAGAAAAGCAGCGATGGCGCCCAGTATGACGAGCTCCAAAAAATCAGATTGAGAATCCATTGACGACACCGTTTGACACAACACTTGCCTAGTTTATACTACCCGAAGTCCGGCGGCCAGAAAAAAGCCGTCATGCAACACAAGAGAACAACATTGAAAAGAGAGAAACTATGAGTGATTCCCCCATCGCCAACGGCGCACAAGAGGCGGCTTCCCAGGAGCCTTTGTTGGCTATTAACGGCCAGTACTTGAAGGACCTGACCTTTGAAAACCCCTCCCCCCTTGAGAGCCTGCGCGCCCTTGATAGCGTACCAGAAGCGGCTGTGTCTGTGGACATTCAAGCTGTTCCCCTGGACGCGCACGTGTTTGAGGTGTCCCTGAAGCTTTCCGTGAACGCGCAACACAAAGACAAGACAGTTTACGTGGCTGAGGTGGATTACGCCGGTATTTTTACCCTTTCCTCACAAATTCCTGATGAGCACCGTCATGCGCTTTTGATGATCGAAGGCCCAAGGCTTTTGTTCCCCTTCGTGCGCGCGCTTCTTGTGGACGTGTCCCGTGAGGGTGGATATCCGCCACTGAGCCTCATGCCCATTGATTTTGTGGCCATTTACGCGCAACAACAACAGCAAATGGCCCAAGAAGCTGGTGTTACACCTGCTCCCAAAGCGGATGCTTAATTTTAAGAAGGAACTGCGCGTGGGCGCGTAGTTCCTCTTCACTCACAGGAAAAGAGCGCTCAGGCCATTGCCGCTTGGAGCGCTCTTTTTGTAGGGCAGGCGATTGCTCTTGGGAAGAAGACGCCCCCCCGAGGGCAATGGTTGTTTGTCTACCCCCAATGAGCTCCAAATAAACTTGGGCCAAAATCTCAGCGTCAAGAAGGGCGCCGTGCTTGGTGCGGCTTGAGTTATCAATCTGAAAACGTCGGCATAGGGCGTCGAGGTTGGCAGGCGCACCCGGAAACATTTTCTTGGCCATGGGAAGGGTGTCGATGGCCCTCGAGAAAGACAGCGGCGTGCGGCCTGTGCTCTCAAGCTCCGCGTTCAAGAACTTCATATCAAAGCGTGCATTGTGAATGATGAGGGGATCCTCACCAATAAAGGTGAGAAAATCATCGGCGATCTCATGGAAAAGCGGCTTGTCCGCAAGGAACGCTTCCGACAGCCCATGCACCTTGAAGGCTTCTTCGGGCATGTCACGCTCAGGGTTGAGGTAGACATGGTAAACGTTGCCCGTGGGCACGTCATGGTGAAGCTCTACGCAACCAATTTCGACAAGGCGATGTCCGCTTTTGGGGTCAAGGCCAGTGGATTCTGTGTCAAGAACAATGCTGCGCATGGGGGCTTTCATCAAAGGAACGTATCTGCGTCAGAATGTGGCGCAATCCACGGAAAGTTGCAAGCTCTCCGTCGTCCGTCACCAGTA
>JAIUNT010000054.1 GCA_020161545.1 Pseudomonadota bacterium
AATAAACCAATCTTGAGAATGCTTAGCGCTCTGCTGGGCGTGTGTGTTGCCATTCCAGCGCCCGCAACCCAAGGGCCATGTGAAGAGGTTTATCCATTTCAGCTAAGACGAGAAGCCCTAGAGGCGGCACACCATGGGTTTTCTATAAACCCATCCCCGGCAACCTTGGAGGAGGGCATCACTGCCCTCCAGAGCCTTTTGAATGTGATGGAGCAAGGCAATGCCCTTGATGCGTGCTACTTTCCTCAAAGCGTATGGGACGCTTATGTAGGCGATGCAACCATTGAACAAGAGATCAAACTTAAATCCCTTCGGGTTGGTGATGTAAGTCCCCTTATGCGGCAGCAACTTGCCTCAGATGTTGCTCAAAATGATGAGGGAGCCTTAAGGGCCTTGGATAACTATCTTCAGCTGTCTCAAGATCGGGCCTTTCTTTTTGCGGGTCAAAACCTTGCACAAACGAAATTGCACGCGGATGTAGTTCGCATGAGAGGGCTACATCTGGCACGTTATAAGCGCATGGCATGGCAGGCGTTAGACAAGGAGATGGAAGCACGCACAAGTGATGTTTTCTTTTCAAATTTCCGCATGCTGACTCCTTCTTTAAAGGAGCTGCTCTTGGAGACCAAAGGTGACGATAAACATCCTGATTGGGTTGCTTTAACTAAAAAAACGGGTACAGAGAGAATCAACAGCCGTGCCTGGAAGCGCCTCTACTATTTAGGAAGCGAACGCCTTGCCGGACGCGTCGATTCCTTGCTGCAGAGTCATGCCCTTGTCATGGATCACCTCTCAACCCTTGACACTGTGAATATGGCGCTACAGGCCTTTAATAAGTATGAGGATTACTGCGTTTCGTACGCGGCTGTGTCCAGTTTTGTCTGGTCCGTTGAGAGGGAGCTCCTGAAAGAGTCTTTGAATGAGGGCGAAGAAGATGCGCGCCAGCAGATACGGTTTCATCCAACGCGCCCCGGCATTTGGCCACATCAAGGCGCTCCCATGGGTGAGTGGCGGCGAGAAATGATCATGGAAACCCTGCGCGCCCTCATGGTCCACCGACTTGCACTTACAAAGCTATTTTATCTATTGGATGTGAAACCTTCGGCCTTGGCTGCCGAGGTTTCTGTTGGTTCTTTATCTTAATAAAGGTTTCATAAGGCTATGAAAAAATTATCGATGCTTCTTGTGTGTTTCGGCACTGTTTGGTTTGGTAGTGCGGACGCCTCTCAAGCGGGAGAGGGCGCCATGGATGAGGCCGCTTTGTGGCAACAAACCCAGCAGTCTTTGACCAGCACACGCACCTATTTGCAAGGCGCAAAGGAAGCGTTTTGCCAAGACCCCACTCCTGAAGCGTTTTATAACTGCATCCACGGGTGTAACGCTTTGATTATGACAATGCAAACGCAAAACGTCCTCGACGGCGCCGTTATGGACGCCCGCGACTTGGAAGGGCTGGTGTCGGACGTGAGGAACGCCCATGCAGCATATACCGAGCAGATTCCTTTGGTGGACCTAGAGGTATCCCTTCAGGAGCGCTACGCGCTAGCTGGCCATCTTGATAGGCAAAGCGGTCGGCTCATTAAGTGCTGCACGCACGTTAATAACGCGCGCCGCACCCCCGTTCAATTTGCCAAACAAACTATTGCCTGGGAAAAATTTTTTACTCAGGTGGCTGGATTGCGCACACAGTATCACGATCAGCACGCCTCCCAAGGCTGGGCACTGCTTGAACACCTCACAAGAAGCCAGGTGCCTGATGACGCTTTTTTAGATGCATTTTGGTCCCTACCAAAGCCTTTACAGGCGCTGTTGATTGAAACAAAGGGAGACAGAGAGCACCCGCGCTGGCGTGTGCTGCCGGAAATGGCGGCGCCTAGTGCGTACACGGACACCCCCTGGGACCGCATTTGCCGCGTTGAGCCTGCCGCGCTCTCCTATATCCTTGGGCGCCTTGAGGAGGAGCATACGCGCATTATGGGTGCAGTTCACCAGCACCCACAGGTGCGCAAGACCTTGCTCTGTTTAGACATCTTTGACGACTACCGGAAATCCTATGAAGAGGTTGCGGCGTTCATTTGGGCTGTGGAGAAGGCCCTTGTGGACATGGCCCCTGAAGATTTGCGGCAAGAGGGCACGCCTTACCATAGCTTGTGCCTTGCGTGGGCCACCGGACGAGAGGAAAATCCCGACGGGCCACGCGAACTTATCATGAAGACTTTCCAGGCTCTTATGACAAGGCGCCAGGGGCTGACACACTTCTATTATCTCAAGGGTTTTCATCCTCTTCTTTTTCCATCCCAAGGATTTGGTGGAGGCCATCCTCAAACGAGTGTGGTGATGAGACCTATCCCGGGACAGCCCTATTGAGAGCGTAAGCAAAATTGTTTTTGGTAAATGATTAGGATATGAAAATGAAGAACTTAATGGGAAAGATTTGGGTCGCAGGTGTTGCAGTTTTGGGCGGCGCGCTCAGCAGTCCGGTCTGGGCGTCTGGCTCCATGGATGACGCGCCCATTTGGGCGTTTCAAAATGCCAGGCAAAAGGTGCGCGCAGGACAGGATATTTTTCACGCACAGATGACCCACGCACGCTTTGGTGACGCGGCAATGTATGTGCATGACTTGCTTAAGCAGATGCACGACATCAACGAGTGGGAGGCGCAAACAATTCCTGAGCCGACGCTGAGTCAGGCAATGTCTGATGCTTACGCTTGGCAAGAGATGGGCCTGATGCGCGTGAAAGAAGAGCGCTCTCAAGCACACCTGGATGCGCGCTATGGTCTTGACCGGGCCTCAACCCTTGACGCAGCTGCGGCCCTGCGTGTCCAGGCATGCGAGCGTCATTTAGATATCGCCAACACACGGCAAAAGCTTTTTGCAGGACAAAATCTTGCCCAAGAGTATCTAGACAAGCGGGTGGAACTGCTTCAACAAAGGCATCATAACGCGCTCCTAGATATCCTTTGGAATGCCTTTGAAGAGTGGACGGGCGCAAGTGCCCACGGCAATGAGGTCCTTTTAAGGCTACGTATGATCAAAAAGCCTTTGGGAGAACTGCTCTTGAAAACCAAGGGGGATATGGGGCACCCCCAGTGGGGCACGAACCTAAAATCCCTTAGCGATACCATACAAACGTGTTTCAGGTCCCAGGATCTGGCATCCTTCCTGCAAAATTATATGCCAGTCTTGGCTCAGAGCTACCGAACGCTACTTGCCAGTGACAAAAACAAGAATGCAGCGCGTGCCTTTGTCTTGTATGAGGATTATAAAAAATCCTATGACATGATTGCCAATTTCTATTGGTCCATGGAAAAAAAGCTTCTTGATGCGGCCATTGATGATGCACAAAGGCGCGTCAGCCAGGACCAGGATAGCCTCTATATCGCCATTACCAATGTTTGGTCGCCAAATGTGAGTTACGCTACTCAACGGCCACGAGACCTGATTATGGAGCTCTTGCGCACAATGATGATACGCCGCTTTGCTTTGACGCAATTATCTTGGGACAAAACACAGGTGCCCGCGCCTTTGTCGTGAGGCAGCCCCGCAGCAAGAGCGTAATTTATTTGCATATATTCAGGCGGATATAAATTTGCTACGCTACCTCTAATAAAAAAAAGAGGGAGGTTTGCTATGAAAAAAATGCTCTTAACGGCCATGTGTTTTGCGCTCGGGAACCATGGGGCGCCCTTTGCCAGCGCCCAGCCCGAGACGATTTTTGAAGGCGTACAAGAGGCACCCGCGCCCACACGTCTCTTTCAGGGGGAACGAGATGCGCTTCAGGCTGCAAAAGCGGCCTTTATTGCAAATCCGACCCCTGAGACCCTTGGTGTAGCCATTGCCAATATCCCAAACATTTTTGCTGCCATGCATGGGTGCAATGAAGAAGATACAACGCACTTTGATCCCGTGGCGGTGAGTCGCTTTCTTGCGGATACCGAAGCATTAGAGAGGGAACATCTACAGATTCCTTCGGAGTTGTTCAGCGCGACGGTCCAAGCGCATTACATGAATGCGGAGAGCGCTTCTTCCCAAGAAGAACAGCGGCAACGCGTGCGTGTTTTGTCCACGTATCTTAACAAATTGGCACCAGAGGGATCTACGGCGCCAACGGCTGTCTTTGCCTTTTGGGGACTCGCTCAGCAAAAATCATACGGCACTATACAGGCTTTGAAAAACGTCCTTTGCGAGCGTCAAGAGCGGGCGGTGAATGCTCAATTAAAGGAGGTCAGTGCGTCTTCGGATTTCGATCAAGAATTTATGAGTCGCTTTTGGGCGCTTCCACAATCCCTGCAAAATTTGCTTATCATCACAAAAGGTGATCAGACGCACAAAGAGTGGCGTCCACACCATCACCTGTCTGGCGAAGATGATCAGCACGCCGGCGCTTGGGGGGAGATTTGCGCCATGGAGTGTGATGCACTCAAGGAGAAAGTTGCTTTCCTTATGGAGGCGCGTGGGCAAATCAGTGCAAAAATTAGTGAGAGCGAGACAACCAGACGTGCCTTTGATGCCTTAAGTGTGTACGAAGCTTTTAATACCACTTTTAATGCGGTGTCCTGTCTATACTGGGCGGCAGAGAAGGCGGTATTCGATGCCATTATCCAAGATCAGAACAGCGGCGTTACAAAGAGTGAAAGTGCTTTTAAGCCCCTTTTAAGGTCATGGCGAAAAGCAGAGAAAACCGACGATTCGACCGAATCACAAAAGTCTGAAAAAGGAGAAAAAATGGGTCCTCGGGACATGATTCACCTGACACTGATAGCGCTTATGAAAAAGCGTTTTGCACTCACTTATATGTTTATTGCAAAAGAACTTAATCCTGCCGCTCTTGAGGAAGCGGCCAGAAAAGACTAAAAGTTTCGCCCACAGATGCCCACGGAAAAATGAAGAACTTGCCGTGGACCCTGTGACTACAGGTTTTGCAGCGTTGCAGGAAAAGGTATCAGTATACAGTGATCAGCATTTTCCCATGTTGTGAAGCCGGTTATGTTGATCCAAAGGTACACATGAAGGACATTTTTGTTTGTGTATGCGTTCACATTTACTACACTGCCGCCAAAAAAATACAGAAGGAATTTTGCTATGAAAAAAGTACTCTTAACGGCCATGTATCTTACACTGAGCGCAGACACAGTCCTATTTGCTAGCGCCCAGCCAGAAACGATTTTTGAGGACGCACAAGAGACGCCTGCACCCACACGTCTCTTTCAGGGAGAGAGAGACACCCTTCAGGCAGCAAAAGAAGCCTTCATCGCAAAGCCGAGCCCCGATACATTCACGCTGTGTGACGGCGCGGCGCGCGCACTACTGTCGGCCATGGGCGCACGTAACGCACGCGACGAGGGGCTGTGTGATGCGACTTCTTTGCTGCGTATGGATATATCCGCTGGCGTACGCCACCGCACCCATTCCTTGGTGCCAACACAAACGATCAAAAACGAGGCATACAACTATTATTTGCCCAGGATGGGTCAATCTGTTGATGCGGTATTTAAGTTGCGCGCCGAAACACTACAGGTGTACCTGAGTTGGATGCGAGCTGACCGTGAGCAACCAGAGGGTCCAGATAATCTTCCAATTCCAGAACTCTTTGCAGGCCACGGTATCACCCAGCAAAGGTATGTCTCAGATGTCACGTTCTTGCGCCGCAAGATTGAGGCGGGCAACGCGGCTGAGGCTTGGGAGACACTTAAGACGCGCAGTGCATCGGATGCTTTCAACCAGTCCTTTGTGACGCTTTTTTGGAAGCTTCAAAAGCCTCTTCAGGATTTGCTCATTGTGACTGGTGGCGATAAGACTAACCGTGCATGGCTCCCACGCGTGCTGCACGCTGGTCCTGAGGCACAAGAGAGTGAAGAGTGGGGTGAGATTTGCGCCATGCAGCTGGACATGCTTAAGAAAAGTGTGGCGCCACTGGTCGATGCGCACAAGGAAATAACGGCAGAAATTGAAGGCCGTGACGCTGTTCAAAAATCGCTCCAGGCCCTCAATGCCTATGATGATTTCAATACGTCTTTTAACGCACTATATCTCCTTTTCTGGTCTGTTGAGAAAGCGTTGATTGACCTCATTTTGCTGGACCAGAAAGCAGGCGCCAATGAGGACAATTCTCTCTTTAATCCTTTGCTCTCGGCGTGGGTATCTACGACGGAAGCGGCACAATATTCCCTGCGCGACACCCTTATGAGGTCCCTTCTAGAGGCTACCAAAAAGCGCTATGGATTAACGTATTTCTTTTGTAATGAGATGATTCCAGACAAGGCGTGAGGGGGGCGTTTAAACGCGGTTGCCTCTGAGTGGCAAGATGAACAGGGAGGGTGCCATGGGTATGAGAAGCATTAGCTTGCTGGTTCTCCTGGCCATTTGCGCCACTCACATAGCCCTGGCCTCAGACCCGGGACAAGAGCTTGTGACGGAGGGGGGAGGGGCCCAGGAGACCTCTTTCCTCTCGTGCGCACGAGAGGAATTTGCCCTGGCCCACAGCGCCTTCAACCAAAGCCATGCCCCCGGCGACCTTGAAAACTGCTTGTTGCGCGCAAAAACATTGCTGCAATTTATGGAGACCTGCAACGCCCAGGACACTGAGCACTTGGATCAAGCACGTGTTGATCTCACACATTTGAATGCGTGCGAGCAGGCGCAGGATATCACCCAAAATTACGAGATCCTATTGAAAAAAGATGTGCGGGCCCATTGCCTACCTCCAGCGCAAGGGGGTTCCACCAGCCAGCAAGAAGCCCTTGAAAGGATTATGACAGTCTACCACAAGGCTCACCCCACTGCTTTTCACTTTGCAGCCCAGAGCCGCGTGCAAACCAATTTCTACTCCGAGGTTATTAGGGCCCGTATGGCCCACTATGAATGGTGTAAACACGAAGCGTGGCAAGGCTTTAAGGATACTGCAAAGGCCTATGATTCCCAGAATCCATTTAACACACTGTTTTGGAATCTTGAGCGGGACCTTCAAGAACTGCTTTTGATCACACATGGTGATAAGTCCCACGTTCAGTGGCATGGTCGCTTGAAAACAATAGGTGTTCAAAAGCAGATTGATCCGTCATGGCAGACAATAGTCTCCATGAGGACCCAGGATTTGAGGGAGAAAATTGCACCTCTTATTGTTCTCTATGGCGCACAAAAAACCGCCCTTGAGGCGCGCGAGAAAGTCAGGGATATGCGTGTGGCATTTAAGGTCTGGAATGATTATAGTGTTGCGTTTCAGGCCATTGCATCGCTCTTTTGGGACGTGGAGCGGGCCCTGATTCAAGAAGGTGCGCGTGACGATGAAGAGGGCACCCCCCTTCATCAAGGGCGTCAAAGGGGGCTTTTAAATGTATGGTCAGCGCCTGAAAATGACCCAAACGCGCGCGCCAGTCACGCGCTTTTTGAGCGCCTTAAAGAGATTATGATCAAGCGCTTTGCACTGACGCTTGTTTTGAGTAACAACGACAGGACATAAGTCTTTGGGGCCGCAAGCCTACCTAACCAGGAGGATATATATGCATAGAATAGCCACTCTTTTTTCAAGTGCCTTGTTGGCGTTGTTGCTTGGTCAAGGCGTGTTTGCCAGCGCAGGAGACGGGGTGCAGAGTCTGCCCACAGACCTCTTGTGCGCAGAAGAATCCGCGCGCCTTCGGGCAAAGGCCCAAGCTTTCACCGATAACCCGACCGTTGAAGCGTTGGGTGAGGTGTGCGCGGCGGCGGGGAGTCTCCTTGTGGGCCTGCGTGCAACCTGTGAAGAAGAAAAAGCCGCCGCAGGTGCGCAGTACCCACAGTGGGCTTTGGGCTTTCAAGAGCTCTATGGGGGCCTGTATATGGACCTGCGTAACAAGGCTCTCGCAGGCTCTCCTTATCCCGATGCCTTTGTTGGGCGCTACGTGCCTGGCATGACCCTGGAGCGGGGATACTCGATCACCCGTGAGTTGCGTGCTTCTGGCAATCTTTCAGAAGAAGATATGAAGATGTACTCGCATTTTTCCTTTTTTGTGAGGCATGTGGGGCATATGCACAGACATCTTATTGGTAGCTTTTTGGAAGAGGAAGTGGGAAGGCAATTGCCCCTTCACTTTCAAGTGCACAAACAGCTTTTCGACATAACGTCTGCCCAGCCCGCCTGGGAGAAATTAAAAGAATTTACCACTCTGGAAGGTGTGGATCACTTTTTTTGGCTGAGCGCGCAGGATCTTCCCTTTGATCTGATACCTTTACTTTTTATCTGTGGGCAAGATGAGGAGACAGTCCATCGCAGATTTTTGTTTTCTTGCATAAGTAATGATGAGCTCAAAAAGGCCCTCCAGGAAAATCATTTTCCGGAAAGCCTTGGGCGAACGGGTGGAAACTGGATTCAACTCATGAACATGGATAAAGATATCTTTGATCGAAGTCTGGCAAGTCTCAAAGTTCATTTGAAGGAGTGTGGCCAAGAGAGCAACCCTAGAACAAATGAAGACTTTGAGAGCACACTTGCGTCCTACACCCACTTTCAGTGCCGCGCGAACGAAGCGCTCCATGCGCACTGGCAAGTAGAGCAAGTTCTTTTGGGAACTCTTATTGGGGAGGGCGCAAAGGGCAGAGGTTCACCAACGCCTCTTTACGACGTGCTCCTTGCGCGCTGGAAGGAGGACACAGCTGCGACTGCCATCTTAGACCAGTACAAACAAGCGCTGCACCCCAGAACTATTTTGACAATGGGGCGCATACGTGAAATCCTTGATCGTAATCACATTAAAGACGATCAGGAGACAGTTAAAGGTGAAGAAACGCCAAACATTTAAAATTAAGTGCTTTATAGCACTGTTATTTGTGTCAAATGCTTACGGGAGCACCGACATATCACCCGAAGATTTGAAAGAAGAACTTAGGCGCGCGCGCATGGATTTTGTGGACGCGCCGTCTTGCCAGTCCTTCCAGAGGGCCATGGGCGCTGCGACTCAGCTTGCGGCTGCCCTTAAGGCAACGACCCAGGAATCAACCAGGCAGTTTCTTGATGATATATGGGAATCTAGAGGTGGCCGGGATGACTGGCAGGTGGCAGCTCAAGGAATGACCTGGCAAGAGGCCGAGGCTGGCCTCATGGCGTCCTTTGGAGAAGAGGCGCGTCTTTGGGGGGCCGCCGCCAAGGACTCCATGCGTGAACTCGACAAAGAGCTGGACCAACGATATGGCCCCTTTGAAGGGCCTTCGGCCCAGCAAAAGAAAGCCGCCTCTAGGGAATTTTTTAGTGTGGATGTTGAGGCGCCTGATGACCTGAGTAACCTTGGGGGGCGGCGTGTTGATCTTCTGCTCAATGATGCGCTTATGGATTTTATGAAAGATGGCTTGAGTACGGCTCAACTGGACTTTGATATGCTCCCCCCCCTATGGCTCTGGGATGAGCTTTCAAGGCAACAAAACGTCGACGGTGTAGAGGACATCTTTTGGGTAAATTTTCGCGCACTTCCCATAGGGATCCGCAATCTGTTGTGGTGCTTTGATCGCCCGGCCGTCAGTGAGGGCTTTTGTGATATGCAGCGCGCGCTCTATGCAGACATGAAACGCGCCACCCTTGAGCGAGGATTGGACCCCGAGGTGGAACTGGGCCACATTCCACCTTTCCTTGCGCTTCTTGAAATGGATCATGACGATTACAGGACGAGTCTGGACGCCCTAAAGACGTACGCACTGCGCTTTGGTGTAAGCGAGAGACCAGCGGTCGATCTTACTGTGCTTCAAAACGCATCGGACAGCCTTCTGGCCACCTTATTGTGTCTTGAGGAGATGACGGCGTTTTTCTGGTCCATTGACCGCGTCCTCATTGCCCAGGAACCAGGTGCGCACCTTGCCACACAACTTCGCTCTCTTTGGTCACCAAGCGCAGAGCCCATGGGATCTTGGCCGTCCTTTACCATTGCAAAAGCGGTGAACGATATTTTGCAAGATCGCATGGCCGTCTTTATGGGGCACATGGACACGGCAGGACACAGCCCACTGGATTTCGTAGATGATTCTGCTGCCCAAGATGAGGATCCAGACTCTGATGATGATACAGATACGGATGAAGAGGGCTTTGGGGACGCTTTATGGCCCCATGACGGGCAGCACATGCCGCATCCCTATCCAGGCTCTGCAGCTTGAGAGCCGCCAAGGATCTGGCCTCTGCGCATGAAGGTGTGTAGGATGTCACCCAACGCGCCAAACATTGAAAGGAACGCTTTGTGGATTTTGATGTCATCTTGAAAGTCTTCGTCATGGGGGTGCCCATTATTTTGGCGGTCACCCTCCACGAAGCGGCCCACGGCTATGTGGCCCTTCACTACGGCGATGACACGGCGCTGCGGGCAGGTCGCCTGACCCTCAATCCCTTTGCTCACGTGGACATGATTGGAACAATCTTGATTCCAGGCATTCTGCTCCTGACAGGCGCGCCGTTTCTTTTTGGATACGCAAAACCTGTGCCCGTGAACTTTGATCGTCTTGACCATCCACGCCTTGACATGGCGAGTGTGGCCTTGGCAGGCCCCCTCACCAATATCTTTCTGGCCTTTGTGTCAGCCTTTGCATTTCACTTGATTGATTTCTTCCCAAGCAGCTGGGCAGACTCCTTGCATCAAGCTCTTTCCATGTCTGTGATGATCAATGTGACGTTGGCTCTATTTAACATGATCCCTTTGCCCCCCCTTGATGGTGGTCGTGTAGCTGTGGGCCTTTTGCCTAATTTGCTGGCAGAGCCCCTTGCAAGACTCGAGCGCTACGGTATGTTCATTCTGTTTGGTCTCATCTTTTTTGTGCCCTTTGTCACGCAAAAGTTGGGCAATCAGATTGATCCTATCTCATGGTTACTACACAAACCGCGGGAAATTGTGCTAATGATGATCTCTAAACTTGCTGGTATTGCTTAGGAGAAAACACGATGGGCATTGGTATTGGCCAACTTATTCTGATTTTAGTTGTTGTATTGCTGATATTTGGCGCGGGCAAAGTGCCGACTATGATGCGTGATTTGGCGCGTGGTGTGCGGGCGTTTAAGGACGGTCTTGCGGAAGGCGATGAAGAGGGTGAGACAAAAAGCGCCAATACAAGTGCGCCGGAAATCCTGCCTCCGCCTCACAAAAAGAAGACGGGCGAGGGCGCGTAATGTTTGATATGGGAAGTTGGGGGGAAATCCTCATCATTGTGGTCGCAGCCCTTGTGCTTGTGGGCCCCAAGGAGCTTCCTGTCATTTTGCGTACACTCGGGCGCTGGGTCTTTAAGGTGCGCTCCATTGCAGCGGCCCTCAAAGCCCAGGTTGAGCCTTTTTTGCAAGAGGGCGAAATTGAGGCCTACATGAAGGAAGCGCGCCGCCAAGCTGACGAACAAGATCAGGTGGAGCCCCGTCCCAAGAAGAAAGTGCAAGACCCCTCATGAGCCTTTACGCCCTTCAACAAGAGCCTGAAGCAATTCAGGAAGATGAGGACGCGGGAGCGCGTCAAAGTTTGATTGAGCATCTTTTGGAGCTGCGCAAGCGTCTTTTATGGGTGACGGTGGCGTTTTTAGGGGCCTTTGCCCTGTGCTATGCCTTTGCCCAGGAGATCTTCGCCCTTTTAATTCAGCCGCTGCTCGCCGCCATGGAGGGGACAGCAGACAGACGTCTTATCTACACTGGCATGGCCGAGGCGTTTGTGACTTACATTAAAGTTGCGCTTTTCGGGGCGGCCTTTTTAAGTTTTCCAGTGCTCGCGTCCCAGGTTTGGATGTTTGTCAGTCCCGGGCTTTACCAGAAGGAGCGGCGCTTTTTCTTGCCTTTTTTGGTGGCCACACCGTTTCTTTTCTTCATCGGTGCAGCCTTTGCCTATTTCCTGATCATGCCAGCGGCGTGGTCCTTCTTCCTGGGCTTTGAGACGACGCCCCTTCAGACGGGGCTTCCCATCCAGCTGGAGGCGCGCATCAGCGAATATTTGTCTCTTTCCATGCAACTCATCCTGGCCTTTGGGATTTGTTTTGAGCTGCCTGTGCTACTTGTTTTGTTAGGGCGCGTAGGAATTGTATCGTCGGCTGCGCTGCGCGAGAAAC
>JAIUNT010000055.1 GCA_020161545.1 Pseudomonadota bacterium
GTCACCAGTACAAAATCAGCGCGCGCTGCCTTTTGGGGGCTATTGATTTGGTTTGCGCAGATCATGTCGAATTTGTCCTGGGTCATGCCCGGGCGTGCCATGACGCGCTGGCGTTGCAACTCTGGCTGGCACACGGTGACGATCACCTTGTCACACAAGAGATCATATCCTTTTTCGTAGAGAAGGGGGATCTCAAGGACCGCAAGCGGGGTTCCATTATTGCGGCACTCACTGATAAAGGCGCGGCAAGCACCTTGGACGCGCGGATGTATGATGTCTTCGAGGGCACGCAGATCTTCTTTGGAATGCGCCACACGGTTTCCAAGGGCTGCTCGGCACACACCTTGCTTGTCCACACAATCAGGGAAAAGCTCTGTGATAGCTTGAATGACGCTCTCGTCCTCTCCCAGGAGTTGATGCACCACATAGTCTGCGTCAAAAATTGGTAGCTTTAGCCGGCTCAGCATTTTCGCCGTTGTGCTTTTGCCCGTTCCAATGGAGCCTGTCAGGCCTAGTAAGAATAAACTCATGCTTCCCTCAACGCGTTGATGTTCCCTGTATAGTTTTTTGTTTTAAAGATGCTTGTGCCCGCAACCAGCACGTTTGCCCCCGCCTCTCGCACCAGGGGAGCTGTCTCGGGCGTAATACCCCCGTCTACCTCAATATCAATGGGACGTGCGCCGATTAAGTCTTTGATGGTGATTATTTTTGCAAGCTGCGTATGCAAAAAGGCTTGCCCCCCAAATCCAGGATTGACTGTCATGACAAGAACCATGTCCACGTCATCCAGGATCCAACGTAAAAACGCCGGGTCCTGGGCTGGAGTGAGCGCGATCCCGGCTTTGGCGCCGCGCGCACGGATATGGGAAAGGGTGCGCTGGAGGTGAAGCGTGCTCTCGGGGTGCACCGTGATGATGTCGGCACCGGCGTCGATAAAAGCGTCAATATGGGGATCCACCGGCGTGATCATGAGGTGTACGTCAAAGGGGAGAGGGGTGAGAGGCTTTAGGGCCTTAAGGACCCCGGGGCCAACGGTGATATTGGGGACAAAATGCCCGTCCATCACGTCAAAATGCACAAGGTCCGCGCCAGCTTGAGTTAAGGCCTTCACCTCTTCACCCAGGCACGCAAAGTCAGCGGATAACAGGGACGGCGCAATACGCGGCGCGGATGTCATGGGCCCATTTTTTGGCTGCAACTGTTTTTATTCTAGCATGGGGGGTGAAAGATGTGGACAGTAAAGTTCGCAGCTCAGATCTCAAATAATATGGGGACACGTCAGGTGCATGCAAAATTTTGCTCTTGTATTTGTTGACTGTTTTGATCTCTTTTTATGGGGTGGTTATGCTAAGCCTTTCACCCACAAGACGCGCTTGGGTGGCATTATTGGTGAGGTATTCCTGGTTGGCGGATCCACTGTAAAAGAAGCACGATCCCAAATACCTCATTCCAAGGTAATCACAAATTTGTTTGAACGTATCCTCAAACCCTTGAGGGTAGGAGTCCCCAAAGCTTGCAATGACAAAGAGCTTTTTTCCCTTCAGTTGGCGTCCCAGATCCTTTCGAATGGTCAAAAGGTCGCTGAACCTATCAAAGAAGAGCTTATGTTGGGTGCTCATATTGTACCAGTAAACCGGCGTGGCAATGATCCAGGTGTCAAAGGTGAGGAGTTTCTCTATGAGAGGAATAAAGTCGTCATCGCGGTTTGCATGGTCATAGTCAAAGGGGCTGATCGCATACGCATTAAGATCAAAGAAATTGGTATTTGAGGGACTTAAAAGGGCGTCGACGACAGCTCTCGTTTTCCCAAAGCTGCGGGAGGATCCAAAAATGATTGCCTGGGACATAGCGCGTGACGAGCTGATTTTACGAGGTGTCATGCTAGCACGAAGTGGAATAGGTGCGGATATGAAAAGGTGATCTTTGTGCGCGATCCTAGGAACTTGGCATATAAACAAACACCTGAAGCCACGGTGGGTCTCAGGTGTTTGTTATTGATTTTAGCAGCGTGCCAAATCAACCAGGCTGTGAGACCGCAATATTCAGAGTGCCCTTGACAGCTACCGGCTTGCCCCCTTCCTTTTCAATATCTTTTTGAAGGGTGGCAAAATCAGGGTAGGTTTTGATGCCTTCTGACAGATGCTGCATCAGCTTGTTGTACGCAGCTTCATCGGTTGTCTCAAAAATTTGATATTTGCACGTTGATGCACCTTTTCTGATGGCATTGGTGTCCATATCACGGATTTCCTCACGCTCTGAAAGGGCGCCTAACATATGGGTTTTTAGAGCTTTGAGTGCCCCTAAAAAGCCGTTTGACATATCATTCTTGATGTTTGCAGAAAATGTTTTTCCGCCATAGTGAATATCTTGCTTTTCAAAGTAGTCATACGTAGATCCTGCTCGTGCTACTTTTGTAACAGGCGTGTTTAAAAGGGTTGTGAGCATTTGATGTGACAAAAGTGTGGGGCAATCGCCCTGAAAATCCGCACCAAAGGTGCCTAAATCTTTGGCAGTTCCCATGGTGGAAAGATGTTGGAGACGCTTTAATTTATCCGCACTTGAAATGGGTTTTTTTTCATCGTCTGTGGCGGTGGTTTGCGTCGACGTGCTTGTTGCAGATGCCTGCACTTGCGTCAGGGTAAGGGGTAAGAGTAGTGCCGATGCGATGAGGGTTTTTTGGAATAAGTGCATGTGATGCCTCCGTTAACGCTATTGTAATATGATATTGTATACTGATAATATCAAAGAAATGTTAACAGAGACGCTGTTATTGAAGGGCTTCTCTCGCACAAGAAAAGCTCTTCTCATTGAATGTGTTATTTGGAAACGTTTTCCCAGAAGGAGATACGTGATTTAACGAGAGAAAGCGGTTGATCCATTGAAGGGCTTGGGGTGTTTTGTGCCACTTCTTGGTTCAAGGTCTTTATAAGAGGCGCGAAGTGCGTTCCAACATTGGCGTTTTGTCTTACAAGTTGCCTCTTGGGGGAATTTTGCGCTTGGGCAGATGCCTCTTGGTTCTTTGTTTGGTTCGCAAGAAACACGATATTACGTGGGACAGGTGTGAACATTTCCTCAATGATATCCATGGCGTCTAGAGGGGCAAGAAGCTGTGCCACTGGTGCGATCAGTTTCTCGTCATAGCGCACACGCCAGGCACGCTTGCGTCCTTGTGTTTTATGTGTGGGCTTAACTGCTTCAGCATTTGCTGGCACGTTAGCGGGCTTTTGAAAAAAATCGTTGTCCAAGCGCGCACGCTTATTTACTTGGCCTTTTCCTTGAACATTGTCCATGAAAGCTTTGCGCTTGCGTTGGTCAAGCACCACACGCTGGTTCTCGCGCGCATTCATTTTTTGTATCACATTGCCTTTTTCTTCAAGCGCGTCAGCAATGGCTGCAAAGGCTTTTGTGGAAATGGGCGTGCCTGGGCGCACTTGGTTAATGAAGGAATCATAGCACGCTTCAAAACCCCTCTCGTCAACATTAAAGTTGACCTTTGCTTGGGAGGGTGTGAAGAAGCTGACACCCAAGAGGGCTGCAAAAGAAAGAGAGCGGAGCATATTTAGTATCTCAATTATTTGACTAGGTGATATTGATATAGAAACATATTCCCTTTTTGTCAAATAATTTTTGTCAAAACTTGAAGGCATGTGAGAGGGTGGGCTGTGAATACTCAATTTTATTCATCTTTTGATGCGGTTGTGACGCCAGAATACGGTATTACTGCGCGCACGTGTTTATATCAAATGCTGGTGATAAGTGCCTGGGTTCGCCTTACAGTAAGCAAACTGCTTCAATGTTATGCCCCTCTGGATCTATGACAAAGGCTGCGTAGTAATGCGCACCGTAGTGAGGTCTAAGGCCTGGTGCACCATTGCAGGTGGCACCGTTTGAAAGGGCGTGCGTGTAAAATGAATCGACGCTTTCTTTATTGGGTGCTTGAAAAGCGATATGGACATGTTGAGACATTGGGCAATCGCCATTTCCTTGGCGTATTTCGAACATATAGCCGAACCCTTATAATGTCAGGATGCGTCACTCGTCGCTCGTGTATACCTACACGTCGCTTGCCTCGCTTCCTGTCCTGAAATTAAACTCTTCTAGCTATATTGTGCCTATGGGGGCCGTAGCCAATCACAACGCCAGGAATTTCTAAAACCACAGTATGCCCTAGTGCTGCCATCACATGCCCATAGAATGCGTACGCTGATTTTAGGTCTGCAACCTTTATTTGAACATGATTGAAAAGGGTCACAATAAGAGGTCCTCATTCACCACTTTGTTTTCAGTCCTTTGAAGTCGCCTCAGTTTGCGACTGAGGCGTTTGTTTTGTGCGCGCTCGCTTCTCGGGCCTTTTTTTGCTGCTTGTGGGGTGTATGGGGCACGCAGAGCGCCATCCCCGTCCTGCTCTGGCGCAGGAGCAAAGTCTGCATGATCTGTTGGGTCTAAGGAAAATGCTGACTCCTCGGGTGCGTAGGCAAGGGCTTGTCCTTCATCAGGAGCCGTGTGTGAATGCGCGGAGGCGGGCGCAGGTTCATCCAGTGTGGCACAAGAAGATCCAGGGTGCGGCACACACTGGCTTGTGGGAATGCGCAGCGTTTCTAAAAAGGCAGGGGTGTTTTCCAGGACCTTGTAACCTCCCTGGAGCGTGAGGGACCAGGCGTCTATGTCCAAGGGGTGTGCTTCGGCCGGCGCAAGGCCCCTCAGCCCAACGTGTCCCGATGGGTCTAAACACATAACAAGCGTCTGACTTGGATTGTAACCTTTTGCAATTGGGCTGGGAACAGCGACACATACGGTATTAGTTGGGTCCATAGGAACGGCAGGCGCGGCGTAGTCTGTTGCGCACTCTTGGGCATTTCCCCCCACGACGAATACCCTATCGCTTTCGATACGCAGCGTCTCCAGGGAGTCCTCAAGGGTGAAAGGCAGGGCGGTTACGCTCACGTTTTTCTGGTCGGTGCACATTTCAAACACGGGCGCAAAGATATTAAAAGCACCTTGAACACATACAGCTGGACTGTTGCTTGCTTGGAAGCTGCGGAAAGCCTGATTGTAGTCCAAGTCGTCTGGACTGTTTGATGTGCCGTCATAGCGCACCCCGTATCTTACCACACGCCACTCTATGTCTGCACAAGGCGGCTGGTCTTGGGTGCTTCCTGCCTCTAACCTATTGAGCACACAGTCCAGATCTTGCCTCATGGTTTCGGTACACTCCCCGCCAGCGACCAAAGGGCCAAAAGCGTGGGAGATTGTGTGGGGCTGTGGTAGCGCGTGCGCCTCAGCACCTGGCAGCAGCGGTGGCAGATCAAACTCTTGGGCTGCAAGGGCAAGGGTGAATACCGTTGTGGCGCCCTTCACCAGGCGCCACCCTTGGGTGCCTTCTGGAATGGCCGTGATCGTGTCATAGGCTAACTTAAAATTGCGCAGGTGTCGCCCCGTGCCCTTTGCGGGCGGGAAAAATAGCGCGCCCATAATGTCGAGGGTTTCTGCTGGGTGATCGAGGCACAGCTCTACCGCTCCCCGAGGCGTTGGGGCGTAAGATTTGCTCAAGCGTTGGAGGGCCTCTACATTTGGCTCAATAAGCCCTGTCTTCAGGTGATGGGGCGCAAACGGCGCGACAAGGTCGCCCACAAAAAGCTTTGCTGCGCCCCAAACCTCCCCAAGGAAAGAGCGCCTCACGCTTTGTGTATGCGCCTCATCAAAGGCTTCTTGCGAACACGAGGCATTGCCCCCAGCGCTTGTGCATAGTAAGGAGATAAGAAGAAGTTTTGTGAGTCTTTTCATGGATTTTTCTCCCCTTTATTCTTTGAGGCACATTAAGATCATCCCTTGTTCCTGTCAAGGCAGCGCTTTTGCACGTGCGTTTTATAAGTGTTTCGCCATAGCCCAACCCCCGTGATGTGATGATGCGTATCTTGGGGGTTTTGAGGAATTGAGTGCTTCTTAATAAAAAAGTAATACTTTTTGATTTTAAATTGAGGGGACCGCGCACAGATCTAATGCGGTGCTTAAAGGGGTGGAGGGATAATCCCTCCCAGCTAAGGTCTGTGTGGCTTTAAGTGCTTGGCAGTTATGGCCGCTGTTTGAGGTGTGAGCAATCGCGTGAGGGGCTTTTGAAACAGATCGCGCACGTGGTGTAAATAAAAAATGTGCAATGAAAAAAATAAGGAGGCGCACGTGAAAAAGTTACTCGTAGAATTTCTAAAAAGTGAAGACGCAGCATCTGCCGTTGAGTACGGCCTTTTGGCAGCTTTGGTGGCCGTTGTGATTATTGTGGCCGTGACCAATGTGGGTAACAAACTCAATACGGTCTTTAGGAAGGTTGCAAACTCACTTTAAGCGCTTTTTTTCACAGGAAACCCCCTTTCACTTTGTGAGTGGGGGCGTACTGCTGTAGGGTCACCTGCGCACGCATCCGACAATGGATGTGTTGTGTGGAGCGTCGGCTATGGAGTAAAGGTACTTTCACCACACAGCTTCGCCGCATAAAAGGTCTTACTCCCTTCAAAATAACAATTTCATGCCCAGGTCTACTCAGGTGAAACGACCTAGAGCACCCCTACCCGTTGATTTTGATGGTTTTAAGCCCCTTTGAGAGGACGCACGTGAGCGCTCATACCCTGCGTTTGCCTGGCAAGAAAGCAAAGTGCAAAGGGGTTGTTGATCACGTGCTGACTGACTAAATGCGTCGTTTTCTTTTTTTCGGGCCCTTGGTCAGGCGGGCGTGTCTTAAGTCTGGGATGCTCACTCTTGCTTACAGCATGAAGCGCCAAGCCTTTTATGAAAGAAAATGGCCCGCCGAATAATGCGTCCGAAGACTGTCATAGAAGAGCGAAAAGGACGCAGAATCAATCTCTTAGCCCAGCTATGCATTCAGGCTCACCAATGTGCTGTAACAACGCTCATAAAGTCATTTTGTAAACGTTGTTAAGTCACGCTCCGCAATCACAGATGCGCTATACATTTTTGCGCTTCAAAGTTTCTGGAGCAAAATAATGCGCAATGCTGCAATAGGCTCTGTGCCAGCAGTATTATGCACGTATTTGTAGAAATACCCACATTTTCCACCGCCATGGTCTCTCACGGAAACAATCGATGGTAGGTTTTCATCCTTCTTTGCCTTGACCCCTTGCAATATTTCTTCGGGATCGCGTGAGACTAGCCAAACAGACCCATTAAGGTGTGCTGGAAAAGCTTTGAGATCTATGGCTCTGTCAGTCGCAACAGCCCGTGCCACAACGGGGTCGGTGACTTGCAGGGCAGGGCAAGCTGTTTCTTGTCCATGAGGAGAGGCCACACCCACCTCGCGGTTTGTTGACACATCTTGCGCAACCGACGTGGCCGCATTGGTTGCGCTCGCATTTCCAGCCAGGCTAGCCGCGCATGCTGCTATTAAAAGAACGTGCTTCATAATGAGACCCTCATGTTGCTATCATCTAATGTGATGTTAACAGGATTCTGTTAACAAGAAGTTGACAGAATCCTAGAACGAACAATCCATAAAATGAACGTCTCTCAAAAGACCCATGTATCGAGGTATGTTTGGCGGCCATTTGTATTGGCTATGTTGCTTTTTTGAGTGTGGATTAAGGGATCAATTAGAAAGCCGCCTTCAATCAAAGTAATTATCAAATGTATTGAAGTATTAATGCGTATATGGAAATAAAATCAAAATAATAATATTGACTAAATAATACAAAAGTGGGATAATTTAAAATGTACTTTTTATCTCATGAAAGGCACATGGGATGGACCTAACGCTATCGGGCTTTATCTTTCAAAAAGAGTTTTTCAGGTTTTTAGTTATTCTTTTTCACATCTTCGCGGCGAACTTGGCTGTGGGGACGATTCTTTTTGGCTACATTCATTTCATGATCACACAGAAAATCAGCCGCAAGGAGCTGCTCATTGAGCATCAGGTGGTTTACGCAACCTTGCTGCTTTTGATGCTCAGTGGCGATCTTATTGTCTATCTGGACGCTGGGATTATTTACAGTTTTGATCAGCTTATGGCACACACAAAGCTGTGCGCAAAGCTGATTGTGGTGTCCACACTTTTGCTCAACGGATTTTTTATCAACCATCACATTATCAAGAAAATGACCTCAGGCGCTGAGATCACTAAGCGTGATAATACCATTTTTGCCATCAGTGGTGGGCTGTCCCTTGCCTCGTGGCTTTCGGCCATTTTTGTGGGTAAAGCTAAAATCTTGGTGGGGAAACTTTCCCTGATGGGTTTTATGGACGTCTACATTGTTGTGGCCATTGTCTTTATGTTGGCGTTCTACCTTTTGTCCCACAAGTATTCTCTCGTGGGGAGGGTGGTAGATTAGCCTTTTAAGAAAAAAGCCCCTCTTGGGTGGCGGGGGCTGTGAGTCCTAAATGGTCGTAAGCCAGGCGCGTTAAGACACGTCCCCGGGGCGTGCGCTGCAAAAAACCTTGTTGTATGAGATAAGGCTCCACAACTTCTTCCAGGGTGTCTTGTTGCTCGAAAAGCGCTGCAGCCAGTGTGCCAGCGCCCACGGGCCCCCCGCCATAGGACGTCGCCAGGGTCTGGAGGTAACGCAGGTCCTGGGCGTCAAGGCCCAGATGATCGACTCCCATGCGCACAAGGGCTTTGTCAACGGCGTGCGCGTCCATGGGACCGTGCCCCGTGCCAAAGTCCCTCACGCGCCGCAGTAGGCGTCCAGCGATGCGCGGCGTACCACGTGAGCGCCTCGCAATCTCCATAATACCTTCTGGTGTCAGGGCAAAGTTCAAAAGGCGCGCGGCGCGTTCCACCACGCAGTAAAGCTCATCTGGTGTGTAAAAGTTCAATCGCAAGGGAATGCCAAACCGGTCCCGCAAGGGGGCGGTCAGAAGGCCCGTGCGGGTCGTGGCGGCCACGAGGGTGAAGGGCGGCAGGTCAATTTGGATAGAGCGCGCCGATGGCCCCTCACCCAGAATGAGATCTAGTTTATAGTCCTCCATGGCCGGGTAGAGGATTTCCTCCACAACCGGGTTGAGGCGATGGATTTCATCAATAAAAAGGACGTCTTTTGGTTGCAGATTGGTCAAAATAGCGGCCAGGTCACCGGCTTTGGAGATCACAGGGCCGGAGGTTGCGCGAAAGCCAACACCCAGTTCCTGGGCGATGATGTGGGCCAGAGTCGTCTTGCCAAGGCCTGGTGGACCAAAGAAAAGGACATGATCCATGGCGTCGCGGCGGGAGCGCGCGGCGTTGACAAAAACGCGCAGGTTCTCACACGCCTCTTTCTGACCAATGAAGTCATCAAGACTTTGGGGACGCAGCGAGGTGCTAGCCATGTCCTCGGGTAGGAGGGCAGGGTCCAGAAGATCTGGGGCAGGCTCAAGCCTTTGAGAGCTGTGCAAGGGCAAGGCGGATGACCTCCTGAAGCTTTGGTGGGGACTCTACATCATATAGACGCTCCACAAGGGGTGCAACATCATGGGGGCGATAGCCGAGCCCCACAAGGGCTTGTATGGCGTCCTGTTGATCCTGATTGGCGGGGACCCGTAGTGTTTGAAGGAATGGGGGCGTGCCTGGTGCCGTGTGGGACGCAAAGGACGGCATTTTGTCCTTTAGCTCTGTCAAAAGACGCGCGGCCAAACGCGGCCCCACGCCGTCCGCTTTGGTGAGTGCACGTGCGTCCTGCAGCAAAATGGCCTTGGCAATATCCTGGGGCGTGCCCGTGCTTAAAAGGGCCAGAGCCACACGTCCCCCAACCCCTTGTACGCTGGTTAAGACCCGAAAAAACGAAAGCTCCTCGGGGCTATGGAAGCCAAATAGGGAGATGTCGTCTTCGCGCACGTTCATATGGGTCCAAAGGACACAAGGCGAGCCCGAGGCGGGCAGGGCGCGTAAGGTGGTTTGGGAGCACGTAAGATAGTAGCCCACCCCACTCACATCTAGGATGACGGACGTGTCTGAAATCTCGTCGACAAAGCCTTTGAGTTTGGTGATCATGACGCTTTCTCCCAAAGGGCCTGGGTTTGACGCCATTGGGCGTGGCAGATGGCAACGGCCAGCGCGTCTGCTGCGTCTGCTGTGACGCCCTGGGCTGTGGGCAGAAGGCGCGCCACCATGGCCATCATTTGCTCCTTTGAGGCATGTCCTGATCCCACCATAGCCTTTTTGACGCGGTTTGCCGAGTACTCAGCAACGCCCAGTCCCCTGTGGGCTGGCGCCAAAAGCACAACACCCCTGGCCATGCCGAGTTTGAGGGCTGAGGCGGGGTTTTGGTTCACAAAGGTTTCCTCAACGGCGGCTTCATCCGGTTCAAAGCGCACAATCATGTCGCTCAGTTCTTCAAACAGCACGCCAAGGCGTGTGGAAAGAGGCGCGTTTTGGGGCGGGTTAATCACCCCATGGGCCACATAGGACAGGCGCCCGCACGCATAGGTGATCACCCCCCATCCCGTGTGGCGCAGCCCAGGATCCAGGCCCAAAAAACGCATATTTTTCTCCTTGTGAGGGCGCCTGAAGGATTATTCCTCCAGTGCCTTTTCAACCTCTTCGCTCATCTCCTCGTTGGAGAATACTTTTTGCACGTCGTCAAGATCTTCCAGGGCGTCAAGAAGCTTCATCAGCGAGCGCGCCGTATCAAGGGTAATATCAACGGTATTAAGGGGTTCCCACGTCAGCTCGGCTGAGACGGGGTCACCAAACTTCTTGCCCAAGTGCTCTTCAACGGCGCCAAGACTTTCCATCTGGCAAGAGATCACGTGCTCTTCTGGGGAGGAAGACACATCTTCGGCGCCCGCCTCTAGGGCTGCTTCAAACATGGCGTCATCTCCGGCCACGGCGGCCGGGTAGGTAATCACGCCTTGACGCTTAAACTGAAAAGCCACGCTGCCCGTCTCGCCCAGGGCCCCGCCATAGCGGTTAAAGCTGGAGCGCACGTCCGCTGCACTTCGGTTCCGATTGTCGGTCAGGACCTCTACGATGACAGCGATGCCGCCGGGGCCGTACCCCTCGTAGCGTACTTCTTGATAATCCGTGTCCCCGTCGCCGCCCAGGGCTTTTTTAAGAGCGCGCTCGATATTATCCGAGGGCATGTTGACCCCACGCGCCGCAATGATGGCCGAGCGCAGGCGGGGGTTAGATTCAACAGATCCACCCCCTTGCTTGGCCGCAACGGTGATCTCGCGGATGATTTTTGTAAACGTCTTGGCGCGCTTTTTATCCTGAGCGCCCTTACGGTGCATAATATTTTTAAATTTTGAATGTCCTGCCATGGCTCGTATGTCTTTTACAAAATAACGTCACCAAGAAGATGCGCGATGGCGGAGGCGGCGTCAAGGGGGGGAAAGCGCGAGCATGGTGTGATGAGGGGCAGGGGTTGCCTTGACTCTTGCAGCGGCGCAGCCTAATTAAGAAGGATCATTTGATATTTATGAGATAGATCATGAATTATGAATGCGCGTTAAGGTTTTTCCGTGTTTTGGTCGTTTTTTTACTGGTAGGTGCGTGCGCCCATGCCAGTGAGCAAGAGGAAGAAGCGCAGGATCTGTGCCTAAGTCCGTTTGCAGCACTACCTCCAGAGGTGCTGGAGTTTTTGTTCTCCTTCTTCGACGCCCAGGACACCGCGCGCGCCAATCGTGTGTGTGAGCACTGGCATGAGATTTTAATCAGTGTGCACGGACCAGTCCCTGCTTTATCCGTTTATCTT
>JAIUNT010000056.1 GCA_020161545.1 Pseudomonadota bacterium
AAACACCCAAATACTTGAAAATGAAGCAAAAATAAAAAATACTCAACATAAAAAACTCATGAAAACCCTTGCCCGATAAAACCTTACCCAAAAATCCTTTTGTTAGAGGTGTTCGACTTGCTTTTTTGCCATAAAGAGACTTTCTTTTTTGAATTACACTAAATAGTCCCTTGTTGCATACCTTATTTTGTGTCGCTTCATAGTCCTTCTCACATAAACTCACGTAATCTCACGTGTGCGAGTCGTGAGTTGACTTTCCTCATATAGTCAATCTAGCTTAATTTCGTTATAATTCATGTATAAGCTATGACATTAAAATTCGCCGTCACGCTCTTATCATTCGAGCCCGTGAAGGCCTGAGTTTTTCCAAGATTGCAGAACGCTTTAGGATCAACAGCCAAACGATCTACAACTGGACAAAACGCCCTGAGGAAAAGAAAGGCCGGGCACGAATGCCTAATAAGCTTGACCTTGCGGCCCTCGAACGTGATGTTGACATGCACCCGGACGCGTACCGATACGAACGGGCTGAAAGGTTTGGATGAACCAACATTGCATTTGGCGCGCCCTCAAACGCCTCGGAGTGACCCATAAAAATAAGCCTCCAGCATTCAAAGGCGGATCCCCCAAAGCGCACTTTCATTTGCCAAAAAGTTGATGCCCACCGTGCTCTCCAGCGCTCTATTGTCTACATTGATGAGTCTGGATTTGCCCACGCCATGCCCTGTACTCACGGTTATTCTTTGAAAGGAACCCGGTGTTTTGGAGGCCATGATTGGGGGGCAAAAGGACGCACAAACGCCATCGATGCCCTTTTAGGAGGCGCTCTACTGGCTGCAAGTCTCTTTCAGCCTACCGTAAATACTGAAGTTTTGATACATGGGTCGTCCAGGATCTCATCCCAAAGCTGCCCAAAAATGCCGTTGTCGTCATGGACAACGCCAGCTTTCACATGGGTTCCAAGATGATGGATGCACTCTCAAAGGGCAGATTTTTCCTTGACTATTTGCCCCCCTATTCACCAAACCTCAACCCTATTGAACACAAATAGGCCCATGCAAAAGCAATCCGACGAATAACTCAATGCTCCATCCAATAACTGTTTAAACATAAACAGTTATAATAAAATGAAACAAATTTGGATATAGAGCTAGAACAGTTTCATTTCAGGGCAGGAAGCGAGGCAAGCGACGTGTATAAGCATACACGAGCGACGAGCTTTGCCACCCAAAATTATAAGGGTTCGGCCACCCGCCCAAAGAACGCGAAGGCACGGCGTGTATTTTGTGCTTGGCACTCACCAAGACGCATCTTTGTGATCCCGCGCAGGGAAGCGGGGGCGCCCTGACATGCCAGAACCTTCTCGTACCAGTGGCTTGCAAGGTCCGTGTCCACCTCAAAACCAAAGCGCCCTGTCTCATGACACATGCCTAGCGTGATAAAGAAGAAGGGATTACCTTGGGACTTTGCCCCAAGAGGGCGGGTGCGTAAATGCGCCTCTGCCTTTTGCATCATGGCATTCATCACATCTGCACCAAGATCCCACCCCCACTTACCTTTCGCACGCATCTCCATGTCTAACAAAACGGATTCTATTTTGTAGGTGTTGAAAAAATCATAAACCCCCATGCACTGCAGCAACCTTGCGTATACAGGAACCTCCTGTTTATCTCCCAAAAGAGCCCCTTGGACGTCACACATGGCGCCTTGTACGCCCAAATCATCTAAACAGGTTGAAAGCATCGACAAATCAGCTTTTTTATGGGTCATCATACAAAGCTCCAAGATATCCTCATCTGTCTGCGCCTCGCATACGTAAGGCATAAATTCATTTACGATGCCTGGGCTGGCTCCTTGAATATGACTCAGGAAGAGGTAAGTCGCACAGCCAGGGTAAAGCTTGCCAAGGGGTGCGCGCACAAGAGCGTTCGCAAACCCCTTAAAAGAACAGTGCTTTTTTTGGTATATCTCTTCCACTTCTTGCAACGTTTGCACGGCGTCACTGCCAGCCACCTCAAAGGACTCATTTGCCCCCTCAAAAATCTGCCTACTCGTCATAAAATGAGACACGGGATACCCGAAGGTCATCACATAATTGCTGGTGTTGCGCGCGGCCGCAACCCACTGAAATATGTGATAATTGTGACAGAAGGCGTCATAATCAGGCGCTGTTTCTTGAGGCAATGGATGGGGACTGGGAAGCGCATTTTGCATCACGAACGCGGCCGCGCGCGCGTAATCCACATAACCTCTCCCATGCTTGCCCGGCTCATATACATGAGGGTTTCTGGGTTTTTTTGCCGTTTCAAGAAGCAGGCCAGCGGCATCATTTGAGGCCAGTCCATAAACCTGGCAAAGCCTTGAAATACACCCTGCAATGCGCAGGGCTGCAAATGAGCTTCCACCCATTTCCCCCAACTCACCTGGCGCCACCAAGGAGCGCTCCTCATAAAACGCACGCATATCAAAGTCCTTTGGTGCCATAGAAGAAGTTGACACAAATTCTTCTTGTTGGTGCGCGTCTCTTTGGGACCATATGGCAAAGGTCAGCTGGTGCTTTACACGATCAAGCATTTCTTTGCTCGCCTGTGGGTAAGGATATCCCCGGGGGGACATCCCTTTATTACCAATGGCCAAAACAAAATGTGCATCAGGAAAGTGGCGGGCTAAGGCGTACAAGAGTGCAAAGTCATGACTCTCACCGCAATACCCTGTGATAGATATGTTCACAATGGTAAACTTCTCGTTCACAAAAATATCAAAGAAATCTGCGATACCGCGCCCTTGTAAGTCGGATAACTCAGCATTGAATATACGGCTTGAAGCGTCTGTTTGTGAAAATGCACTCAAAACTTGTGCCATATGATTCCCCTCTGAAGTATCAAGAATCACAACACTTGGTGCGTGTGCACCGATCACTTCAGCTGTACCGGCAAAACCCATGCGATGGCGCATGACATGGGTGTCTCGCTCACATAAAGTCGGCTCACACCCAGAAGATGAAGGGGTTGGCGAAGCGCTGACCGTCACATTGGCAAGAAAAAGAATCAGAGATAAATACTTAATAGCCGATTGTGCAATCATGTTCTCATATAGTCCTTTACGGATATTTTTTACATAGGATTTATATATATGATTACAAAAATTTTCACTTCAAGAGCTTTGTCAAAAATATGATTTATTTGGGCTCCTTATTTTCACCCTCCTTGCGTATCCCGCTTTTCTGGGACACCGCCCAATCTTTCTCAAAGACCTCCTGTACGCGTGTAATGAGGGTCTCATTTTCGCTCACCACACCCAGCTCCCTGGCCCCGTCCAAGGTAGGCGCATAAAAGTTGCTTGATCCCAGATACATGGTGCGCCCATCCACAATGACAATTTTTGCGTGGATATAGAGGTGCGTTGCCAGATTAAGCTGAGCACCCGCCCCCATGAGCAGATTTTGGCTGGGAATGTTAGGATCTTTTTTCGGACCAAAGGGAAAGGCCATCATGAGAAGGCGCACCTGAACACCCGCACGCGCGGCCCCGGCAAGGGCCAGGGCAAGCCCCTCGTCTTGAACACTTTGTTGATAGACATCGATGCTTTTTTGCGCACTGTTTATAAGGGCAAGAAAAGTGCTTCTGCCATTGTCTGGCCCCCACACAAGTTGGGCGCCTTTAAGGGAGAGCCTTGCGTCCTTAATATCGGCTTGAAAAACACGCGCCATCTCGGCAACGCGCGCCTTATCCAAAACAGGAACCGCAAAGTCACGTGCGGGTTTAATGCCCTTATCGGTGATCCCATCAAAGGATTCAGCGTCCAGGTTCCCAGTGGACACAAGACCCCACTGACCATCCACCAATATCATCTTATGGTGTGACTGGGAAAAGCGTTTTGATAGGGTATAGAGCGTTGCAAAATTCTTTAATGCAGCCACGGGTGAGGCCGCATTCTCGCTCCCCCCATGTTGATAAGTTTCCTCCTGAAGCAGCAAATGAATGGATACGCCGCGCTGGGAGGCCGCCTTCAAGGCAGCAATAATCTGGGGATCAGACAACTTGTATGCGGACATCTCAATGGTCCTCTCAGCCCCTGCAATGGCCTCAAGCCAGGGGCTACGCCCCGCCTCCGGCAACACAAAGACCGTATCTTCTTGCCACCCCTTGGGCCGCCCCGCTTGCACTTGCGCCGCAAAAGAGCACATCAATAAACAAACTGTTATAATACGTGAACCCTTGAGCATGTTTTTCCCTCTTTCTTGCCGTACTACTCTCTATGATAAGGATGCCCAGCGGTAATTTGCTGAGCGCGGTAAAGTTGTTCCATTAGCATAACCCTCACAAGCTTATGGGGCCAGACCATAGTGCCAAAGGACAAGAGAAGGTTCGCACGCGTGCGTACGGCGTCTGTGAGACCATCGGCGCCCCCAATGACGAAGATGAGCTCTCGCCCTCCAGATAAGCGCACCTCTTCCAATACTTTTGCAAAACCCGGACTTGTCATGGCTTTACCCCGTTCATCAAGGGCGATCATAAAAGCGTCTTGGGCAATTCCTTTGAGAAGCCACCCCGCTTCCTCTTCTTGAATCTGGGCAGGCGCACCCTTTTTCTTTGCCTCATAGTCCTCAATCATAATCTCACCGCGCGTACGCTTTGCGTACTCAGCAATAAGATCCTCCAAAGGCCCCGCCTTCATGCGCCCAATGGCGCGTATTTTTATCTGCATAGACATGTTTCACCATCATTTTGAGGCATTCTAACGCGCTTGGCGGCCAATTCATACGTAAGATGAAAATATTTGACATTTTTTATTGCCAAATTGACATTTGTTCCTATATAGAAATCATAACCACCATGCACCATCAAGGCATTCTCCATGAAGATTTCCCAAAAACACATTAGTCAGGCCCTTCTGCTTTGCACATTTCTCACCAGCAGCAACCTTGTAAACGCAAGCTCTCAAAATCCTTTTGATGACACACAGGGCGACGCGCGCCTTGCACAGCTCTTGGCTCCCACACATTCGACTTTCTTCCAAGATGTGGCTGTGGACGCGTATACCAATATGACGTTTAGCATTAAGGACAAAAAGGACGTTGCTTGGCGTGTTGGCCAAGGCATCATCAATGGTGACTGGAGCATTTTAGCGGGAGAGGCCGTTCACTTAACACTTTCCCACCTGGCGGGCCGCACACAGGTTGCACTTTTTAGCGCCCATGGTGAGGATTTTGACAGCATCGCCCTTAATAAATGTACTGACAACTTAGTAAGCTACGTACGACAAAATATCATGCGCGCCCTTAACCGCGATGGCGATCACTACGGCGTTGTGCGCGGCACGGACCAAATTGTAGATATTTATCGCAATCGTACATTCTTACAAATGGTCATTGACCGCGTTCTGCCAAGTGAAATGCCTCTTCGTGGCATGCTTATGTCGCTGGCCAACAACACACACATCGAGGATTTGATCAATGCGCGTGTGCGTGCCTTGGCCCTTGGGGTTGTGCGTACCCTCCTGAGCAACCAGGGACTTTCCGTGCGTGACGCCAGCGGCCAATTTATCGTAGGCGCATTCAAGAGTGTTCTGCCATCTTATGAGGACGCAGGTGTTGCACAAAGCCAACCACTACCGCTTCACCCCATTTCTTCCAGTTCTTCCTCAAACCCATCACCTTCATCATCCATTCTACCTGTGGACGAAGAGGACGGTTTTGTTATGGTGCAAGAGCGCATTTCTATCCCACAGGAGGGCGCACAGGCAGAAGCTGAAGATGCAACCATGGCCCAGCACCTCTTTAAACTCATTGACCCTTATCTGCGCCACCAAATGCGCACCATTGTTGAAGGACTCCTCGATAAAGGCATCAAAACTGCAGGACATCAGCTGGATGAAAAACTCCGTGTAAGTGCCATCAACGCCTCCCGTGTGGCGGGTGCTGGCATCACCTACGGCGTGGGTGGCTTTCTTTCAACCATCAGTAGCTTTGTCCCTGTTGTTGGGCCACTCCTTGGCACAACAGGTGCGAGTATGACATCAACCCTTGGCACCGTCGCGGGTGGCTATGCAGGCGGCCTTGTGGGTGACGCTCTTGCCATCTCAACAGCCTCCAACGTCGCCAAGCGCATGGACACCGTCACACGGTTCATCTCAAACCAACTCTTGGAGTACACACCTGAAGAACACGCTCTTTACGGCCTAAACGACAAGGCCACCGTTACCGAGCGCGCTTTGTTTGAAGAAGATTACGCCATGCGTCATCGCTTGCAAAACACCTATGCCCATTCCGGTGTTGAAATTGTACGCCTTCTTGTCACAGGCAACATGACAACGCTTCTAGCGCGTGCAAGCAGCTCTGTCCAAGGCGCAGCCCTTGCTCCCTTCAACGCACTTTGTGCCCTTTTTGGCCGCAACCAAGGCATTTCTGCAGAAGAAGCCGTTGATCAATCCGGTCTTGACGCTTACCGCAACACCGAAGAACACGCGCGCCGTCAGCGCCGTGAAAACGCGTTTCGCACCCTGGCCGTGGCCCAGCATACAAAGCTTCCCGAGGGAGCCACGCTCCTTGAAAACCTCAAGAAATACCCCTCCCATGCCTTCCGTATGGGCACACAGCCTAAAGGAGCGCCATCTCACGCTAGCACCTCACAGGCTGCCAAAACTTTCGCGCTGGACCTAGAGAGGATCTCTTGGGATATCGCTGCGGAGTTTAGCGCACCAAGCGCTTATCTCAAAAACTGTGACCACACACTGAGTATGCTGCTCACACTCTCACCGGCTGAGCAAGATCTCCTCATTGACATGAAGGGGTATACAGGATTTGGTACCCCTACTTTTGAAGCTCTCCTTCAAAACCTAAACCAAGCCAAATCCGTTGAAGATGCAGCAGCCATGGTGAAAGGTGCCATTGCAAAGGAAGCCGCCGAAAGAAACGCTGACTACGCCAAGGAAAATGCGAATGATCTTGAGATCTTGCGCGCCCACTCCATCTCGGAGAATTTAACGGACGCAGACCTTGTGGAGCTGCACAAAAAGCTTGCAGGCGATGAAGAGGCAAGGGCGCGTCTTCTTGCACCACACACAGCGCTTGTGCCAGAAGATACCCTGCGTTTTGTGACAAACTACTACAACGACATTGTGGGGGTTCAAAAGGGACACATCTTGGGTCAGTTTTATGAGAACGAAATGCGCACAACAGGTCAAGCGAGCGCCCTTGTAGCCGAAGCACGCGCTTTGATGAAAGAGCATGCGACTGAGCGTACCGAACGCAATGCCCTGCGCACCATTGTGAGCACTGGTGAGTCCTTCCAAAAAGACATCATGGATCTTGTACGCCACGTGCGTGATGCAGAGGTGCCTTACGCGCCCGCCATGCAGGCCGTTTTTAGCACCCACCGTAATCCATTTTTGTTAACCCTTGCAAAGGAAGTCCTTGAGGAAGAAGCGACTCCCGTTAAATCACAGTCAGGCCTATTGTCCTCACTCTTTAGCAGCTCAGCTGCCACGAGCAGTGAACCCTCACTGCCTAACGCCAAAGCCCTTGAGGACGCACTCGGCGCCCAAACTCTTGAGGTCTATGACGCAAACTGGCGTGGACATTTTTTCTTCAAAGAGGCTCTCCAAGAGCAAGAAAGCTTCAAAGGACGTGCACTTTTGAGCCTTGACACCCGTGATCTAAGCTTCCTGGCAGGCGTTCTGTTGGACCAAAGGGCACACACGCTGGGCGTCCAAGACAAAGCCTTTTATGAGGCCCACCGCCATGAGATCTTTGCACACCTCAGCCAAGGCACAAGCAGCGTGCGTGAGCTTCTCTGGTTCAACCTTGACCGTGTCATTGACGAGATGCGTGCACAAAATGCGGCGCTACTAGAAAGGCTTTTCGCCCACTAGGAAGACGACACGTTCTTGAGGCGGGAAGGTGATGAGCCTTCTTGCCAAGGGGCGCCCCGCAGGGGCGCGGGTGCCAGGGATTTTTCCTCTGGCGTGGATTAACATAAATCATGAAAGGATGTACCCATGAAAAAAGTACTTCTCACAGCCATGGTCCTTACGCTTGGTGCAACCTCTGCCCAGGCAATGGGCTTGATGGGCAGCTGTGTGTTCGGAAGTGGTGATTTCACCGAGACGATGCGCCCTGCTTCGACGCCAGTGACTCCGGAGCAAGTTTTAGACGCCGACCCGGTGAATTCGCCGTCTCGTCAAGGCATGCAACGCTCAAGCTCTCAAGAGGATTTGAGCAGCGCCCACAGAGCACGCCAAGCGGTTCGCTCCACTTGGTACGGACGCGCCTACGATAACGTCAAGAGCCTCATTAGCTCTGTCGTATCTTGGTTCGTACGATAAGGACTGCCTCCTGGCAGACCTGAAAAAGATCGGGGCGGGCAACTGCCCCGATGTTTTTGTCCTCCTATTCCCTTTTGAAACTTTCTCTTCTATGCTCGTGTAACACGCACCAAAGAAGGGAGCTCCCCCCATGCAACCACGCATCAATATCATCACCCTTGGGACCTATGACCTTGCCAAGGCAACCCACTTTTACGAGAACGTCCTTGGACTTCCCAAGATGGATTTTGAGGGACACATCTCCTTTTTTTCCTTAAACGGTACTTGGCTTGCCCTTTATCCATGGGACCATCTGGCGCAAGATGCGCAAACCGGCCCCAAAGGAGACGGTTTTCGCGGCATCACCCTTGCCCACAACGTGGCAAGCCCAGACGAGGTAACCGCGCTTTTGGATGTCGCATGCAAGGGAGGCGCACGCCTTGTGAAAGAAGGGCAAAAGACTGACTGGGGCGGCTTTTCCGGATACTTTGCCGATCTTGATGGCCACCTGTGGGAGGTCGCCCATAACCCATTCTTCTGGCCAGGCCCCAAAGATGCGCCAGATGAAAAATCACGATAAACGATCATTTTTTATTGATCAACAAGATTGCCTCTGATAGTGTTGCCTCAGTTTCAGTGCAACCTATGGAGAGCACCATGGATAAAATTCAACGTGTCAGTCGTTACTTTGTGGCCCTTTTTTCTTTTTTGGCCGTAGCATTTCCCCTCTTTCTAGGGATTCAGTGGGTGCTCGTGGACGCCCAAACGGGTTTTCTCCCCGAAGCAATGCGCGCCCTTGGCATGCTGGAGCGTACTGTGGCAACGCCGGAAGGAAGTATCGCCTTAAAGAGCGTCCCATGGACAGTCCCCCTCAAATTTCTCGGGCTTGGTGCGGACCTTGTGGGCGCCCTGCCCCTTTTCATCAGCTTCTTTCTTTTGAGGACTCTTTTTTGGCACTACGTGCGCGGCGAGATTTTCAGCCCACGCAACGCCCAGCTTTATAAAAAACTTGGTCTTCTCTACGTCATGGACGCGCTCCTCATGACGCCCTTGAGTCAAACACTCCTCATTTTGGCCGCGACGGCCACAAATGCCCCTGGACACAGGTATGTGTCTGTCTCCTTTGGTACACCCAACTTGTCTTCGCTATTTTACGGCATGCTCGTGATTCTCGTGTCCTGGATCATGTATGAGGCAAGCCAAATGAAGCGCGAACAAGACTTGACGGTTTAAGGAGAGAACCCATGCCTGTGATTGTGAATTTAGATGTGATGCTGGCAAAGCGCAAAATGAAGCTACAGGATCTGGCCCAGGCCGTTGATATCACGGTACAAAATCTGTCCATCTTGAAAACGGGCAAAGCCAAGGCCATCCGTTTTTCAACGCTGGAGCGTCTTTGTGCGTGTCTCGAGTGCCAGCCCGGCGACCTCCTTGTCTTTGAGGCTGAGGCTTAAGCTTTTTTGCGCGTTGAGACTGTTGCACGGGCTCAAAACCCGTTAGAATGGGAGGATTGTGCATTTTTCAGCTCGAGTACTCTTACATGTCCCAAGACGGCTACTACCGCTACCCCTGCATCCATGACAACACGGTGATTTTTGTCAGCGAAGACCACCTGTGGCGTACCGACCTTTCTGGCGCACCGGCCGTGCGCCTGACCTCGGGTCTTGGCACGGCCTCAACCCCTGTGTTCTCACCGTGCGGGGCCTACATTGCCTTTGCGGGCAGTGACGAGGGACCCGCGGAAGTTTACGTGATGCCCGCCACTGGAGGCGAACCAAGACGCGTGACCTATTTAGGGGAAGGGGTAAGCGTTCATTCCTGGACCAAGGCCGGCATCACCTTCACCAGCAGCGCCAAAAGCCCCTTCGCCCGGGTGTCGTGGCTATGGCGCGTGTCCCCCGATGGGGGCGAGGCCCACAAGATTGACCTTGGCCCCATTTCCTCCCACATGTTCAAGGACCACGAGGGCCCTGCGTGCGTGGTGCAGCGCTTTGGATACCGCGAGTACGGGTACTGGAAACGCTACCGTGGCGGCACGGCTGGTGTTGTGTGGATTGACCGGGAGGGCGCCGGCACCTACGCGCCCCTCATTGACCTTAAGTCCGATATGGCGCGCCCCTTGTGGATTGGGGACCGGATTTACTTCACAAGTGACCATGAAGGCATCGGAAATCTGTATTCCTGCAATGTCAGCGGCCAGGATCTTCAGCGCCACACCCATCACAAAACCTTTTATGTGCGCAACCAATCCACGGACGGACGTAAAATTGTTTACCACGCGGGTGGTGATCTTTATGTCTTTGATCCCGAAACGAATCTGGATACGCGTCTGCACCCGGCCTACCATAGTGCACGGCCCGAGCGCGCCCGCAAGTTCGTCTCTGCCCAACGTTACTTGGAGGGCATGAGCCTCCACCCCCACGGGAACCACCTGGCCATTACGGCGCGCGGACAAGGCTTTGTGTTTGAGCGTGCCCAGGGCGCTGTCCTACAACTAGGTGATCGCGAAGGCGT
>JAIUNT010000057.1 GCA_020161545.1 Pseudomonadota bacterium
AAAAACCAGGCTGCGCCATAAAATACACCTCAAAAATCAAGCAATGTCAATAAGATAACATACCACACCCATCATAAAATCTCACCCCGCTTATCTCAATCAATAAGAAATTATTTAGAGGTGTTCCCCTTCATAAGATCCTCCCATTGTCGGTTCAACTTAGGGCTCTATCCATCAGGAAAGATAAGGAGTTGCAAGACATTATGCAGCGCGTAAGCGGCATGGAAGAAGAAAAAGCCCGCTCAGCCCTGTCATTTATGCGCCTTCACACGGACGCGCGTGTGCGTGAGGCCTTTTGGCGCACAGCGCCTCTTCTTTCAGCGCGCCATATTTGTAGCTTAAATGCGCAGCAACTGGAGGCAGATCCCCTGATTGCGCTTCTGGGGTGCGGTGAGCTGGATGAGGGTTTTTTTCATGAATTGAGCGCCTTACTCAGTGACAAGAAGGTGTCTAAGATCCACGAAGCTAGGATAAGAACACCTTTGTTGATCAATCTGTTAGTACGCACGGATTAATCCTATGAGGGGTGTTTAATTGTAATAATCAAAAGAAATGAAAATGGAGGGGCACGATATGAGAAACAACATGATGGTGGGCGTCTTGTGCGCGCTGACGCTTTTAGCCCATCAAGACGCCAATGCATATTCAAAATCTGACCTAGAAGATTCCCTGGTAGTGAGAGCACTCCCATGCCTAGCAGGTGTCCACAACTTGAATGGGATTGCTGGCATAATGCTCACGGAGACAATATTGGAGGATATCACCATTCCAGACTCCCGCGGTGGAGATGCTTATTATGACGCGCATAGGGCTGTGTTACGCGCTGAGGATAAAGCGCGCATATATGCTGGCGAGTCCATGCATAAGGTTGTGAGGCAAGCACAACAGCGCTTTGCACGCGAACACGGTGTCCCTGAAGCGGTCAGTGAGAAATTTTCTCTCCTCATGGGAGACGGCGACTTAAGAGGCGCCCTTATTGGGTGCTTGTCTAATGATGGTGCTATGGACATGCTTTATCCAGATTATTTGTCCTTTGATATCAATGCCCTTAAGCACTTTTTGAACGTTTTATACTGGATAACAGAAGACCCTTTTTCTATTTCAGGAAGATGTCACTTTTTGAGCTATGTGAAGACGGGGTGCTCAGTGGATGAGGCTGCAGAACGACTGTTCCGGGCACAGTTCTCACCCGAAGAGCTGGTCCAGGTTGAGGAGATTGGGGCGCAGCTTCCCTTAAGTGTGCGTTTGCGCGCAACGAGTTTGTTCCAGGAAACGCCTTTAAAGCTGGAGATTCTTTCCTGGACGCGTGGGCTGGATGAGGAGCGCGCCCTTGCATCCCTGTCTTATCTGGCCAAAATTAAAGACGCGGACGCAAGTCGCTTTTTTATGACCGTGGCTGGTGGGCTGTCCATCAGCTATTTAAAAATTTTTGTAACCCATTGGCCTCTTGATATGTCGTCCCAAGAACTGCACGAAATTTTACGCATGGGCGAGTTGTCACAGGAACAGATCAAGGATTTCCAGCTGCCGTGGCATAGGCAAGCCACCTGCGCGTCAGAAAAGGATCTTTCGTAGGGCGTGCTGCGTGCTTGTCTGGTGCGCATGTGTCCTTTATAAGGGCATGGAAACATATCCTTATGGGTGAGAAAAGAATGCGGTTGGCAAAAGCATTGTTGGTCATTCTTGTGATGGGTGCAGGACAAGCCCACGGGTCCTGGCATGAAACAAGTGATGTCGTGTATCCATCGCGCGGGAGAAATCTCGCAAAACAGCGCCCAATCTCGCTGCGTCATCTTTCATCGGCCATGGCCAAGAAATGGGATGATCTTGCTGCGCGCTATCCAAGAATGATGCCCCAGGTGCACGTTTACGCCAGAAACCATGTGGCGGCCCTTGAAGATGAGGACATGGCAGAGCTAGAGACAACCCGTAGCGAAGGAAAAAGCTACGCCATCGTGGACGCGGCCGCGAAACGCTTTGCCGCCACCCAAGGGGTGCCTAAGGGACTCTGGTCATTTCTTGCCAGCGACATGGCTTTCATGTCCTTGCGCAACAGCCTTGTATACCGCGTGGAGACCCTATGTGCCCCCACAACCAAGCATCTTGAGTTGACCTCTTTTAATGAGGCAGACCTGAAACAGCTTTTAAGAAATCTTCTTTATGTGCATGAGGATTTTTGCGCAGGGACGGTGCCGCGCAGGCATTTCCTTGAGCGCTTTCTTGTGGAAAAGTCCTATGATAATACGGCTGAGGCCCTTTTAAAGGGACGGGTGCGTGATGAGGTGCTCGTCCGTGTGCCTTTGTCCCTGAAACTACGTGCGACATCTCTTGCTTCAAAAGACCTCGATCTGCAAGGAATTCTAACACACCTTGCGCCTGTGGAAGAGCCCAGGGCCCTTGCCATTTTGTCTTTCTTGCGTGCTTACCCTGAATGTGCCATCGTATTTTGGACAGTATCTCGTGGCTTTTCAGACAATTACATCGCTTGGCTTGCTAAGCGGCCCGTGTGGGGGCAGGATCTCCCCCTGCTTTTTGCCCGGGGAGAGCTTTCAAAAAAACAGCGCCGCGACTTACTGGCCCAAGGTCCATACGACGCACGGGCAAAATTTCTCATGCTTAAGATTCCATCGTCATAGTTTTTTATTGTCATTTTTTATGGGGTGATTTAGTTTGTGGGGCATCAAAAATCACCCTCTAGGAAAGAAGTATATTATGAGAATTATATTAGCAACGGCGGCTTTAAGCCTGTGGAGCATGACGGCCTATGGGAGTGACGAAACCTGGCGCGACTACTTTTTGGCCCCACCACACACACCAAAAGCACAGGGGGACTTTTATCAGGATCTATCACAGGATATGAAGGACAAGTGGGAATCTCTGCTCTTGTCACTGCGCACCAGTCCCCATGCGTCCTATATACAAACCCATATCTCTGTTTTAGATGAGGTTGCCCTCAGGCGTCTTGTGAAGGCGCCGGCGGATAATCAGCGCGGCGTTGTGGACTGCGCCGCCGCCGTTGCGTGCGCCCGCTTTGGGATTCCTGAATATATGGCCAAGGACTTTGCCTATACACGCAGCCGAATGGGTCTTCGTGAGACCCTCAAGGAGTGTATTAAGGCCGCGTGCGATAGAAAATATAATTACGAGGCCTTGGACACCAGAGATGATGAAGAACTGATTGCTGTGACGCAGAGCCTCTGGCTAATTCATCAGGGAGAAAATTCTGGTATATATGACCGCTCAGAGTTCCTGGCTCTTTATTTGAAAGAAAATAATCAAACACGTGCTGTTAACTTGCTTTTGTCCTGGAAGGTGAGGCCAGAAACACTGTCGCGTGTCTCACTGCCCGTTAAGTTGCGGGCCATTCCACTGCGAATGAGGAATCTGTTTCTCGACAATATCCTGAACCGCGTCGCCCCCATGAACGAGCGACGCGCCCTGGACATCTTGTTGTTTTTGCGTGATTATCCAAGGGACAATGACCTTTTCTGGAAAAAAGAACCGGGTTTTTCTGACGCGCACATTGCGTGGCTTGCGTCCGGAAGGCACGGCACGGGCAGCATCGATTACCTCTTAAAATGTGGGGAGCTTAGTGAGGAAAGGCGCCGAGAGCTGTTGGCCCTGCCAAGGTCTTCTCAGCGCGAGGCGCGTGTGAATGAGTGGCTAAGGGAGAAAAGCGCGGCGTAGGTGCTGCGGCCCTAGCCAGGTTCGATAAACCAAGGGGGAGGAAGTAGGATGAAGATTATTCTGACAGCGGCTGCAGTAATCTTATGGGCCAGTACAGCTTGCGGGACTCAACGCACCGACCCTGAGCCGTTCCTCTATGACTTCCCAGGTTTGAATTACCTGTTTTCTTCCCAGGAGTGCCAGGTAACGCCATCGTTTTACAGCGCCCTTGCGCCTGAAATGAAAGAAAAGTGGAACGCACTGCCTTTGGTTGTGAAGGCACGTGATGAGAGTACCCACCTACAGGATCATATTGCGGCCCTAGAGGCAGAGGATGTGGAATTACTCAAAAGCCCCCAGTGCCCCGTGGGCGACGTTGTGAACACGGCTGCAAAACGATTTGCGGCGCGCCACAAGATCCCTGAGGTTTTGTCTGAGAACTTTGCGCATGAGATGAGCCGCAAACCCCTGCGCGAGAGTCTTGTCTCTCTTGTAGAGAATTTTTGCACCATTGGATCAATGGACCCTCTACGTGACTTTAATGAGGCAGCCCTCCCGCAGCTTTTAACGCATCTCTTCCTGGTTCATGGGGACGCCACGCTCGGGAAATCTCCTAGAGGCGTATTCCTTAGCGCGTATCTCCAGGAGCAAGACTATGACAAGGCTGCCAATCGTGTGTTGGAAAAAAGCGTAGGGGAGGAAACCCTTGCCCGCGTGCCTCTGCCCCTCAAGCTGCGTGCTATTCCCTTGCGCCAGAGGGAGCTTGATTTGCAAGACACCCTTGAACGCGTCATCCCCATGGGAGAGTCCCGCGCCCTATCTATTTTATCGTTCCTAAGGGAGTGCCCCCTTGCATATACGGCGTTTTGGGAGGTGGAGAAGGGCCTTTCAACCCCATATATCTCGTGGCTCGCCTCTACTGCCCACATGTATTCTGGTTATATGGGATCCCTTTTACAATTGGGGGAGCTCCGCGAGGAAAGGCGCCAGGAGTTGCTCGCTCTGACAACCTATGCCCAGCGCGAGGCGCGTGTGAATGAGTGGCTTGCGGAAAAGGAGCGTAGTGTTTGCGCTCTTAACAGTTCTTTTTTTACTGTGGGCTAGAGGGAGATTAGAAGAAGAGATGATGAAAGGCCCCTTATCACATTTAGTGTGTGTCTGGGCTGGCATAACTTGTAGGCAGCAGACGCCGTAGGAGAGCGTGAGAGTCGAAGGTGTGTAGGCTGGCAAGTGATCAATGCCAAGGTGTGTAAAACTGCCAACGTTGCTGTGGAACGTTTTTCTGCACGTTATCAAGAAAGTAAGCAAAGGATAGATAAATGAAACAGCGTATAGTTATCATGTGCGCGCTCTTTTTTGTGATGAGTGCAGCGAGCATTTATGCTAGTGCGCAAGATAATCCGACTGCTACTGAGGACGCATCCGTCCCCACCTCAGGCAGGGAGGCTGCGTGTTACACAACCGCCCATGGGGATTTTGATGAGCTCAGAGAAAAAATACGCCTCATTGCGCAGCGAAATTCGAACCTTCCTCCTGTGTCTCTGGCGCGCGCGCGTGCAGGCGCACACATTATCCTTTCTCCTTTTCCATCAACGGAAAGATCCTGGTCCTCATCTCAGCCCCTCACCTCCTCCTGCGAGCGCGCATCTTTGTGGACATCGGACGGTTCCTTGAGTACACAAAGCGAGGAGGAGCATACATGTTCTGGTGAGTGGGAAAAAAGTACGCCCTCCTATGACCGCGAGGCCGCCGAAGACTTCATGACTCTTTTAAGGGGCGATGGTGCCGCTACAAACTCTGGCGAAGACCTTAAGGAAAAACTCCTTTCATGCTTGATGGCCACGCCTGTTTATTTCGATGAGTCGCCCCTTTTATCTTATTTGGAAGGCAAAGAAGTGCGAGATTATAGAATGCTTCTTCGGGCGCGGTATTGGATCACGGACGTCGATCTTTTATCTCTTACGTTTTGTCAGCCAAGTTATTATAGCAGAAAGAATGCCTGCGCTGCGCTTTTGACTTCTTTGCAAGCTGGGCACACCTTTGAAAGGAGTGTGGACCTTCTCCTCCTATCTAAATTTCCCACGTCTGATCATGCGCTTTTGAACGAAACGGTACGACTCCTGCCCTTATCTGTGCGCTTGCGCGCTGTGTGCCTTCCACACGTGCCGTCGCTGAAATTGGAAATGCTCAAGTGGGCGCAAGGCCTTGATGAAGCATACGCCCTTGCAGCGTTTTTTTTTCTTACTGAGTACCCAGAACCTGACATTTGTGCATATGTGATGCGCATGGAAAGACCTTTGCGTGCGCCCTATTTGACATCTCTTGCGCAAAATAGCTTTATGACTCTCACCATAGAGTGCTTCAAGAAAATTCTGACCCTAGAAGAATGTTCCATGGAGGAGCTTACAGCGCTTAGATGGCCTGTGGATCGTGGTACAATCTTTGAAACAAAAGAAGCGTTGCTGCCGAGTTTGCTAACGCGTCTTCTTAGAGCCGTAACGTTTCCACAAGCCAAGAGCAATCCATAATATGCGCGGTGATCACCGCGTGCGGCGTGTGTAATGTGAGGGGGCTTCATTTTCTCGCGCCGAGGTCAGCGGGCTCTTTATGGAGGTTGCGCACACTTTTGAGACAAGGGAGATAGCAGATTTTGTCAAATGGCATTCCCTTGATTGCTCTGCAGACGCTTTTATGGAGATGCTAAAAGCCGGCAAGCTTTCACCCAAACGGCTTTATTTTTGACTTGGAGCGTCCAGTGCCTCCTCGATCTTTTGGATCACATGCTCGCTGGTGGGGGAGGTGGGGGTGACGAAGTAATCAAGAAGGGTGCCGTCTCGTCCCACAAGGTATTTGTGAAAATTCCACTTGGGCGCTGTGCCAAAGCCTAAGGTCTCTTTGGCCCACTTATAAAAGGGGTGGGCGTCTTTTCCCCGCACGTGTTCCTTGGCGGTCATGGGAAAGGTGACCCCGTAATTCAATTGGCAAAAGGAGGCGATTTCTTCACCCGAGCCTGGCTCCTGGCCCGCAAAGTCATTGCTGGGAACGCCCAGGACCACAAGCCCCCTATCTTTATATGTTTTATAGAGAGACTCTAGCTGGGCGTACTGGGGGGTGTAGCCACAGGCGGAGGCGGTGTTGACGATGAAAATCACTTTGCCCTCGAACTGACTCAGGGGCAGGGGGATGTCCCCCGTCAGGGTCTTAAAAGAAAAGTCATAGGCGTTTTTTTGTGTCATGAGGCGGTCTCCCAGGCTATGTTCTTATCCTTCCATTATACATGGGTTTGCAGGTAGAGCCTTTAGGAAAATAGGTGCTCCCACAGGTCTGCGTGGATAATTGACAAAGCACTTTGTCATAACATAGGGTGCGCGATACCAGATTTTTATACAAGGGAACTCTCCATGAAGCATGCGCTCCTACTCGCTGCCGCCACAATTTTGACTCTACATACGCAAGGCGTTCTGGCGAGCAGCCAAGACGATCAATCTTCTAGGGATGAGGTGTGCGAGCAGTTGCATCTTACAGGGGCCCAGGCAGGGTATGACACGCGTTTGCGTGCAGGCTTGGTTCAAGCATTTTGGCAGCAAGAGGCAGAACGCAGGGCGCTATCCCGCGTGGCCCACGCACAGTTTGATGGCGATGGGGTCCCTATTTTCTCACACGGAGCAGGTTATGTGATGGGTTCTGAAGAGTCTCGTACTTATTCAACGTTTGGTAACACTGTGCACGCTGCGCATTCAGGCTTTCGTACTGTGATAAGTGAGCCCATATGTAGAGGAGACGTCTTTTGGGAGGCCGAATGTTGGGAGCACAAAGATAGGGACTCTGACATGCGTCAATATACACGCGGCAATTGGATGGCAGATCTGATCCGGGACAATAGTGTAGCGCTGACGCAAGAGGATATAGACCGTATGCGTACCACAGTTTCTGCTGGTAAAATTGTCAAAAGTGCCCAAAAACGTTACGCACACGCGCATGGTGTGCCCGGTACTGTCGCAAGCATTTTTTCCAACAGTATGAGCAAAAAAGATGATCTAAGGCGTGCACTCAGTGCATGTGTTGGCGATTACCTTGCTGATAGATCACTGTCAGAAAATGATTTTCCAGCCTACGACGCATCTGAGCTGACTGATTTTTTGAGCGCACTGCACCACATTGGCCGAGAGAGATGGTCCTGCGACAAATATAACGAGACCGTTCGCGAAAAGAGGCGATTTTTACACCATAAGGTCAAAGAAGGGCATACCCTTGACGAAGCTGCTGACCTTCTTTTTCAAGACACCATGCGGCATCCCAATGAAGAGGTAACCGTGTTTGATGCGCGGCAGTTTGCGCATCTTCCCCGCAGTGTGCGCCTGCGCGCCAGCCTCTTAAAACAGGACTGGCCCCTAAAAATGGAAATCCTGTCGTGGGTGGCGGGGCAAGAGGAGGACCGCGCCCTTGCGTCCTTAGCTTTGCTATCAACCACCGCGCACCAAGACACCACACGGAATTTTATGCAGGCAGCGCCCGCGTTCGATGCAGCGTACCTCAGACGTTTTGTGAAGATTTGGTACAACCTTCCTCCTTCATGTGAGCTGATGACAGTGCTGCAAATGGGCATGCTCCCCCGCCAGGACCTAAAGGTTATAAGGGGGGCAGCTGATCGCCGCGCTCTTTTGGGAAGTCGAGGGTTTTTGGAATCTTCCCTTGTTGTGCGTTTATTGAGAAACCTGTAGCCTGAAAGTAAGGACGAGGGGACGCGCGCTTCTCCAAACACGATTTTCCTTGCGAAGGCGTGTGAGATAAGCTACTAATCTCCTCTAGGTCTTGCACGAGACTGAACAAAAGATTTGTGTGGGGCGGGCCAAGGGTCCGCCCTTTTTGTTAGCTGCGGAGTAGAAAAGCGTTATGTCATCCTTGGTGGAACGTGTCGAAGGAATCATCTCACCTGTCCTGGAAAGCATGGGGTACGGCGTTGTGCGCGTCATGTACGCCAAGGTCAAGCGCGGCCGGCTTCAAGTCATGATTGAGCGCTTGGACGGCGAAAATATCTCCATGGAGGACTGCGTTGCGGCCAGCCGTGAGATTTCAGTGACCTTGGATGTGGAGGATCCCATTGAGGACGCCTATACTCTTGAGGTGACATCACCTGGTCTTGATCGTCCCCTTGTGAAGCCAGAGCACTACACACGTTTTGTGGGTGAAAAGGTTGAGGTGCATTTGTTTGCACCCAAGGAAGGGCGCCGCAAGTTTCAGGGGCTTTTAACACAGGCTGATGATAAAGGATGCACAGTGCGCGTAGGCGAAAAGGACAATGTTCAAGACATTGCCTTTGCTTACGCAGAAATTACGCGGGCCAATTTGGTGCCGGCGTACTAGGACGAGGAGGAATCAAGGATCATGTCTCAAAGCAATACAATGATGCGCACAGAACTTCTGGAAATGGCGGACACCGTTGCCCGTGAAAAGGGAATTGACCGCGAAGAAGTGCTGGAGGCCATGGAGCTTGCCATCCAAAAAGCCAGCCGCACACGCTATGGCATGGAGCGCGACATTCGTGCCCACATCGACCGTAAGACCGGTGAGGTGAGCCTTGCTCTTTACCATGAAGTTGTGGACGAGGTCGAAAACGACATGACCCAACTGACCTTGGAAGAGGCGCAAAAGGTGCGCGCAGACATTACTGTGGGTGAGTTCATCATTGATCCCTTGCCTCCTGTGGACTTTGGCCGTGTGGCGGCGCAAACAGCTAAGCAAGTCATCTTCCAAAAGGTGCGTGAGGCTGAGCGTCAGCGTCAGTATGAAGAGTATCAAAACCGCATTGGTGACATCGTCAGCGGTCAGGTGAAGCGCGTTGAGTTCGGCAATATCATTGTGGATTTAGGGCGCACAGAAGCCATCATCATGCGCGATCAACAGATTCCGCGCGAGATGTTCCGTCCCGGTGACCGCGTGAAGGCCTACGTCATGGACGTGCGGCGCGAGCCACGTGGCTCCCAGGTCTTCTTGTCACGCTCACATCCTCACTTTATGGCCAAGCTCTTCCAACAGGAAGTGCCCGAGATTTATGACGGTGATATTGAGGTGAAGGCCGTTGCCCGTGATCCTGGTAGCCGCGCAAAGATGGCCGTTTACGCCGCTGACCCCACCCTTGATCCCATTGGGGCTTGCGTGGGTATGCGTGGTAGCCGCGTTCAAGTCATCGTGAATGAACTCCAGGGCGAGAAGGTGGACATTATTCCCTGGTCTTCAAACCCTGCAATTTTTGTGGTGAACGCCCTTGTGCCCGCGGAAGTGGCGAAGGTGTTCTTGGACGAAGACACACAGCGCGTTGAGGTTATTGTACCCGATGATCAACTGAGCCTTGCCATCGGCAGGCGTGGTCAAAACGTGCGCTTGGCCAGTGATCTCACGGGCTGGCACATTGACATTTTGTCCGAGACCATTGCCACAGAGCGACGCAACACCCAGACAAAGGCGCAGGTCGCCCACTTCACGGAAGCACTCGATGTGGACGACGTGATCGCCCACCTGCTTGTGGCGGAAGGATATGAGCATGCCCGCGACGTGGTTGAGGCAAGCCTAACGGAGCTTATGACCATTGAAGGTTTTGAAGAAGAGATTGCGGCCGAGCTGCAAAATCGCGCAAAGATCTTCATGGAGAAGGAAAATAAACGCTTAGCTGCCCGCATGAAAACGCTGGGTATTGATAGTAGCTTGTCATCTTTTGATGGGCTTGCGGCCGACGTGGTCGTCAAGCTTGGTGAGAACGGCGTGAAAACGCTGGATGATTTTGCCGACTTGTCCGTGGATGAGTTGCGCGAGATTTGCCCTCATTTGTCACAGACGGCAGCTAGTTCAATGATTTTGAAGGCAAGAGAGCACTGGTTTTCAGAAGAAAACGAGTGAGCCTTTGTCAAAAGTACGGTATATACGAATGAAGACACACACGCTGTAGGGGTAAGAGATGACAACGGACAACGGAAATGATCAAGACAAGAAAAAGACCTTGAGTCTTTCTGGGAAGAAGCTCTCTTTGAAAAAGCCCGACGGTGGTGGCCAAATTCGACAGAGTTTCTCCCATGGGCGCACCCGCACCGTCGAGGTAGAGGTGAAGCGCAAGCGTGCCGAAGGTGGCCAA
>JAIUNT010000058.1 GCA_020161545.1 Pseudomonadota bacterium
TTTCACACCACCATCTTTGATGCCCTCAAGATTGAAAACAGGCACCACACCTCCCACAACCGTGGGGAACTGGGTCAGGTCGTCTTCTTTGAGTTTTTTCTCATCCAGGGGCTTGTCGGACGCACCGAAGTCTACGGTCTTGGCCTCGATTTGCTTGATGCCGCCTCCCGATCCAATGGATTGATAGTTTAAGGAAACACCGGTCTCTTTTTTATAAGTATCGGCCCACTTTGCATAAAGGGGATAAGGGAAGGAAGCCCCCGCACCTGTAATCTCAGCGCCAAAAGTAACCCCACATGCCCCCATAACAAAGACGGCACAAGCAACCTGAAAAAGATTTTTCACCTGAAAACGCGCCACTCTACTTCTCCTTTTCAAAAAAGAGTGGGCGTGACACGTCACACCCACAAAGTTGGCAAAAGGGGCAGATCGCCCCTTTCCTATTTTTTATTTTTAGAACTTAACGCGCGCACCCAAAAGCACCGCATTGGTGGGCTTGATGTCTTGGGTCACAAGCGTCGTGCCTGCGGCGTTGTAAAGATCTCTGTCAAGCTTGTGATGCTGGTAGGCCAGGTAAATGTCTGCTGCCAACTTCTCCACTTGTTGGTTCAGATAAAGACCCCAAATGCGCATATCTTCGCTGTTTTGCGTCTTCACTTGACCGGATGTTGTTGTGATCACGCCGCCCGCAACAGTGTTAAAGGCTGCACGCATGGCTTTGGCTTGTCCATAGCTGATGGCAAAGCATGTGTTACCAATACCAAAGAAGTTCTTTTGATAACCGCCCTTCAAGTGCCAAAGCTTTCCGTTATCGCGGTTCGCTTGATCAAAGTTCATACCCGTGTATCCACCACCGATGCTGATACCAATGGGGAAGAGGGCAAAAAGGGATCCACCATATTCGTCACGACTGACGTTGCTAAGCCCCCACGCAGTCCCATGGGCCTTGATAGATCCGTTGTTAAAGGGGTTGTGAGCATAACCGATGGCACCCACAAGCTTCACCTTGTTGAACTCGCCTTCATAGCGCAGACCGTAGTCTGTCAGATCACGTGTGGCATGGCTGGCCGAAACCGTAAAGCCGTACCATGTTGGTGTATCATAGCGCACACGGTCAACACGGCGTGATCCCATTTCTTGCCAATAAGATCCAACAGTCGACGTCAGTGCCGTGGCTGTACCAAGTGCGGCTGTTGAGTTTCCACTATAAGTATCAACGGCATTGGTTGTGTTGTTCCAGAATTGAACGCCACCCGCCATGCTTTCTAGCTCGCCACCCTCTTGGGCTGCATTTGTACCCGTCAAGTCAGTGTCAGACACACGGTGGGAAGCTGTTTCGCCTTGACCAACCCACACATTACCGTATTTGGATTTAGCAAAAACTTCCATCTTACGCTCGGTCAAAGAGACAGTATTAGACGTAGCCGAACCATTGCCGATACCGACCGTATTGCTGTTCTCGGAAGGGATTTCCACCTCAATCACGCCGCCCATGGTCAAGTTGTCGTTGAGCTTTCCTTCAGCAGTGAAGTTAAGGCGTGTATCGCTGGCGTTGTTGTCCACGTGCTTGTACTGTGAATTGTGACCGTTGTCATAGTACGCCATGGCGCGGTTGACTTGACCGGAAAGCTTCAGCTTCAGCTTATCGTTTCCGCTGTAAACCTTGGGTCCATCGGATTTTGCGCGCTCAGCGCTTGCAGCTTGAATTTGATTCAACTGAGTTGTTAAAGCCTCTACTTGCGCCTTCAACTCACTGATTTGTGCGTGCATATCGTGGTTTGAGTGGTGATGATGCTCTTTGGCAAGTGCGGGAGATGCACTGACCACGAGCGCCGCAAAGGATGCGGTTAAAAGATGTTTTTTACTCACATTTGCCTCCATGTTTTTTATCCAAGCGCAAAGCTCGGTATTTTTGAGTCTATCATCTCGTCCGCATTTAACAAGAATTTTTCATAAATTTATATCGACTTTTACATCGTGTGACATTTTAAGAATTCTATTAATACTTTGTTAATATCTCACCCCTCGTCTTTTTAATGTTTTTGGGCCCATAATAAACATATGCTCTATTGAGAATTCTACGCTATGCAAACATCCCAAGTTATTCGCCGTATGAAGGATAGTCTCTTTCTCCACGCGCACCTCTTGAGCGCCTATGCGGTGGCGGCGATCTTTTTAACGCTTTTTCTTTTTCTGACTGACGCGGCCCTGCCAGCTCTGGAAAAATTTGGATGGCGTTTCTTTACAACGGCAGCCTGGGATCCAGTCCATGAGGTGTTTGGGGGCCTCACACCCCTTTACGGGACCCTCGTCTCCTCAGCTATTGCTGTAATCCTTGCCATCCCCTTGTCTTTTGGTATGGCCTATTTTTTGACGCAGATCACGCGGGGCCGCGTTGCAAAAGTTTTGCGCATTCTTATTGAGCTTCTGGCCGGGGTGCCCAGCATTATCTATGGCATGTGGGGTCTTTTGGTGTTGGCCACAGTCTTTGCCCAGCATGTACAACCCCTTTTGACAGACACCCTCGGGGCACTCCCGTTCATTGGAGAATTTTTTCAAGGGCCTCCCACAGGTATCAACCTCCTTATGGCAGGCACTGTTTTGGGCATTATGATCTTGCCCTTCATCACATCGGTCATGCAGGACGCCTTTGCCATTGTGCCGAAAGATCTGATTGAGGCCGCTTACGCCACCGGCGCCACAAGATGGGAGGTTGTTTGGTATGTGATCTTGCCTTACACCCGCTTTGCGGTCTTTGGCGGTGTGATGCTGGGCTTGGGGCGGGCACTCGGCGAAACCATGGCTGTCACCTTTGTCATTGGAAATGCTGGCCTTTTTTCCAAGTCTTTCCTCATGCCCGGCGCGACACTGTCATCGGTTTTAGCCAATGAGTTTGCCGAAGCCAATGGTGAGCTTTATCTGTCCTCGCTCATTACCCTGGGACTCATGCTCTTTATCTTGACGTTTCTCGTCATTGCCCTTTCAAAGCTGATCCTCATCCGCCTTAAAAATAAGGAGGGCGCCCATGGATAACATTATACAAGACCCAAAAGAACCTATTTCCAGACGCGCGCGCAGGCGCAGACTTACGAACAGCGCCGCTACGTGCTTTGCTTACGGGGCGCTTATCACAGCGCTGTCGTTTCTCATGTGGATTGTTCTGAGCGTCATTCAAAAAGGATTTGCGGGACTCACCCTTGATACCCTTTTGCAGATGACCCCTCCCCCTGGCAGCCAAGGGGGGCTGGCCAACGCCATTTTTGGCAGTCTTTACATGACCTTTGGGGCCATGCTGTTTGCAACGCCCGTGGGGATTTTGGCCGGCGTTTACCTGACGCAACACACGAATCAGGTCCTGCGCACAGCGTCTGTGTTACGTTTCCTCAACGATATGCTACTGAGCGCCCCTTCCATTGTGTTGGGGCTTTACGTCTATGAGGTCTATGTGGTGAACGTCAAGCATTTCTCCGCCTTTGCGGGCATGATGGCCCTGGCCCTTATTGCACTGCCCATCATGACGCGCACCACTGAGGACATGCTACGCCTTGTGCCCTTTACCCTTCAAGAAGCTGCTTACGGCCTGGGCGCGACCCGCTGGGAGGTCTTCTCCAAGATTCTCCTGCGCATCTCAAAGACGGGGCTGATCACGGGCGTGCTGCTTGCGGTTGCCCGCATCTCAGGCGAGACAGCCCCCCTTCTTTTCACGGCCCTCAACAATCAGTTTTGGAGCACAAAACTCGGCGCCCCCATGGCAAACCTGCCAACGGTTATTTTTCAGTTTGCCATGAGCCCATACGCCGACTGGCAACAACTTGCTTGGGCTGGGGCCGCGCTCATTATGCTGTGGGTTTTGGCCCTCAACATTATTGCCAGGAGTTTATCGAGCTCCTCTGGCCCGTCCTATTGAGGTAAAAAATGGAACACATCACACTCTCCATCAAAAACTTGGACTTTCACTACGGAAAGCTCCATGTCTTAAAAGATATCTCGCTCAACATTCCACATAAGCAGGTAACAGCCTTTATTGGCTATTCCGGCAGCGGGAAGTCAACGCTCTTGCGCACCTTCAACCGCATTTATGAGCTGTCGGGTAACCCGCGCATTGCGGGGGAAATATTACTGGACGGCCAAGACATCCTCAGCAAGAAGTATCCCGTTGATACCCTACGCCAAAAAGTGGGTATGGTGTTTCAAAGACCCACACCGTTTCCCATGTCCATTTTTGAAAATGTGGCCTTTGGCCTGAGGCTGCACCACGCAATGGAGCCCAGCGACTTAGAAGAGCGCGTTATGTGGGCCTTAAATCAAGCAGCGCTGTGGGATGAGGTGAAAGACAAACTCCACAACAGCGGACTCGGCTTGTCCATTGGACAACAGCAACGCCTATGCATCGCGCGCACCATTGCCATGAAGCCGGAGGTGATTCTCTTGGACGAGCCCACCGCGTCCCTCGATCCCTTAGGCACGCGTAAAATCGAAACCTTGGTGGAGGAGCTCTGTAAGGACTACACCATCGTCATTGTGACCCACAACATGAAGCAGGCCCAACGCATTTCCCATCACACAGCCTTTATGCAAAACGGTCACCTTGTGGAGCACGCCCCAACGGACACGTTTTTTAATGCCCCCACCCACGAGGAAACAAAGCAGTACCTGATTTATTCAACCTAAAGCAGGGCACCCATTAAGCGACACAGTGGGGCAAAAAGCGACCCGTATTTCCCAAAACAAGGGACGTGTCTTCGCGCACACCAATACCGGCTGGCTGCCCGCCGATAACCCAGCTCCCAATGGTGGGGCGATTGCCGTCAAATAAGGGCATGTCGTACCATGCTTGGCATACGTAATCATCCGGGTTCTGCCCTGGTGGCAACTGAAGTGCCTGAGAGCGTTCACATTTTTGGACATTGAGCCCTTCGCGGCCCCATTTTGGCTTGCACGCAAAAGCGCCCTCCAAGTCTTGGGGTGAGGAACTTGCTGGTACAAGATAGGGACAGTGGGGAAACATCTCCCACAACACTTTCAAGATGTACTTATTTTGCAAAAGCATGCGCCATGCCGGTTCGTAAAGGGTCACACCAGAGGCATGTATATAAGGCGCAAAGGCGTCCGTACACATCTCCTCCCAAGGATAGAGCTTATAAAGGTGAGCAATGGGTTTTGCCTCGTGATCGAGAAAAGTCGGTTTTCCAAAGAAAAAACGTTTCCTCAGCGCAATATCGCGCACATGGAGAACGCATATTTCATGCCCAGCTTGAAACGCCGTGTCCGCAAGGTACCCGAGTGTGCACAAGTCTTCTGGATAATCTAAAAATCCTGCAAAATGAAGGCGTCCCTTAATGTTCAAACGTTTCCACGTTTCAATCAAAGCGTCATGGATGCGGTTATATTGCCCGCTGCCAATCCCCATGGACGCGTGCCAATCCCACTGCACAACGCCGGCTTCAAAAAGGGCTGTGGGCGTGTCCGCGTTATACTCTAAAAGCTTTGGCGGTCGTACGCCGTCGTAGGCCAGGTCAAAGCGCCCATATAAACTGAGACTCTTTTTGGCAAAGCTCTCCTCAATCAAATCTATGGCCAAGGCGCTCAAACCAAAACCGTCATAACGCTTTTGGGCAATGATGGAGGCCACAGCCTCTTGGCAAAGGGCCTCCAAGGTCAGCGTTGCCTTGTGGAGCACGTCGATTTGCGTAGGCGTAAACTGATAGTACGCGGACTCATCCCAATAGGGAATGCCGCCGTCCGTGTGAAAGTGAAAGCCAAGACTGGCCACACGTTCCTGCCAATGGGGGCGCGGGGTTGCGAGGAGACGCTCCAAAACCTATCCCCCTAGAAAGCCAGTGCTTGACTTGCCAAAACCGGATTTTTCGCTTGTCAAAGAGTCCCATATGTACCAGAAAAACCATAAACTACCCCCTCTTCTTGCGCGTTGTACCATCACATAGTGGGGCTCGCCGTCCTCGCCAGTAAGAACGCGAAAGCCCGCCATGGTCGGCGCGTACCCCGAGCGCCACACATCACACGAAGCGTAGATTTTGTGGCACTGCTCCAAGGTGCGCTCCTGTTTTTGACCATCCTTGATCCACGCCTTAGCCCGGGCACTCAAACACACATTTGTAGGATAGATCTTCTCACAGGCCTCAAGGGTCTCAAAGGTTGGTTCAGTTTTCTCCTCACACCCCGCCAAGACAACGCTGGACAGGATACATAAGGTGATTTTTTGGGTCGACTTCATTTAGGCAGATTATTGTTTAAAAAAGCAAGACGTACTACAAATGATCACAAATTGTCAATTTTTGAATGATTATTGACGTAAGATTGATTCTATCTCACCAGCCACTTTCTCCATCACGGTTGACACGCAACCTCTTCCAAGAAGCTTCTTATTCTGGATTATGAAAATACAAACACGCTTGCCACGACGTGCCCCCTTGACAGATGACGGGCCCGCGCGCAACCATTGCCTCACCAACAGACCAGAAGAAAAGAGAATCCCCATGACCTATCCATGCACGTCTTATTGCAGCGCCGATGCCTATGATTTTGAAGGCCTTGTTGCGACCCTGCGTGCAAAAGGACTCGAACCGGAATTTTGCGATGACGCGCTTCACCTGCATATTGGATCTGAGGCCGACACGGGGCACATCTATATTTTCCCCTATGGAAGCGTTGTGTTTTGGGGCGTAACGCCCGAGCAAACCCAGATCCATCTGGCCCTGATTCATACCCATGCCATCAAACCCCTCGAGACCTTTGTGAGTGACACCTGTGTTTACCGCTTTGGGAAGGAGACCCACATCATTGAGGAAGAGGATGAGGTCATCTTGGGCTCCAAGGACCCCTTCCTTATGCTGTCCTTTTCTTATGGCATGTCCCAGTCGGTGAAGCTTGCCGTCTTTGAAAACACCACCACAAAAACCATCCAAAAAAGCAAGGACCTTCCAGAGGAGCTGGCTCAAAAGGGTGCCATTCGCATGTCGCGTCAAAAGCTGTCCAAGAAAATCGGCGCGCTGTTTGCCGAGCGTCACTCCATTAACCTGCATAGCGACCTTCTAGACACCCCTGAGTTTTTCTGGAAAAGACCAAGCTATGAGGCGTACTATCATATGTGCGCGTCCTACCTTGACATCACCACACGCACATCCATTTTGAATCAGCGTCTTTCGGTGCTCCATGAACTTTACGGCATGCTGTCCGACGAGCTCAAACACCTCCACTCCTCACGCTTAGAGTGGATCATTATCCTCCTCATTGTGATGGAGGTGGTGATGTCCATCTTGGACTTCACCCACAAGGGGTAGGACCCACTGCCCAAGACCTCTTGTTATGTGATATGCTAGAAAGGCATCATATAGATGCTAAACATGTAGAAAATGATCGCGCAAAAGCATTTAAAACCAGTATTAGGAAAGCGATCGTCAAGCCGCGCGGAGCTTATGTGGACATGGGTGAGCACGGCTTAGCGACGCCTAACTTTATCACCATTTTAAAGGGCTTGCGCTATAAAACAAGGAGGCGTCCCATGCAACCATCAGGCAATACCATTCTTATCACAGGAGGCGGATCTGGCATTGGCGCCGCGCTCGCTCAGCGCCTACACGACGCGGGCAACATGGTCCTTATTGCGGGCAGACGCATGGACGCCCTCCAAAAAACGGCCGCGGGTCGCGCGCGCATCATCCCGGTCCAGCTTGATGTGGACGACGTTCAAAACCTTGACGCATTTGCGGCAAACCTCATAAATGAGCACCCTGCCCTTAATATTCTCATCAATAACGCAGGCATTATGAAACGGGAAAATCTGGGCGTAAAACGCGATCTGACAGACGCCCACGACACCATCATGACCAATCTCATGGGACCCATTCGCCTCACCAACGCCTTCATTGAGCATCTGAGTTCCCAAAAGAACGCCGTTATTATGAACGTGACCTCAGGCCTTGCCTTTGTGCCCATGCGCGCCAGCGCCACCTACTCTGCCACAAAAGCCGCCCTCCACTCCTATACCCTTTCCCTGCGAGAAGCCCTCAAGGGAAAGGTTGAAGTCATCGAGATTGCTCCTCCTGGCGTGCAAACGTCCCTGACACCTGGCCAGGAAACACGCGAAGGGTACATGCCCCTTGAGGCCTTTACCGACGAGGTCATGTCACTTCTGTCACGTGCCCCGACACCCCCCGAAATTCTTGTGGAGCGCGTGCATTTCCTGCGCTTCGCGGAAAAAGAAGGACGCATGACGGAGGCCCTTTCCATGCTCAGCGCCATCGAGTAACGTGAGCACTTCACAAAAAAGGGGGCCCAAGGCCCCCTTTTTTGTGCACGAGGCGCTTTTTATGCGTTCTCTTGCGCAACACTTGCGTGCACCGCACCTTGCTTTTCAAGGGTGCGGGTGAGCGTCATGGCAAAAGGCCTCTTGGACTTCTTGGCTTTTGCCTTTTCAATGATGCTTTCATCCAACACAGACACAGGCTGAGGAAGGGCCTTTGTCCCAAAGGTTGCCTTGCTTGCATGGGCGCGCTCAAGGGATTTTTGTGTCGCTTCATCAACGGTTTGAACATTCACGACATCGGACACCCGCCACAGGTCATAGGTCACATCTGGTTGCAAGATGAGCGCCTCTGGGATGTGGCAGTATCCTTTATCACCCCAATTTTCATTCCAGGAGTTACGCACGATAAAGCGTTGCGTATCACTATTATAGCCCACTATGAGCATGGCGTGTCCGCCCACAATGTCTTCCCCAGATGTTGGCATTGGGACCATACCTGTTCTGGCGACGTCACTGGACATAAAGGACTTACGAAGGGCCATGCCAAACATCACCGTTTTTCCGGCCTTCAGTTGGGCAAGAATGCCCTCCTTTGTCCCATCCACCTTCACAAAGGAAATGCCCGTTGTATTGAGCCACCGGATACCTGCCTCATAGCAGGAAGGAAGGGGTTGTTTTTTAAAGGTGCGCCCATCGTCCTTATAGGGCCACAGACTCTCAGGGATAAGTCCTGAAAAGACCGAAAGAGCTGCGTCTCCAATGGTGGCCCCTGAATCCAGGTTCAAATATTCAGACTCATTGCGCTCGGACTTACCCATACGCGCGCGGGCGTGGTAGTAGCTAGCAAGGCGTGAGAAATTCACATACTTACCGGTCTTACGGATCATGGCTTGCTCCAGGGCACCCTCAAGAGAGTGAGCTGTACAACTTCCCGCATTCCCTTGGTCTTGGATGGGAGAGCATGTGGGGCGCAGATCAATCATGACCTTTGCAGCAGAAGGCGCTGCCATACCAAGAACCCTGCGCCCTCCACTTGACGGTGCTGGTGCACCCTCGTCTTGCTCGCCAGCAACGTCAAGGGGCTCCTCCGCTGCCTCAGCCTTCAGGGCCATGCGCAGCGCTTTAAGCTTCGTTGCCTTTTTCAAAAGCTTGGCCTCACTTGCTTCTGAGGTGGGCCTATTGTTCAGTTTATAAGTAGCAAGAAGAAATCCTTCATCATGGTGTGGATTTAAAGGAGCGCCGCCTTGGGAAGATGATAACGACAAATCATCACCCAAAATTTCTTCTGCAGAAGCAAAAAGAGAAGGGGTCAAAATGCTAGAAAGGACAAGGGATAAATAAGCGGCTCTTTTCATAAGAAAATCTCCTTCTTTATGACTGACAAAATGTCTAGAGAACCTCTCCAGACAAAGTCAGCATGAAGATAAAGAGAAAAAATCTTCTTAAGCGGAAGAAAATTATTTGTAAAATTTAAATAATGAGATTAACAAAACTGACACATATGACAGGATTCATTTAGTAAATATTGTCTAAAATTTGAAATAAGTGCGTGAAAGAAAGAGTTGTGCGTAAAGGGGATAGGCGATACTAGGCGATGATATCGGGAACAATTCGGCTGCGCAGATGAGAAATTTGGTCCTTGAGAAGGAGCTTTCTTTTCTTGAGACGCTGCACCGCAATCTGATCCACAATCGCACCACTCAGGACACGGTCAATCATGGCATCCAAGTCATGATGCTCATGTTCAAGCCGTTCTAACTGTTGCTTGAGAATTTCTTTAGACTCCATCCTAAGGACACTTTAAAAATGAGACACACCTTACTTTTATGTTTACCATTTTTTAGTATTCATTGGCAACTCCCGTCTTGGTCGCTTAGCCCATCCACTGTGAAAACGATTGATGATGGACCATGGGCGCAAAGCTGTGCTTGTCTCAAGCCCTCTAAATAAGCAATTCGGTCCTGGGCACTCGCGTACAGTCCCCTATCGCTTTGAGCGCACGTGCTTGCAATGGCCTGCAAAATCTTCACAAGTTCTTGATGGGTCCGCTCCGTGAAAGATAGGACATGGCCAGGCAAGCAAGACTCTACGTACTGCATAAGAATGCGGTTTCGTTTGGTTTGGTGCGGGGTCAATGCAGCAGCACGCTTTAAAAGAAATGGACGAACAAGAATGGTTGCTTTTCTGGTGTTCTCGTCCCAGTACATAAGGTCCGTGTTCACGTGCTTGGCCACAGATACGAG
>JAIUNT010000059.1 GCA_020161545.1 Pseudomonadota bacterium
GACGTGCTCCCCGCTGGGCTCGCATGTGTTCCCACGCCGTTGGCGCGCATCCTTTCAATATGGTCTCGGATGATGCGCTCATCACGCGCAGACAGAGAAAAGAGCGCGTTTGTCCTTTCTGCGTGTGGCGTGCGGTGGATATCTTGCCCGAGGTCATGACAATTGCCACAGGAACGTCCTTCATCTCCTGCGTGTGCAGTGCTCATACCACACAGGATAATCAACACGAGGCACTTACTTTTCATGTCATAGCCTTATTGCGACACTTTTTCTGCGTGCCATGTTATCAAAAAAAAGGCCTTCCCCCAATACCAGGAGAAGGCCGCTAGGTACGCTTGAGCCCTTGACACCCTAGCTCTTAATGGACATGAGTGCGTCAAACATGCCTTTTTTGGTGGAAATCACTTTGGTGTTACCCACATAGACGTTTTGAAGCTCAATGAGATCCGTCATACTTTGAGCAAGATCGACAGTGGATTTCTCCAGTGTATTGGACACAATGGATCCCATGCCACCGACGTTAGCGAATCCAAGGACGTAGCTTCCCGACTGGTCTGTCTGAATCCAAGAGTTTCCCGTTTGTGGCGCAAGAAGATCAGGGGCTGCAAAGTTTGCAATGGCCACGCGGGCAATGGCAAGGGTTTGGCCGTTACTGAAGATGGCGGATACGATGCCGTCGGCGCTAATACTCACGCTTTGGAAGGTACCAAAGGCACGTCCATCTTGCTTGATGGTGGGGGCGGCGTACTGGCCAGCACGACTGGTGACACCGTCGGAGGCAGCAATGGTTCCAAGGTCAAATTTAACGGCCTGGGCCTGGGCGTTTGTTTGGAGTGGGTCCCAGGTGATGAAAATGTCTGGCGCTTCGGCATTGGCGGCAGTGTTGCCGTCATAGCTCATGGGCTGCCCCTGGCCGTCAAACTCCACCACAAGTGGGGTCGCGCCGTTATATGGGTTGCCCGCTGCGTTGGTTTTAGTGATGGTACCATCTGGGCAGGTTACATCGGCCGTCCAGGTGTTGGGGGTAATAATTGTGCGTGTCCAGGTGACCGTGACGGTGTGACGCGCGCCCAGTGAGTCATAGATGGGGATGTTGGTAATGTGGGTTTCACCCACAGCGTCCGTAGAAGGCAGGTTCAGTTGTAGGGCAAGGGTTGCTGTGGCTTTAGACAGCCCGCTGACCTTGCTCACGTTAATGGTTTCTAGGGAGGCAAGGTCGCTGGTTGTCACGTTTGCGGGCACGTTCCCATTCTCGTCTGTGGCCCAGCCTTGCAGAAAAAGACCGGCGGCGTTTTGAAGATTTCCTCGGCTGTCGGGAAAGAAGTGTCCCGCGCGAGTATAGGCAATTTGGGGTGTGGTGAGGGAGCCGCTGACCACAAAAAACCCGTTGCCGGAAATGGACATGTGGGTAGGGGAGTCCGATGACTCAAGGGCGCCCTGGGCGCTGACATTTTGCAGGACTGTTGCCAGTACACCGCCCGAGGTGTAGTCACCAGCGTTTCCTGTCACAAGGCTCATGAAATATCCTTGGCTTCCCTTGTAACCATAGGTTTCTGCGTTGGCGACGTTGCCGGACAAGGCGCCTGTGGCTTTGGCGATGGCCTTGAGGGCGGCCGTTGAATCTGAAAAACTTAAATCAGCCATTTATTTTCTCCTTATTGTTTTTTTAAGAGACGGCTATCTCTTGTTGCATGAGTTGATCTGCTAAATTCTGCGTCTGTAAAATGGGGTCAGGTGTGGTGGGGAGTTGGGGCGCATCAGCTGCCGTTGGGAGCACCTGCGCTGGGTTAGTCCCGTCAGCTGAAACTTGTGCCAGACCTTGGCTCAACTCAGCTTGCAGATTCTGGGCCAAAGACCCCTGGTTTCGATTCTGGTTTTGGGTATTGCGGTTTGCGTATTCTTCGAAGATGGCGCCGCTTTGGATGCTGATCAGGTCATTCATGGGATAGTGTTTTCCGCTGACCATCAGCTGGGACTGGTTGTCTTTGAAGGATGCACCCATGGCACGCCCAAAGACGCTTGTCTCAACTTCAATGGGTTTGTCATCCTCAGTACGTATGATGTTGTCACGGGCGTCTTTGGCCAAGACATAAAAGCTGTAAGAGCCGGGTGTCACTGTCTCACCGGCATTGTCCTTCCCGTCCCATACAATGCCGTGATAGCCGTCCTCGCTGGGCTTGATGTCTCCGTCCATAATGCGCACGAACTCTCCCTTGCTGTCGCAAATGATGATGGAGGCCTTTTGGGCATTAGCCGGGGCATAGAACCCAACTTCACAAGGCTCTTGAGGATTGTAATTGAAGGTGTTTGTGCGCACCTTAACAAGGTTGTTGAGCTGATTGGCGGCCTGAATGGATTGACCCCTTGCCATGGTGCAGCTCATGCTTTCCAGGAGTTTTTTAATGTCAGACATGCCCATGAGCTGTGCGAACATGGAAAAGTGCTGCGCCATTTCCTTAGGGTCCATGGGGTTAGTGGGATCCTGATTTTTAAGGGTGGCCAAAAACACCTGAACGCCTTGTTGAAAGTTATCCATGATCATTTGGCTGGAGAAGGATTTATTCTCTCCTTTCTTATGGATCTCGGGCTTCTTTGCGCTTTGTTGGGCGAGCGAGACTTGTTCGGCAATACTGACAGTCATGGGGGCTCTCCTTTATGCAAGTGCGTCCAGCATGCGCGCTGGATCGATCTGTTGGGTTTGAAAGGCAAGGGCTATATGGGACGACGAAGGCTCTTGGGTGCCGTGCCTTCCTTGCGGGCCATCCTCAAAAAAAGGTGTGTTGTCTTGGCCTTCAGCGCTTAATGAAAATTCCAGGGTGCCAAGGTCGTGGCCAAAGGCGTCGGCAATGACGCGGGCCATTTCATCCCCGTTATGGCGCATCATTTCGAAGGTTTCGCTTTTTGAGAGGTTCACAACCGCGTCAATGCGCCCGTCATGGGTGAGGGTGACCTCCACCTCCACCTTGCCCAAGTGTGCTGGATCAAGACGCATCTTCAGCGTGCCCGCCTCGGTCAAAGACGGCATTTTCATATCCACGTGCACGAGGGTGTAGGCAGGAGTGCGGATAAATGTGGCTTGGCTGCTCTCTTGTGTCGCACTTTTTTGAAGAATAATCTGGCTCACATCGTCAAGGCGCGCGGAGCTGTGGGCGATATGTCCTGTATCGCCACGCTGTTGCATATGTGCGGCAAATCCAAAAGGGTCACGCGCATCTTGGGGTGCTGGCGTGTCCGATTGAAAAAGGGAGGTTTCAGGATCAAAGGAGATGGGCGTTGCCTCTTTGGGCGCACTCTTATCGAGGGTGTGTGTGTTTGCCTTATGGGCGGGCGCTTTCTTTGAAGCGGTTTCAGGCGTGCTTTGTGCCACCGAAACCTCTTTTTGAGGCGCGTTTTTAAGGGGGGGGATTTGCGAAGGTGTGGACACAAGCTTGGCACCATCCTTTGTCGCCAGAGCGCTTTGATCATGCGCACTGTGTGTTTCGTCCTGGGCTTTTTCCGCGTGGGAATCTGTTCTTTGTTCCTGTTCCTCAACCACGGGCATGGGGGCGATCGGTGTCTGCTCAGGCGCCTCTGTCAAGGAGTGTGCAGCGTCCTGAGGGTCACTATTTGCACGGGCGCTCTTCTCGTTTAAGGCACTCTTGTGCAAGAAGTCGCTCTGCGTCCCGGCGGCGGCCTCCTGGGGGGCTGTAAGCGCAGTTCGGTGCGTTACAATTCCAGTGGCGTTTGGGTGTGTCCCGTCTTTAGTCTGTGTATCAAGGGGCTCTTCAATGAGACGGTCGGTGCCTATGTGGTCAGCAAGAACGGCTTCAGGATCTATTTGCGCCCCGCGTGCCGCGTCCCTGGTGACCGTTTCTTGCCTGGCCCATTCTTTGGGAAAGATGACGTTATCAAAGCTAGGCTCTTGCGTCGCATCCTCTGGTTCTTCTTGAGTTCTATCCACTTGTGTGGGTGCCTCCTCGCGAGATTCTTTTGGGGCAGGTTTTTCTGGCTGAGGTGAGGGCTGCGCGGTTTTGGGTGCAGACGGCTCGTCCTCTTGAGATAAAAGCTCTCCAAAGGCGGGCTCTGGTGCCTCCTCGGTAGGCTTGGTGTTTTGAGACTCCTTGATACAGGCGGGCGCGTTCCCCACCAGGTGCATCACGCTTTGTCCAACGGCTGCGCTCATGTGCGCCTCTCCTTTAGTGTTTTTTCAAACGCTCTGGTAAGTCATATGCAAGTGCTGTGCCAAGTTCCTTTGTTGCCCATGGGCGCAGCCTGAGACCTTAAGATCCCACGGGTGATTTTTTACGTTTGTGTGGGTGACAAAGCTCTAGACAGGCGCCCAGGAGTTCTGATAGGAATGGGAGAAGACTGTCAGACGTTGGGAGATAGTTTAGCGGTAGAACTCTCGGCTCTGGACCGAGCAGCCCTGGTTCGAATCCAGGTTTCCCAGCCATCAACGACCGATCAGCGCAACACAAAGGGGGGTGCCGTTTGTTTATCATTCCTGCACCCTGGGACTGGCTTGTCAAAGCCCTTGCTTGCTTTCTTGTGTCATGGATTGGCTGCCTGATCGTTATTAAGCGCGGCCCGCGCGATGTCCCCAATGAAAGGTCCTCCCATAGTGTGCCCATCGCCAGAGGGGGAGGGTTGGGTATCGTCTTGGGGTTCGGGCTTGGGATGGTCTTTACCTCCTTTGATGGTCTGCCTTTCTGGGAAATGCATGTTTTGTGGTGGTCTTTTACGGGGCTATGTGCTCTGATGAGCCTGCCTGGTTTCTGGGATGATCTGTGGTCCCTTTCAGCCACCACGCGCCTTGTGGCTCAATTTTTTATCTGCGCCGTTTTTTTGGGTGTGGGGGCAAAGCTCACAACACTTCATCTCCCTTTGATAGGCGAAATTACTTTAGGTGTTTTTGCCATCCCCTTATCCCTTTTCTGGCTTGTGGGAGCTGTTAATGCCTTCAATTTTTTGGATGGGCTCAATGGGTTGACAGGAGGCATGAGTTTGCTGGGTGCCATTTTTCTCGGGCTCATTGCCTGGATGAATGGAGATTATGTGCTTCTTGAGATTTGTGCTTTTTTTGCATGCGCCTGCCTTGGCTTTTTGATTCTCAATTTCCCGAAGCCGTCTATTTTTCTTGGAGATGGAGGCGCTTATTTTATGGGCGCTTTTTGGGGAGGCATGGCCCTTGTAAAGGGTTCCGAGCCCGGAGGCCATATTTCTTTTTGGACGATCCCTTTGATTTTTTTCATGCCCTTGTGTGATGTGGCCATCACGCTGGTGCGTCGCTTTGTGAAAGGAAGGCCGGTTTTTAAGCCACACCGGGAGTATCATATGCTTCTTTTGCACCGCATTGGCTGGTCACACACAAAAGTCACATGCCTTTACTGGGGTTTTGTGTGTGTGCAAGGTGGGCTCGCCATTTACATGCAAAGCGCTGCCCCCTCACGGCAGCCCCTTTTCTTCTTACCTCTTATGGCTTTTGCACTTTGGTTTTTTCCTTGGGTCTTGCACCGGGCAAACCGCGCAGGAATTACCCTATGAGCACGCCTCTTCTGCGCCTTGAAAACGTCAGTGCGCGCTTTGAAGACCGCCAAGTGATCGATAATGTGAGTCTGTCGCTTTACCCCCATGAGCTTACAACCATTGTGGGACCCAATGGATCTGGTAAAACAACCCTCTTGAAAATTGCCTTGGGCCTTTTACGTCCCACCATGGGAACGGTTACGCGCGCGCCCCTGACGCGCATAGGGTACATGCCCCAAAAGCTCAACCTGTCGCGCACCCTCCCCATGGATGTTGGATCCTTTTTGAGGCTCGTGGCGCCTAAGGAAAAAGTGCACGACACCTTGCACCTTGTGGGGGCGGCGGGGCTTTCTACACGCTCCCTTCATGTTTTATCGGGAGGTGAGATGCAGCGCGTGCTTTTGGCCAGTGCGCTTTTGAGGGATCCTGATCTTTTGGTGCTGGACGAGCCCTTACAGGGCGTTGATCCAAAGGGGCAAGAAGCGCTCTACGGCCTCTTGGAAGAGCTTAAAAAGGAAAGAAAGTGCGCCATACTCCTTGTGTCCCATGATCTTTATTTTGTGCATAAATCCAGTGACTTTGTCTTGTGTCTCAATGGACATGTGTGCTGCTCAGGCAAACCTGACGCCGTGCGGGAGGACCCTGCTTACCGGGCGCTTTTTGGTCTGGCCCTTCCCCAAGGACTTGCGCCCTATACTCACAACCATGACCATGCCCACGATGGGCCCTGCCAGGAGAAGGTGTGAATGGACGGCGTTTTTTTGATTCCCTTGGTGGCGGGTACACTTTTTTGCCTTGTGGCGGGGCCTTTGGGTTCTTTTATGATATGGAAGCGGCTTTCGTTTTTTGGGGACGTTCTGGCACACGCCACACTTCTGGGTCTTGCTCTTAGCGTCGCCTTTTCCTTGTGGCCCGTTATTGCCGTGTGCTTTGTGGCGGTGTGTATCGGCATTTTCATGTCCTTTACAAAGGAAGAGGCCCTTTTATCCAAAGACACGTGGCTCTCTCTTTTGGCCCAGGGCGCCTTGGCGCTCGGGCTTTTTGTGTTTGCCCTATCACCGAGGGGGCGCTTTTCTTTGTCCCAGGCCCTTTTTGGCGATCTTTTGGCCATGGAGGCAAGTGACCTCTTCCTTATGGCGGGTGTGATTATACCGTCATTTTTTCTCCTGATGCGTCTTTGGAAGCCGCTCCTGCTTGTGACCATCCATGAGGATCTGGCAGCCGTTGAGGGTGTGCCTGTCCAAAGGGTTAAAACCCTCTTCATGATGATTTTAGCCCTGTGCATTGGGGTGACCTCCACGTACTTTGGGATATTGCTCCTCAGCGCCATGCTGGTGCTGCCTGCGGTCATTGCGCGTTTTACCGCACGGGCCGCCGCGCCCATGGCGTGCCTTGCAAGTCTCATAGGGCTCCTAGGGTTTTTGGGCGGGCTATTCGTGTCAAATATGCTGGATACGCCCGTGGGTGCGAGCGTTGTTTTGACTCATATGGTGCTTCTTATGGGGATGGCAGTGCGCGCGCATTTCAAAAGACACGCCTTCGATGTGTCCTCCTAGACACAATCTTGTTTTTCCAAGGTAAAATGAGTGTGCTCTCTTGACGCTACTTCATGGAAGAGCCTAGGGTTCCACGTGGGTTTACTCTCGTATGAAATGGAGAAAATAATGCAAGTTTCAAAGATTGCTTTACTGGCTGTGGGTGCGTGCACCCTTCTGGCAGGTTGCGCTGAGCAAAAAGATTCCGGATGGCGCAACGACTGCGCGAAGAATTATTCCTATGATTCTCGCGAGAATTCTGTGTGCCGCGAGCGTGTTGAGTCAGGTAAGTCTAAGCTGACCGACGGTCCACAATCGGCTGTGACAACAGACGCGCTGGACGCTTCTCGCCCCATCGAGGGAAGCCGCGAGACGGAAAAAGCACACCGCGACTAAGCATTACGCTTTTCATAAAAAAAGCGGGAAGAGATTTCTTCCCGCTTTTTTTGTGTCTTGAGATGAAAGGGCCTTTTCAATAAAAAGTGCGCATTTTTTTCATCTTTTTAGCGGCTTAATGTAAAGTATTTGCTCTTTAAAAAGGCAGCCACGCCTTGTGGGGCGTGGCCAAAGATCGACTTTAAGAAACAACTGATTCTGCGGATGTGTTTGCTTCTTGTGTGACTACAACGCTTGGGGTTGGTGCGTCATCGTTTGCAGCTGGTGTGTCAGTGGATTCAGCGACAACGCCTGCCTCCTGAGTGGCTACAACGTTTGACACTGACCCGTCAGCAGAACTTTCTGCAACTGCGCCAGCTGGCTTTGTGCCACCAGATACATACCACAAGTCGCCTAAGGTATCTGAGTTTTCAAACATTTTTACAGGCATATAACAGAAGCCACGATCGCCCCACGATGTGCTCCAAGAGTTTTGAACCTTGAAGTAGTCAACGCCGTCTCCCTTCATATTAGGCAGATAGCCACCAATGGCCATACAGTGTCCGCCGGCGATGGGGTCATGGCGCGTATCCCCGGGCAAGGGTACAATGCCGTTTGAGCCTACCTTCATGAAAGATTCTTGCAGGGTGATACCGAACACAACGTAGCGCCCCGCTTGCAAGCGTTCAATAATGGCGGCCGTGCTCGCGCCTACCTTATTAAAGGAGAGCTGCGCTTGAGCTTCAAGGTCATCTCCCGCGTGATATGCCTCAAGGGGCGGCTGTTGCATAAAGGGGGCTGTGCCGGTGTGGAAGAGTCCCTTCTTCGTGCTATCGTTGTACGGCCATAAGGAGTCAGGAATAATACCGCCATAATGGGTTGCCCCGATAGCTGCATTGGCAATGGCTGCGCCAGAGTCTTGTTTGATGTATTTGAGCGCATTGCCTTCTCCTTGTCCCAGATTGGACCGCGCAAACAAGTAAATGGCGAGGCGGGAAGGATCATAGGGTAGACCGGCTTGCCTTAAGCACGCCGCCGTACCATTTGCCGTACAAGATCCCAGCTGTCCTTGGTCATAAATGGCTTGCCCTTCGGTCAGATCAATTTTGCCAACAGCGGGCGCTGTGCCAGCCTTCAGGGCAGTGACGCGCTCTTTGCGTGCCACACTTTTCAGGGGGGCTTTAAGCTTTCCTGTGTGCGCGCCAGCACGTGCAGCTTCCCTTTGCGCGTGAAGGCGCGCCACTTCTGCGTCATGGCCCAGAAGTCGTGCCTGCAGCGCGCTCAGATCAGCCTCGCCAGCCTTGATGGCGGCTGCAACATTTGACTCGAGGCGCCCACGCTTAATAAGTGCGTGCTCATGCATAACGCGCGCCGCGTCTGCAGTTCTTGAGAAGTGGTGATTGAGGACAACTTTCTTGTGATGGTCACCATCAATGAGCACCTTCTGACGTGTGGGTCGCACGTTTTCTTGATCAGCAAAAGGGGAGCCAAAAACGTCAGACGCCGATGCAAACAAATCTGGTGCACACAGCACACCAGCCAAACCCAAGGATAAATATAACGCTTTCTTCATAACGTGAAGCCTCCCTTAATTGTTTTTGGACAAACCGTCAGGTGTTAGTATTTTTTTATCCTGACGGTAAGAATTTGAAGGAAAAAGGTTACGAAAGGGTTATGAAAGGATTAATGAAATAAAAAACAGCGACAAAGGGGAAGGGCGAAAACCTTACTTGCTTGTCTTGCGCCTTAAACGCTCGCGTACGGCCAAGGACACAAACTGGCTGACGTCTCCCCCAAGCTCCGTAATTTCTTTAATGAGGGAGGAGGAAATAAACTGGCAGCGGTCTGAGGCAATGAGAAACACTGTTTCAATGGCGGGGGTCAGGCGCGCGTTCATGCCGGCCATTTGAAATTCATACTCAAAGTCTGAAACGGCGCGAAGGCCGCGCACGACAAAATCGGCGCCGTGCTTGTGGGCAAAGTCCACAAGAAGACCCTCAAGGGGCAGAATTTCGATGTCTGTTGTGAGGCCCGACAGGGTCGCCACGTTTTCGTGCACAATGGACAGGCGCTCCTCCAAGCTAAAAAGGGGCGCTTTATTCCGGTTGGGGGCGACCGCGATAATGAGGCGGTCGCACAGCCCACAGGCACGCTCGATGATATCGAGGTGCCCTAGGGTCAGGGGATCAAAGGTGCCGGGATAAACGGCAATCTTGGGCGTACACTGCATCATGCTTCTCCTGGGGCGCTATCCTGGGACTCATTTTCGTGTGTCTCGTCAGCGTCGCCTTCATCCTCACCTTCTTCGAGGGGGATGCGTGCCACAGACACGATGCGCTCGCCTTCTGCAACCCTAAAGAGGGTCACGCCCTGGGTGACGCGTCCTGCAATACGCACGTCATTCAAGGGGCAGCGGATGAGCTGACCACCGTCGGTCACAAGCACAAGTTGGTCGGTGCCCTGAACAATAAAGGAGGCGACCACCGGTCCGGTCTTAGGGGTGAGCGCCATACCCGTCACGCCCTGTCCGCCGCGTCCCGTAATACGGTACTCGTACGCGGAAGTCCGCTTGCCAAAGCCGTTTTCCGTGACACACAGAACAAATTGCTCCAGGGCCTGCATCTCGTCAAAGCGCTCCCGGGGCAGGGCGTCATAGGAGACCTCTTCGCCGGCCCGTACAGCTCTCGACAAGCGCAGATACTCGTCGCGTTCCTCAATGGAGAACTTGGCGTGATCGAGAACCGACACGGACATAACTTCGTCCCCGTCCATGAGGCGAATGCCGCGCACACCCGTGGAGGTGCGGCCTGTGAAGACACGCACATCTGTGCTTTCAAAGCGGATGCTCTTTCCTTGGCGGGTGGATAATAGCACATCTTGGTCAT
>JAIUNT010000060.1 GCA_020161545.1 Pseudomonadota bacterium
CGCCAATGCCCAGAAAATATTTCTTTGTCACGGTGACTGGCAAAGCCAGATAAGGCGCTGGCCAGATGAGGACGGGTGTGGATTTTAGGGATTTGCGTACACATGTTCAAAAACCCATTAATTCTTTCTTGGTGGATTTTTGGGCGCCGCGTCTCCCTTGTTGGCGCGCCGTGTTTGCTGTGGTGCTTGGTTGCACAGAGCCATTTCAGCCATCACTTCGTCTATCTTTTCTTGAAGCTCTTGTGTGGGGTGATTGCCCTGACGCAAATGCGCATCATAGAGCGCAGTGCACTTATCGAGCGGCACCTTTTTTGCAGGACCATTGCTTGAATGCTTGGACGCATTGAGATAAGCGCCCATGGCTGCGTGTAGCTCATTTGCCGCCGGCGTGGGGGTGTGCATAAGGACCCTATCCCAAAGACGGGCGCTTTCGAGGGAGAAAGTCTTCACAGTTTGAGGATTTGGCGCGTAGGTAGCGGCCAAGGTATAGGTTGCGGCAGCACTCTTCAAATCAGCCAGATCCGGATTCTGGACTTGATCGAGGTGCCGTGCACGAAGGGAGGCGCTTTTTAAAATAGAAGACGCGCGTTCTAACATATCGGGGCTGTAAAACCCTAAGATGAAATGCGTGGTGGCGGCTTGAGAGAGGATCGCAGGCCGCGGATTGTTGAAGGGGTGTGTGCAGCGTTCCCAAAGGGCGGCACTGACGCGTAACAGGCGTATTTTTTCTTCTTCATTCTCCTGTAAGCGGGCAAATTGGGTGGTTGCATATGCAGCCATCTCAAGATGCTCTGCACCCGGGTTGGGTGTTTGCGCAAAGAAAGTTTCCCACAGGGAGACGCTTTTTGCAAAATACGCCCTGTTTATATGCGGATCAAGCCCAGGTGAGGCAGCGCTCTGGTAAGCAAAGGCAGCCATGCGCAAAATTGGTGCGTTTGGGGTGGGCACGTCCTTAAGATACGCATCCCACATCCGTATGATTTTTGTCAAAAGGATGTGTTTGGCGTTTTTATCAACGGTTGCACGCTCTGCCTGGGTATAGTGCATGATGGCGGTGCGCAGCTCACTTTCCGTAAGGATGGTACAGGTCGTAAGGATTTGATCCCAGGTTTGGGCGCGGGTGAAAGGATCTGTTTGTGCTCTGGCTTGGGCGATTAAAGCATGGGCTTCGTACAAGCTCTTTTGAAGAGTTCTGTGACCCAATGTGCGCGCCGGTGTATAGAATGGCAGAGTCGCAGGATCTTTCGAAAAACCTTGTTGGATATAGTGGAGCATGTTGAAAAAGACATGCTCGCCGTCACCAGGCGGTGTGCCAAGCAAGGGACTGTCCAGGGAAATGTTTTTTGGGTCACCTCCCTCAAGGGTCATGAGAAACTGCCAGAGTGGTGTCTCTTGTAAAGCTTGCCCTTGGATGGCGAAAGTGCCGTGCTCCTCCAAAAGGTGTTGGAAATATGTGATGTGTGCGGGGGTCTGGCATCTGTACACGGTGAGCACCGCGTGCATCAACTTGGGCATGATTTTGGCCACGAAGGTGAAGTGATCTTTGCGCCCTTGTAAGTCAGCGCTAAATTCAAGGGCGCTTGTCCAGGTGCGGGTGGGGCTGTTTTTTGTGAAGTAGATGGGGAGCAAAAGTGCTCTCAAATCCTGATCTGTAGAAGCAAAATCAAGGAGTTCTTGATTGCTTAAGTATGGGGCAATGTGGGTGAGAATTTCGTAAGGGAGGAGCTTTAAAAGGCAGAAGGACACGGGGCCATCTTGTGTGGACGTCTCATCGGTATCTGGGTTGACGCGCTGCACTTTTGGGGTAGATGCGCCCGTACGACTTTCTTGGGATTGCGGGCGTTTGTGGCCGGTCACAGACGCGGGACTGGGGAAACCTTCTTCATCCACACTTGAAAGAGCGTGGGTTGATGCCAGGAGACAAAGAACAAAGGATCCAAAAACCTTTTTCACTTGAGGGTTCTTAAGTTCAAGAAATTTAAAAAGTATATAGTCTTTGTTTATCATATTGTCAATTTTTTTGCAGAACACTTTGAAGGAGACTGTACAGCCAAGAAACATCCTTATTGAACGCCCTTGGCTGTGTGTCTCTAAAATTGTTCATGGGGGCCATAGGCAACATGATCACCCTCGTTTCTGCCTTGCCGCCCAAGCTTCTTGGTGCTTGACATTCATAGCTCGTAGCTTGCGCGTATATCGTTTCATGGCCGAGCGCTGGAGCGGATCCTGGGTGAGGGGGATGGCGTTTTCAAAGGTGTTCAGCGCTTGGTTGACGGTGATCAAGTCTGGGTTTTTGACCTGGTTGAGATAGAGCAACCACCACCTTGCACTTTCTAAGAAGCGCGCGTTTTTCTTCAGCGGATTTTGTGTGTAAAAGGCGGCACCCCGGTACGCGTCGGCGGCGTCCTTCATATCCAGAAGGGTGGGTTCCCCTTCTTCTTGGCCAAGATATGTGTGCCAGAACATTGCGCTTTTTTTATAGTACTTGGGCTGCGTCTCGTTGTTTGCGTAACGGACTGCGCTCAAGTTCATGGTCGCTGCGTCTTTAAATTCCAGAAACGTTGGGTTGGCGGCGTTTTCAACATAAAGCGTCCAAAGGTCCGCACTTTTGAGGATTCTGGGCCCACTATCGTCGGCCTTTTGCCCGTAGTAGGCAGCGTACTGGTACGCCATGGCGGCTTCTTTGATCTCATGCATGCCCATGTGCGCAAAGTGACCGGTAAGGTTATCCCATAGGTTAGCGCTGCTTGTGAAGTGATACGCTTTTTTGTCGTCTACGGGCGCAAAAAAAGCGGCGCTGTGGTGGGCCATGGCGGCTTCACTTATGTAAACGGTGTAATGAGGATCATGGGGGAGATGTGGCAAGCACATAGCCAATAGCCCGGCACCTGTGGCATAGGCCTGGTATTTTTCCTGATGGGTAATGGACAAAGATGCAATGCTAAGATGCATCACGGCGGCCTCTCTTGCGTCCTGTGGGGTTACCACCTCTTGCGCAAAAAGAGAATGCCACATGCAGGCACTCTTTTCGTAGAAACTGCGTTTTGCCGCGTGTTGAGTGTTTTCCCAAGCTGCTTTTCTATAGATCTTTGCGGCGCTCCTGATTTCCTCAGGCGAGAGGTCATCAAAGGTCTCCAAGATCTCATCCAAAATCTTTGCACGCTCAGTATGCGTTTGCACAAGGGGGAGCTTTGCTTTCAACAGCGACGCCTTGTGCATAAGTGCCTGAGGGCTGAGGATCTTTGGGTTGCGCGGGGCGTCATAGGCCGGGAGATCTTTGGGATCTACTTCGAAATTGTTTTTGACGTAATGAAGGAGGTTAAGAAAGACTCTGTCTCCGTCCCCCATAGGGCCCTCGGTGAAAAAGCCCTCAGGGTCTATGTCTTCGGGTTTTGTGCCTTGAAGGCTATATAAGAACTGCCACAAAGGTCTGTATCCCAATGTTTGACCGTGGGACTCAAGGCCGGTGAATGCGTCGAGGCGTGATGAAAGGCGATCAAACGCATAAGGGGTTTGGGTCTTGAGGGCAACAAGAAGCGTTTCCATCACAGGCGGCATGACGTCCCTCACAAAGAGGGCGCGCATTTTTTCGCACTCTGCTGTGTTCTGACAAAAGGTTAGGGCTGATGACCACACCCGGGTGGGGCTTGTCTTGTTAAGCTGATAGGTGAGTGCAAGGTCTTTAACGCTTTTGCTTGTGCATGCCAGGGATACCAAATCATCCTTGTCCAAGAATGAGAAGAGATGAAACAACACCTCCGTCGGCGCGCCCAGAAGCGTGGGGGAGGGTTGGTGCGCTGGCGGCTTTGCTGTGCTGCGTAATCTTTTTTGTGTCAGGATACCTTCTTGGCCCAAGGCGCAGCTCAGTGCGCGTTTTGCGCCTTTGGAGGTGGTGCTGTGGTCCGCCTCGCATAGGTCCATGGGGGACTCATTCGTGCTGGCAAACAGGGGCATGGTTGCAAGGAGGGACGATGTTAGGAGGGCAAAGAGGGGTTTCATTTTCTTCTACTTTGGTTGGTTATATCTATGGGATTTTGGGTGATTACATGGGGTGCGCTGGGACACGTGCATCTATGAGCGCGTCACTCTTCTGCTGGTAGAGGGCTTTGAGGGCCGGATCTTGGGTGAAGACGGCGCCTTGCGCGTAAATGGCGGAGGCGTATGTGCGGGCACGCTCGCCTGGGTGTTCGTCTTTTGCGAAATACGCATCACACAGTGCAAGGCTTTTCGCGAGGTATTGCATCTTCTCAACCGGGTCTGTCAGGGTCAAAAAAGCCTCATAATAGGTGGTGATCTGCACGCGTAATTCCTCGTGAGAGGGCTCTGGGCGGCGTGACAAATACTGCTCAAGGCGCCTCACGCTTTTAAGGGCGTAGCGGCGTGCCTCCGACTCACTCGGTGCGTGAGTCGCGGCAGATCGGTACACGCGCGTCATCACCCAAAGAGAGTAAATATCTGGGATGCCTCGGCCGTCTGTGAGGCGGTCGCAGCACTGGGCGCCCCGCATGATTGAAAGGGCCCTTTGATCTGGGTCTGCGGCACATAAGCCCCCGCGGTACAGGGCGTTTGCGGCCTCAATCAACGCGTCTGGGCCTGGCTTCTTTTTCGTTGTCACGTAGTAATGCCAAAGCTCAGCAGCGGTTTGGGTATAGAGGGTTTTCTCAGGCGTGCCAGCGCCCAGAGTTTCGGCCAGAGCCCCATAGGACTTTGCCGCGCTGATGGTTTCTTTAAGATTCAGTTTTGTGCCTTTTGCTATGAGCTGGTTCCAATACCCGACGCTTTTTGTGTGCATGGCGGTGCTTTGTTCCTGGCTTGCGGCGTAAATCGCCGCCTGGGTCAAAGCCCATGCAAGGGCTTTGAAAGTATTAGCTGATGGGCTTTTTTGGGTGCCCAGCAGCTTCTCCCAAATGGTGGCTGCTTGGGCGTAGTGGGGCCCCACTTGAGAAGGGTCTGTGGGATAGTAAGCCGCGTCTTGGTGGGCTTTTGCGGCCATTTCAAAGAGGTAGAGATGGGGATTTTCCTCGGCGTAGAGGGCGCGTTCATAAAGCTCGGCCCGCTTCTGGCCAAATCCTGCTTTTGCATCAAAGTCGTCGTTTTCTTCGTCCATGGCGTCTTCGTACGCTCTGGCCACGCGTAAAAGCTCATAGGACGCGGGCAAATGGAACGTTTTAATGCACTCCTCCATGGCGGGTCCAATGTGTGGCACAGACTCGTCCAGTTCAATCTGTGCCAGGGCCTCCATACGGGCTTGGGGGCTGAGAAAGCGGGGGTGCGCTGGCGCGTCATAAAAGTCAAGGTCCCACGGGCTTTTACCAAAGTTCGCCTTTATGTAGAGGAGCATGTTCAAGAACACGCGGTCACCGTCACCCAACACTTCCGGACGGGAAAACTTTGCCGGGTCAAGGTCATCTCTTCGGACGCTTTTGATCGTTTTCAAAAACTGCCACAGGGGAGTTTTGCCTAACAACGCTTCGCCAGACGCGAAGGTTTTATGGGTGCGAAGTACTCTTTTAAAATCTTGCAGGACCTCTCTATCTTCAGTCCTGTACATTTCCAGCATGGTGTGCATGACCCGCGGCATGACCTGCGTCACAAAGGTGTGATGTTGCCTCTCGTTATCAAGATCTTGGGTAAAGGTTAAGGCCGATGACCACACGCGGGTGGGGCAATCCTGAATAAGGGCGTATGTCAACGCCGGTTCCTTAAAGTGTTTGCCCGTGCACGCGACAGATATCAAATCCCTCTTGGGCAAGAAAGAAAACACCTGAAATAGCAACTCGTTGGAGAGAGCCGTGAGGGGGAACACGTTAACGGGCTGTTCTTCAGCCTGGGCAGCTGGCTGTGAGATCACTTTCATTTTCTTGTGGGTATCTATGCCCGTGAGTTCTTCCTCGCTGGCCAAACGCTTGATGCCATGGGGCGCCTGGCTGGCTTCCTCCGTGCCCGGGCTTGCGAAAAGGGGCACGCTTGCTAAAAGACAGGCGGCGAGTGTTCTAAGGGTGTATGCCATTTTCTAATGCCCTTGTGCGGGCGGTGTTTCAGTTTGATTTTGCTCAAGCGTACTCTTAAGGGCGGCGCTTTTTTGGAGGTAACGGTTCTTTGCGCCTGGTGTTTTTGCAAAAGACGCCATTTGTTCATAAAAGGATGAAGCCAGGGCGCGCGTTTGTGGGTCAGTATTATTTTCTTTTGCAAAGGACTTGTCCCACATTCTGGCGCCTTTGCGCGCATAGGATTGTTTATCTGCGTCCACGCGCGCATATATGGCGGCCCTACAATAAACGGACGCCATGTCACGTAAGTCGCTCGCATCGGGAACTTTTAATTTCTTTTGTAATTGTTCACAAAGGTTGGCGCTTTTGAGGGATGCGTGTGCTTTTTCCTCTGGGGTGGGGGCATGCTGTGCGAGCTTATCATAGGCTTGACAGGCGCGGCGCAAGTCGCTCGCGCCAGGGCGCTTGATATTTGCAAGGTAACGGTCCCAAAAGTCCGCGCTACTGGCGTAAGCGGCGTATTGATCCCCTACATTCGCGCAAGATGGGGCGCCATTATAATGCGCCAACGCTGCTTTTCTTATGTCCATTATGTCTGGCTTTTCTGTGAGCGCTAAGAGTTTCTTCAAATGATTGGCCATTGCGTTATAGTGGATTGCTTTTTTGTCGGTGTCTGGTGTGTACATTAAGATGAGCTCATGGGCACATACTGCCTCCGTCAAGTGTGAGCGCATTGGATTTTGTTCTTGTGCAATAAGGAGGTCCCAAAGCCGCGCGCTTTCTGCAAAGAAAAATGCTTTATCAGCGGCTGTGCTTGCATGAGAGCCAGCATCGCGGAAGCTGGTTGCTGCGGCTCCTAAGGTTTGAGGGGAGACTTCAATTTTGAGGACACGTGCATAGGTTTGGGCGCTTTTTTCAAAGAATATGGCGCGTTCTTCCATGTCCATTGAGTTGCGTGCGACTGATGCATAAGCTTTGGCAGCATCAAGGGCCTCCTCGCGTGTAAGGATGTCACAGGTTTGAATGATCTTGTCCCAGAGCGCGGCGATTTCTCTGTGACCTTGTGTGGTTTTTAGCTGCTCTTTGAGCAAGCATACGTCGTGCATGCGCATTTGTGGACTGGGAAAACGGTCATTTTTGGGTGCTTCGTAGGCTGTAAGCGCGTCAGGGCTTGTTTGGAAATTGTCTTTGATATAGTGGAGCATATTGGCAAAGACCTTGTCTCCGTCACCCGCGTCGTCTGTAAGAGAAAATGACGCGAGGGGCAAGCTTGAAGGCTGCGCTTTCTTGAGGCTGCGCAGAAAAGTCCACAAAGGTGTTTCGCTCAAGGTGTGTCCCATAGAGCAGAGGGCGCTGTGTTTGTTCAGTAGTCCCCTGAACGTAAACACGGTGTTGGGGTGTTGGCCTTTATACATGACCAGCATGGTCTTCATAATTTCGGGCATGATTTTGGCCGTAAAGGTGAAGCGGAGCATTTCTCCTGTAAGATCATCCGAAAAGGAAAGGCCGCTGGTCCAGATGCGGGTTGGGCTGTTTCTTTTGTAGAAGACGGTCAAGGCGATTTGAAAGAGGTCTTTGTTTGTGGCGGCCAGGGTCAGGAGATCTTTATTTGATGAGAAGCTTTGCGCCATACACATTAAAACCTCCGTAGGCAAATCAAGAAGGGCAAGAGATGCCTCTTGCGCCATCTCTTCCTCGCTCACCGCTTCTTGGGGACGGTCTTCCATTTTAAGCTTCTTACAAACATCTGCGTCTTCGTGCGTGCGTGCTTCAGCCAAACGCTTGATGCCATGGGGCGCCTGGCTGGCTTCCTCCACCCCGGTGCTTGCAAAAAGCGTTGTGGTTGTCAAAAGGCAGGCGGCGAGTGTTCTAAGGGTAAGTGCCATTTTCTAGTGTCCTTGTGCGGGTGTTGCTTCAGTTGGATTGAGCTCAGATACATTTTTGAGACGCGCGCTTTTTTGAAGGTAACGTTCTTTTGTGCGAGGATCGCTCACAGCCGCCGCCATTACGACGTAAAAGTCTGCGATACTGTTTTGGAGGTCCGCAGGAGGTGTTTTATTATGCGCAAAAAAGATGTCCCAGAGCTCGTCGGCCTTTGTCGCATAGGCGGCATCAAACTTACAGGCTGCGGCCATTGCATAGACACCCGCCACCTGATTACACTTATAAGGATGTAGAGGCGCCTTTGATTCTTTAAAGAAGCGGTCATAAAGCTCGGCACTTTTGAGGAGTATGTTTATATCCTTTTCAGTATCGGATGACTGGTGGAAAAGGTTTTTGTACGCCAGTGCAGCGCATTCAAGCTCAAATGCCTCTGGCGCTGTCTCTTGTGCAAGATAACGGTCCCAGAAAGCGACACTTTTTGAGGCGCAGAGGACTTTATCAGTTTCTTTTGTTGCGCTCTCGCACGCGCGTAAATAAGCCAAAGCTGCTCCTCTCAACGACATGGTGGTGCTTTGAGCATCCCATGCACGCTCAAAGAGCTGTGCGCCTTTATGATGGAGTTTGAATTGCGTTGCGCTGTCAGTGTATTTGAGTGCTAACAAGCTATAGTCACGTCCAGCTGCACAAAGCTCTTGGTATGACAGGTCATCAAAGGTCTCTAAAATTTCGTCCCAAAGTTGTGCGCGCTTTATGTCGCTTCGTGCATGGGCGAATTGATCTTTCAGAAGTTGAGCCTTGTGCATACGCATTTGTGGACTTGTAAAACGCTCTTCTTTCGGCGCTTCATAAAAAGGCAGAAAAACTGGACTTGTTCGAAAATCCCCCTTGATATAGTGGAGCATATTGGCAAACATTTTGTCGCCATCGCCCACGTGCTCACCCACAGAAAATGCGGCAAGGGGCAGATTGGATGGCTGAGCGTCCTTAATCCCACGCAGAAAAGTCCACAGGCGTGTTTCTTTTAGGAGCACGCCCATGGAAGAATAATCTTGGTGCGCCTCAAGCACGTCTAAAAATGAAAACACCGCGTTCGGCTCCTGCCTTTTATACATGACGAGCATAGCGGTCATCACCTGGGGCATAACGCTGTTCACAAAGGTGTGGTGTTGCGCGCGGCCTTCAGGGGTATTTTCAAAGGAAAGACCGCTGGTCCAGATCGGCAAGGATGCGTGCTCGGGGGCCTCTTGTAACGCCGCTCTTGTCTTGGACTTCTTGTGGGCACCCTCATCCCCTTGGGCAAGCCCTGCAGCCAAACGCTTATTGCCATGGGGCGCCTGGCTCACCTCTTCAATGCCCGAGCTTGCGAAAAGGGGCGCGCTTGCTAAAAGACAAGCCGTCAGTAGGGTCAGTTTTAAGGTCATGATGGGTTCCTTAGGGGAAATGTGTAAGCCAGATGCCTTTGAAAAAGTGCTGCGCATTTATTCAAGTATGCAGTCCGTTGAGCGGGATCTTTGGTGGTGTCGGCAATTGTCCGGTAGACGCTTGAGGCAGTCTTCATATCATCCGGTTTTGGCGTCTGGGTTTTCTCAAAGAAGGCATCCCAATAAGATGCGCATGCCAAGAAGGCATGGATTCTTCTCGATGGGTCTAATGTGACAAGGGCCAAGTTGCTATGGGCGAGTGCGGTGACACGTAGGGCGTCGGCAGGTGGCTGTGCGAGTTTATCGAGGTGTCTAGAATACCATTGAGCGGCTTTTGAAAAATATTTTTCTTTCTCAGATTGTTGCAGTGCGAAAAAGCCAGCCTTATGGTAGGCAGAGGCAACTGTGTACACTCCTTGAGCTTTGAGCTCTGGCAGCGCCGAGTGATGACTGTCATAGAGCTGTGCGCTCTTGGCATAAAAGTGTGCTTTCTTCTGGGGGTCCGTTTCGGCATCTCCAGCTAGTCCATAAATGGCTGCTGCCACATGACTTTCGTAAAAAAATATGTGATCAAATGTTTTGTAAATCTCATCCCAGCGGTTTGCCTGCTCTATAACATTGACCGTACCCGGAAGTTGTTTTCTTAGAAGAGAAGCCGTATGCATGCGCATTTGTGGGCTTGAAAAGCGGTCGTTTTTGGGTGCTTCGTAGGCTGTAAGCGCGTCAGGGCTTGTTTGGAAATTGTCTTTGATATAGTGGAGCATATTGGCAAAGACCTTGTCTCCGTCACCCGCGTCATCGGTCATGGGAAAGGCGTCAAGGGGCATAGAGGAACAGAGCGTATTATCGATCT
>JAIUNT010000061.1 GCA_020161545.1 Pseudomonadota bacterium
CTGACTTTGTCCCATGACAAAGAGGGTCCCAAAGATCACAAGGCCTGCAAACAAAAGGGCGTTCAGACCGTGGTGGAAAGGCAGGCGAATGGGTTTGCCGCCCATGATGCCTTGAAGTTTGGCAAAGGCAATGACGGAGCCTGAGAAGGTGATGGCACCCACAATCACACCTAGGCACATCTCCACAAGGGAGCCCGTGTGAACGTTCCCAACGGTGCCAATGCCAAAGGCTTCAGGCAGGGAAAAGGCAGCCAGCGCGACGCATACGGCTGCAAGACCCACTAAGCTGTGGAAGGCCGCCACCAGCTGCGGCAGCGCCGTCATGACGATGCGCTTGGCGATGAAAAGTCCCACAGCCGCGCCGGCCACAAGGGCTGGGATAATCCAACCAAAGCTGGTCACAGAAGGGTTGGCAAGGGTTGCCCCCACGGCCAGGGTCATGCCCGCCTGCCCATAAAGATTTCCCATGCGGGAGGTCTTTGGGGAGGACAAGCCGCGCAGAGCCATCACAAAGCATACGGACGAAATAAGATAGCACAGGGCCAGAAGGTTCTCGCTCATGGGTGGCTCCTTACTTCTTTTTCTCAAACATGCGTAGCATGCGGGTGGTCACGGCAAAGCCCCCAAAGATATTAATGGCGGCAAGGAAGGTGGCGGCGGCGCCTAAGAATTTCGCCTCTCCCGCCAAGTCAACGCCGCCAGTCAGGAGCGCGCCTACGATAATCACGCTGGAGATGGCGTTGGTGACGGCCATGAGGGGGGAGTGGAGGGCAGGGGTGACCTGCCACACAACGTAGTACCCCACAAAGCAGGCCAGCACAAACACTGTTAGTCCCATGAGAAAAGGTGAGGGGCCCGCGTTTGTCACGAGGGTTTCGCTCACCTGCACAAAAACGCTCTCGCTGGCGGGGGCGTCAAGGGAGACGTTCATGACGGACGCGGTGAGTGCGCGCACGCCATCAAAAAATGTATCAACGGTCATTGGGTGTTCTCCTTAAAGTCTGGGTGGCAAGTGGCGCCTTCTTTGGTGAGAAGGGTCTTTTGCAAAATCTCGTCTTCCCAGTTGGGGCCAGTCTCCCCTTGTGGAAGGAGCAGTCCCAAAAAGTTCAGCATATTGCGTGCGTATAAGGCGCTCGCGTCCCGGGCAATGCGGCTGGGCAGGTTCGGGTGGCCTACAATGCGCACGTGGTTTGGGGTCGTCACGATCTCGCCCAGCTTAGACATGGCGCAGTTACCGCCAGACTCCACAGCCATATCCACAATGATGGCGCCGCTCTTCATACCCTCGACCATGTCTTGGGTAATCAGCTGTGGCGCCGGTCTACCGGGAATCAAGGCTGTTGTAATGACGATGTCTTGGGTTGCAAGGGTCTCTTTGATTTTTTGAGCTTGGCGCGCCTTGTAATCATCGTCCATTTCCTTGGCGTAACCGCCGGCGGTTTCACCCCCTTGATTGGCAGGGACAGAGATAAAGGTGGCAGCTAAGCTTTCCACTTGCTCCTTTGCCGCCTCACGCACGTCAAAGGCGCATACAATGGCGCCGAGGCGTTTTGCCGTGGCAATAGCTTGAAGGCCAGCTACCCCTGCACCCAAAATCATGACGCGGGCAGGGGCCACGGTGCCTGCGGCGGTCATCATCATGGGGAAGGCCTTGTCATAAAGGGCTGCTGCTTCCATGACCGCGCGGTACCCGGCCAGGTTACTCTGGGACGACAGAACATCCATGCTTTGAGCGCGGGTAATGCGCGGGATGAGCTCTAGGGAGAAGCAGTTAAGCTTCTTCGCGTTATAGCGTGCAAAAAGATCCTTGTGGGTGTGTGGGGATAGCATGGCCACAAGACTTGCACCTTCTTTGAGGGGGCCAAGCTCGTCCCGTGCCGCGTTCGTGCTGGGCACGCCTACCTTCAGGAGGATATCTGCGTCTTTAAGCGTGGATGAGAGATCAGAGAAAATCTGAGCACCCGCCTTGGTGAATGCTTCGTCCAAGATGCTCGAGCCAAGACCTGCCCCGGTTTCCACCCAGACGTTGTGGCCTCCTTGGATGAGCTTGGCGGCGACCTCAGGAGTCAGAGCCACACGCTTTTCATGGGGCGCCGTCTCTTTTAAAACAACAAGTTTCACGTAAAAACTGCCTTTGCTAGCAAAAATGAGCCTAGGATCAGCTTATATCAAATCTCTCGCCTTTTGAGTCAATTTTTATGCAAAAGCACCCTAAAAAGCGCCCCTACTCCTTTGTTGTCGCAGGGGGCGTGGCGGCGCTTTGAGTGTTTTGGGTCACTTTCTTGTGCTTTGCCAAGGCGTTAGAGGCGTCTTGCATGGCTTGGACAATGATACCAATGAAGAGGTTCAAAATCGAGAACGCCGTCAGAATCAGAAAGACCACAAAGAAGGCCCACGCCCAGGTCTGCTTTTCCATGAGCGGGCGGATGATGTCACCAAGGTTGTCAAAGGCCATGACTTGAAAGAGTGTAAACATGGCACGCCCCACATTGCCGAAGTGATCGCCCGCAATGGTGCCAAAGAGGTGGGTGGCCGCAACGGAGAAGGTGTAAAACACCACAAGAAGCAGAATAACAGCATTGGTGAGTCCTTCCACCGCGCGCTTAATGGCCTCCACCACATGCTTCATGGTGGGGATGAGCTCGATGATGCGAAAGAGCAGCATAATACGCAGCGCCGCCAAAACGGGAACGTTATAGAGAATGGCAAAAACAGACAAGGACAAGATCACGGCGTCAAAGATATTCCAACCTCGCTTGAAAAAATGCGATCCCGTTAACATAAACCTGAGGAGCACCTCACCAATGAGCAGACCAATGGTCAGGTTATCAAGCAAACTGAGAAACTCTCCCAGATGCACCTCAAGTGTTGGCTCCGTGCGCAGGCCCAAAACAACGCCGTTGCAAAGAACAATGGCAATAATAAAGCCGTGCATTGTGTTACTGTTTAAGAGGTCGCTGAGCTGGGTGCGGATCTGGCTAGACATCGGTCAAGTTCCCATTCTTATCAATCACCTTTATAGAATATCTGATGAAAGTTTCTAAATGCTTAAAATTTTTATTAAATGAACGTGATGTGTGTTTTTAAGTTTCGGCCCCCGAAGGAAAGATAATTTTGCCAGATCTGTGAAAAATATATTGACATTGGGTCACTAAATCTTACATAAGAAGTATTCTCGTGACCTATAGGCCGTCCCATGAAGAAGAAAAAAATTACCTCACTCCTTATTACAAGCTCTTTCGTTGTTTTCTGTGCCACGGGGGCTGTTTTTGCCAGCTCTTCCTCAGCACCATCCGCCTCCCCCATTGCGGATATAGAAGAGATGGCTGCAAAGGGCTATTTGGCCTCCCAGGAGGCACACCTTAAAGCAGAGGCAAAGGGTCTGCGCCTTTCAAATTTAGAAGAGCTGCTAGATCCTACGAACGTAAGGTTCCGTGAATATTATATGCTTGGTGACGGAAACTGTGGCCTTTATTCCATGGGATTTGCCTCACACCAAGAGGCCAAAGATCTTCTTCTTGCTGCGGCAAATAGAGCAGAGATCCGTGACATGGCGCACTATGAGATTCTGACCGCTTTCAAGGAAAACCGCTTACCACAATCTATGTTTAATACCCATGAGCTGAGTGAGATGCGTGACCAGCGTGATGTGATTGACCTTATTAAAGCAGAAGCAGGACAGATGCTGGCAGGAGAGCGGGCCGACTTCAACAACCAAGCAGACATATTTTTTGGACGTGTCGTTGCGTGGGCAAAGACTGAGGAGGCTTACCGGAGTTACATCAACAACGTTCTGGTGAATGGACACTTCATGGACTTTAATACGGACCATTATGGTGTTGAAACAGAACCTTCTTTCTTGGACGTATTGGCGCATCTTTTGAATAAGAACTTGGCAATTTATGTTCAACAAGATCACGGCAGGCGCATTCTGCACGGTCGGGAGGCCGGTAACACACGTATGACCATGGCGCACAGGCGGATTAACTTCCATGCTGATGGCACTCTTTACCTGATTAACCGTGGCAATCACTTTAACCGTGTTGTGCCCAGTCATGATGCGGCTGCGTCTGCTGCCGCCCTTGTAGATGAAGGGCGTCATATTGATAATTACCTGAACTTTTCGGGCAATATTATCAAGGCAAAATGTATGGTGACCGCAAAGCTTGCCCAAAAGCACCTGATTGAAACCCTTGGCGATCTGTCTGCCCTTGATGGGGATTTGCAAGGTGCGACCCAGGGCACAGCTGGTTACTTGGGCGGGGACGCGCAACTCAAAACACTAGAGGCAGACAAAACCTTTGCCTCCATCAAGCAAAACGCACTCGTCACGCTTCTGGCGCGCGCATATGCGATCAAAGTAGACACGATGCTCCAAGACAATGAGGGCATTGATCCACAGTATGCACTGCACAAGCCAGAAAAGATTGCCCGGTATCGCAAGTGGAGCGACACTTTGAAGGCACGCATGCCTTCTGGCGCCCTTGATGAGCTTTCCCTAAGTCAAGACCTTTTTGTTCTCTATCAAGGTGTTACGGACGAAGTCACGCGCTTTAAATCCGCGAAAGTAGATGCCTCATCAAGCGATGGTGGCGTGTGTGAGGAAGCCTACCGCACGCTGATGGAAGAGTGGAAGGATGTTCTAGAGCCAGCATATAAGAAAGCCAGTCGAGATTTTGGTGACGGAAAATCAACGTATGTCAAAGGTTTTGTCACCGCCAAAGAAGAGCGCTCAGCTGCCGCAAAAAAGTCTGTGACAATCTCACGTTACGCTTTCTATGATCGGCCAAGTGTTAACATTACAACGGGGGATTCTTACGCCGAGGTTGAGCGCACACTGCGTGCCCGTCGCCAGGATGTGGCTCGCCTGAATCCCAATCAAATGCTGTTCGACCCCTATTTAAAGTCCTATGACTTTGCGATCACAGGTGATCCTCGTTATCAAAAAGCGCTGCAACTAGGTGAAATACAGGCCTTTGAGCGGGATGTTCTGGGCACATTGCGAGGCGCTCGCGATGACACGACTCAGCTTGTGACGCAGCTCAAAAAGCTTGACTATGATGAGCTTTCCTGGCGTCGTCTAAAAAGACTCTATGACCTCTACCTGGGCGGGGACAAAACTGATGGGGCAAAACTTGCCGCGGCAAGAAGCCTCATGGGCGCTGTGCTTTCCAACTGGGATGGGTGTATTGATGGTGTGAAAGACTCCATTGGCGCAGCCGAGTGGCGTGCTTTTTCAGGTGATTCACCGGAAACGCTCGCCCATCGAATTTCTCAGTTCATCACCACTGACCGTCTCCATTTCGTGCGTCAACACAAAAAGCTTTTCCCCCTTGTTGGTGAGGATGGTGCCAGGGCACGTCTGACGGCGGACTATTATAGTCAGGCTAATGCTGACTTTGCTATGAATGAAAGGCCACTTTACGTGCCTTACATTATGGAACACCGCATGATGGGGGCGTTCTCAATACCTGGTACGCCTATTCCTTTGACCCACGGTTGTGGTGCAACCGTTGCAGCGCTCCCGCAATTCTCGCCCGCAAGTCTGATCACACGCTATCTGGATGGCGGGCAGGCCTCCTATGGAGATCACGGTTATAACTACCGACAAATCAATACCCGTGCGCGCACCCCTGATTACCTCTCCAACATGCTTCATGCCTTGACCCATTTGGCGCAAAGTGTGCCAAATGCAGGCGATGGTACGCTCAGGGAGCGTATTGCTAAGAAAGCCAAAAAAAAGGCGTTTTATGATGCTGCTGTGGCACTTTTTCCAGAGTTTGGAACCATGGACGAGGAGATGCTTTCAGACTACTTGAATCGTGCAAAAGGGTTTCGTGAACTTTTAAATGATTTTATTAATTTAGATGCTTATCTGAATCGGAAAATGAATAAGGTACTAGAATTTGAGGAAGATAATTTCTTTGACGCTGATCTTAAGCGTCCATACAAGAAGGCATTCTTTGATTACTTGCTGCGTAAGCTTGGTTATGTGATTGATCCGGCTGCACCGGCAGAGGATAAAGCTCACTACTGGTGGAACGAAGACTTGCTGAGACTGACGTCTTCAACGGTGAACACTGTCATGCAAGAAAAGTGCTCTAAGATGAGTGAGTTCTATGCAAAGCTATTGAACGTACCTGTTCAGGCTGCCCCGCTGGGGGGTGCTCAAAGACCTGCAGCCATACCAAACATTCACATGCCTGGTGTTGCGGCGAGCTCATCGGGTTCTGCGCCTCAGGCAAGCTCCTCCCATGCCGTTGCTGGTCCTGGCGCCACGCGCAGAGAGAGTTTACTTGCAGAGATAGCAGCTGCAGAGGCATTATATTTGCAAAGGCAGCGCGAGGGCGCACCCAGAAGAGCGGTTCTCACACAGAAGGCCCTTGTCGATAGTTTGCAAGCTCAGCTTCAGGCTCTTCCTATGGAGCCGTTGGCTGTGCCTGTGCAACGTGCGCCAGTCCATCATGCGGTGCCGCAAGTTCTTCCTCAGGTCGTCCCGGCCCCTCAGGCATCTGCGCAAGAAAGATTACGTCAAGCGCAGGATGCAATGCGTGTCGCACAACAAACTGGTGTCAGAAGGAATATTCTGACGGCACAAATGCAATACAACATGCTTTGTGCAGAATTAGGTATTCGTCAATAATACCCGGGCTCGGCGGGTTTCTTGCCGGGCCTGTCCATGAACGGGCTAATTTGTTGAAAGGGCTGCTTTGTCGTTTTACGAAGCAGCCCTTTTTGCGCGCCAGGCCTGGTGGTGGGTTTGATGCTGTGTGTAGGTTTTACTGAAGACATGACCGCCTTTGCCGTCGGCGACAAAATAAAGATCATCCACGGGGGCGGGATGAAGCACTGCCGCCATAGACGCGCGCCCGGGATGACAGATGGGTGTGGGGGGAAGGCCCTTGTGCAGATAACTGTTAAAGGGTGTGTCCTCTAGAAGGTCCGCCTTGGAAAGGGCACCCTTTAAAGGTTCCCCGCGTTTTTGCCAAAGACCATATCGCACCGTTGCATCACACTGAAGGGGCATGCCAAGCTTGAGACGATTCAAAAAGACGGCGGCCACCCGCGGGCGCTCATGGGGCAGAGGGGTTTCCTTTTCAACGAGGGATGCCAGAATGACGGCTTGCTGGGGCGTTTGAAGGGGGAAGGCAACTTGTCTGTCCCGCCAAAGGGCCACCAAAAGCGCGTCGCGTGCCTTTTGCATGCGTGCCAGGAAACGCTTCTTTGTCTCAGGGCGCTGAAAATGATAGGTCTCGGGTAAAAGAGAGCCCTCTGGAATGTCGCGCAGGGTAATGGGTCCGCCCAGCGCTGCCTCTGCCTGCAACTGTGTAAAAATGATCTCACTCTCCAGCCCTTCAATGATCCGAAAGCTATGGACCACCACGTCGCCCGTACGCAGTTTTTTAAGCATTTGCGAAGGCGTCATAGGGCTTGCGAACGCATACTCTCCCGCCTTAAAGGTGTCACCACGCAGGACCGTATGGGCGCTGATGCGCAAGAAAAGGGCTGAGGAGACGACGCCGCTTTCTTGAAGCTTTTGCGCCATGGTCTTAAAGGAGGTGCCTGGTGGGAAATAAAGGACTTGGGGTGTGGCTGGCCCCACCGCCGTTGCAAGAAAAAGACCGCACTCGCGCCCCGCAATGGTACCCACAAGCAGGGTCATGAGCCCTGAGACAGCCAAACACTGTCCCAGGGCGCATGTGAGGCGTTTAGTCAACACGCTGGAAGATGAGGGAGGCATTTGTTCCTCCAAAACCAAAGGCGTTGGATAAGACGCGGTTGAGTTTTTTCTCCTTGGCCTTGTGTGGCACAAGATCAATGCCAAGGCAACTTTGAGAAGGATTGTGAAGATTCAGCGTAGGCGGCATGATGTTGTCGCGCATGGCCAGAAGGCTCAGCGCAGCTTCAACACCTCCTGCTGCTCCCAAAAGGTGTCCAATGGAAGACTTGGTGGAGGACATGGAGAGGGTCGCGCACGCGCTGCCAAACAGACGCTTGACCGCACCAAACTCAATCTCATCCCCCATAGGTGTAGAGGTGCCATGGGCATTGATATAATCAATGTCGCTAGGGTTGAGTCCCGCGCGCTTGAGCGCCGCGGACATCGCCCGAAATCCGCCGTCACCATCGGGCGCCGGCGCTGTCACATGGTGTGCGTCTCCGGAAAGGCCGTAACCAATCAGCTCGCCGTAAATACGTGCGCCACGCTTTTTAGCGTGCTCGTATTCCTCCAGAACCAAGATGCCAGAGCCTTCACCCATGACAAAGCCGTCCCGTCCCTCATCCCAAGGGCGAGAAGCTTCCTGGGGTGCGTCATTGCGTGTGGATAGGGCGCGCGCAGCCGCAAATCCAGCCATGCCCACGGGACAAATGGCCGCTTCCGCACCACCCGCAACCATGACGTCGGCGTCTCCGTATTCAATGAGGCGCGCTGCGTCACCAATGGCGTGGGCACCACTTGCGCAGGCCGTCACTGTCGCGTGATTTGGCCCCTTGAGGCCATACTTGATGGAGACGTGACCTGAGACAAGATTGATCAGGCAGCTTGGAATAAAGAAAGGAGAAACACGCCGAAAGCCCTTCTCGTGAAGGGTCCGCACTGTGTCCTCAATGCGAGGAAGGCCGCCGATGCCGGCTCCAATCATGACGCCGGTGCGCTCGCGCTCCTCATCGGTTTGGGGTGACCAGCCTGAGTCCTCAATAGCTTGGGACGCAGCTGAGACACCGTAGACGATAAAGTGGTCAACACGGCGCTGCTCAGCCGGTGGCATATATTGATCCGCGTTGAGTGCGTCCGGCTCGTCACCTTCCGGGACAAAGCCGCCAATGGACACAGGAATGTCCTTCACATCAAAGCGCGTCACCGTGCGAATGCCAGAGCGGCTCGCAAGCATATTTGTCCATGTGGAGCGCGCGCTTCCACCCAAAGGGGTGACAAGGCCGATGCCTGTCACTACAACGCGTCTTTTCATAGGCGTCCTTCTCCCGCTAAAGTCACTTAGCTCGCGATCGCTTGCTGCTCTTGAATGTAGTCAATGGCGGCTTGAACCGTCAGAATCTTCTCAGCAGCAGCATCAGGAATCTCAATACCGAACTCTTCCTCGAAAGCCATGATCAGCTCAACGGTGCCTAGGCTATCTGCACCTAGATCGTCCACAAAGCTTGCGCTTTCTGTAACCTTGGACTCATCAACACCCAAGTGTTCAACGACAAGCTTCTTAACACGTGCAAATACATCACTCATGAACAAATTCCTTATTATTTAATTGTTTGCCAGCATAACGCCTAAACTTACCCCTCAAGCGTTATAAAGAGGGGTCAACATGGGCCCGATATTAGCCCAGATAGCCAATTCTCGAAAGAGGAAAATGCAACTTGCGACGATTCTCGTCAAGGGGTCTCTTTTGTGCCGAGGTGTGAGATGGTGTTCGAGGTTCAATTTCTGTTAAAAGGATTCTTTATTTTTTTATATGCTTTACGTTGAATTAAAAAAATTTGCCAATTCATTAATACTATGATATTTGACTATTCTGTTTTTGTATTGTCGTAATTCCCATAAGGTTCTAAAAATGCGTTTTTCTTTTCCTGTGGCACTTTCCATGGCGTTTGTGTCCTTTTCCTCATTTGCGTCCAGCCACCAGGGGGTCCCGCTCTTTGTGGACGAGGAACCTGTTATGTCTTCTTTTCTGCCAGCATCCTCTCCCTTTGACGTAGATCATTTTTTAAGCGCGCAGCAGGGTGGCGCACCGTTGCCTGCGCAGGATGTTACAGGTGTGTCATCAGATCTTTTTTCAGAGGAGGTCTTTTTTGCCTCATTTTTGTCTCCAAACAATTACCCTCCAATCTGGTCACCCGAATCCTTTCCCTTGGGTGATGACGAGACGCAAGATTCTGTGGAAGAAGACGTGCCAATCCAGGTAAGCCAGGCATGCCCAAGCCAAAGCGTACACGCGAGTCGTCGTCCTAAGAGGGTGCCCCTGTATA
>JAIUNT010000062.1 GCA_020161545.1 Pseudomonadota bacterium
TTCAATCTCGCCCCAATATCCACGTTCTCAATAAAACTAGCCAACGCAGGTTTTTCGCCCGTTTCGTCTTCCAGAGAAGCGGCACAGATCATTCCCTGCGATTCTAAACCTCTCATTTTACGCGGTTTAAGATTGGCAACGACAACGACTTTTCTGCCGACTAAGGTTTCAGGTTCGTAATATTCCGCCAAACCTGCCAAAATCTGACGCGGTTTTTCTTCGCCCAGACTGACCGATTCAATTTGTGCATCACGGGCACCGGCTAAAGTCATCATGTTTTTGACGCTATCAGCGCGGCGTTGACCTAAAGCCAGATTGTATTCACGGCTGCCACGATCATCGGTATTCCCTTGCAGGATTACGCTGGCGCTGGCATTGTCGCGCAAGAACCGGGCGTGTGACAGCACCAGTTCGCGGTATTCACCTTTGACGGTATAGCTATCGTAGTCATAATAAACGCTGCGTTGCGACAGGATACTATTCGGATCATTCAGTTGACTGAAATAACCCGGTCTGCCTGAACCGGCTCCACCCAAGTCGCTGCCACCCAAGTCGGCGCCAGCACCCGAGCCTGCGGTGCCCGGCGCCCACCACACCCGGCGCCAAACATTTTTCGAAGGCATCGGCGCCCAAGGACACGCCCTCACCCCGCCGCGCCTACTCACCGATGACGCACCCACAGGCCCTTCTTTGCGCAAGCGCATCCATGTGACCATTGAGGATTTACGCACGCGGCTGAATCGTTACTTTGAGGCGCGCCTGACCTTTCCAGCCAGTGCCATTGCCAAGGCCCTTGTCACGGGTGAGCGCTCCAGCATTCCAGAAGACATCCGCAAAGCTTTCGCGGACTCGGGAACCGCACACCTTCTGGCCATTTCAGGCCTTCACTTAAGCGTTGTAGCGGGCTTCATTTTCATCAGTGTGCGTTTTCTTCTGGTGCTCATCCCGCCTCTGGCCCTTGCCTTTCCCATTAAGAAATGGGCCGCCGTCATTGCGCTTGCGGGCACTGCCTTTTACTGGCTCATTTGTGGGGGATCCCTGCCCGCCACCCGCGCCCTTGTGATGACGGGGATTGTGCTTGGCGGCGTCCTTGTGGACCGCACGGCTTTTACCCTGCGCAACATTTCCCTCGCGGCCTTTTTGATTCTGCTGTTTCTGCCAGAAGCGCTGATGAGCGCAAGCTTTGTCCTGTCCTTTGCCGCCGCCCTTGCCCTCATTGCCGCCTATGACGCCATGCGCACCTACAACCTTTTGCTCACACCAAAGTCCGACAGCACGTTTTTGCGCCTCCTGACATATCTTGGGGGGGTGACCCTGACCACGCTCATTGCAACGGTTGCCACAACCCCTTACCTGGCCGCAACCTTTCACACCCTTACCTTACAAGCCATCCCCGCCAACCTCATGGCGGTCCCTTGGACGACCTTTGTGCTAATTCCCCTTTTGCTTTTGAGTCTTCTGTCCATGCCCCTTGGTTACGATTTTGGGCTATCCCCCATTTTGTCGTGGGCCATGGAGATGCTGATTAAAATGGCCGAAAGTGTGGCCTCCTGGCCCGGCGCCCACGTGCCCGTCCCCACGCCGCGCGACGGTGTCATGGCCCTCATTACCCTTGGGGGATTATGGATGTGCCTTGTGGTGACGAAGAAGCGTTTCTTTGGCCTGGCACCCATGTCCGTGGGATTAGTGCTGTGGCTTTTTGCCTCACCCGTGCCGGATCTTTTTATTTCAAGTGATCAAAAAGTGATTGGGGTGAAGGATACGCATAACCAGCTCTGGGTGGTGTCAAAGCGCGCGGGGCGCTTTGCAAGGCAAGTGTGGGCCGAAAGTTGTGGTCTGGCGCCGGCTGAGGCCCTTGAGTCTGAGATGGACGGGTTTTTTACCGATGGGCGCGTGTGCTTTCAAGACACCTGGGTCCTGACCCTTTCACCCCTCACCCTCTCCAAAGGCAACCAAGTCTTTTTACAGGAAAAGGATCTCCCGGCCATGGGGGGGACCCTTGTGTGGCTAACTGGCCAGAGCCCACGTTTTGTGAGTGTGCGCACCCTCGATAGCGGCCGTCCTTGGGCGCTTAAACCCTAGATAAGACGTGCGCACAGGCGCCGCGTCTTTGGTCGTCATGCGGCAGTAATCAAAGTAAAGATTGGCTAGGCGCGTGGTGATGGGGCCAGCCACTCCCGTTCCGATCTGGTGCCCATCAATATGGGTCACGCATTTGACCATGGACACGGCAGCCGACAAAAAGGCCTCCGCCGCGTCCTTGGCCTCTTCAACCGTAAAGGGGCGCTCCTCCACGGGAATACCGGCTGTGCGCGCCAACGCCAAAAGACGGGTGCGTGTCACCCCCGGCACAAGGCTGCCATCCTGGGGACGGGTCACGAGGACCCCCGCGCGGGTCACGATATACGCGTTACAGCTGGCGCCCTCACTCACAGCCCCTTCCTCGTCCGTCAGCCACGCATCAAAACATCCTTCCTCCTTGGCCATTTGGCGCAAAAGCACCGTGGGCAAAAGGGAGGTCGCCTTAATATGGGGACGACGCCAACGAATGTCAGGGGTGGACATGACCTTCACATGGGGCAGACGTGTGGCGTCGAGAGGTACCGCGCTTTGCTTAATGATCATGACCAAACTGGGGGAGACGGGCGCGTCGGGAAAGGGATGCACCCGGGGGGCGCACCCACGAGTCATCTGGATATAAAGGCTGCCCTCTTTCACACGGTTGCGACGGATGAGCTCTAAACACACACCCTTGAGCACCTCTTTGGCAAAGGGAAGGTCAATCTGAATATCTTTCCCATAGCCCTCGAGGCGCCCAAGGTGCGCGTCCAAATCAATGGCACGGCCGTTATAGAGGGAGGCCACGACATAAACGCCGTCTCCAAATTGAAATCCCCGATCATTCACCTCAATAAGGGCGGTGTCTTGGGGTACGTAGAGTCCATTGATGTAAACAAGTCGTGACATTTTAAAAACCGTGTTGGCGTGACGCAAGGAAAGGCACGCCCAAACCTAGCAGAAACCTTGCCCGAAACACAAGGGATATGTCGCGTGCTCTTTAAGACTCCAGAGCAGAAATCGACGTTAAATCGCCCGTGGCAAAAGCCAAGGCGGCAGCGCTGGCTAAGACCATGGCATGGGCATGAACTTCGGCTGCGTGGGCCTGGGTACTTTTGGTTTGACTGGTCATGCTATCTGTGAAAGTCCCAACCCCCTGGTGATAGGCATCAAGGGCTGCGCGTGCGGCCGTGTCTGACGCCCTCACAAGGGCGCGCGCCGCCTGGTAAGACGCCAGCGCACTTTTAAAGGCGTCATAGGCCTGGGCCACTTGGTGGATGGCCTGGTCCTGGGCCTTTTCCAGCTCTGCCTTTGCCTCTTTCTTTTTCGAGCGCGCAATGCGCATGGCGTAGGAGCGCAGCCCACCGTCGTAAAGGGGCATACTCACACGAAACAAAAGAGCAGAAGCCGGCTTATTCACATGGAAGCTGGGCCCGCTGTCGATCTTCACGGTGCCCATATTTTGGCTTAGGGCCGCCTCAGCACCAAGGGTCGGATAATAGGCCGCACGCGCCCCTTTCACCCCCGCCTCACTGGCACGCACCTTGGCATAGGCCGCCGCCACATCTGGCCGCTGGCTCAGCGCACGGGTGATGTAGGTATCCACATCCTTCTCAAGTCCTTTGGGCAGATCGGATCCGCGCGCGCTCTCCACCTGAATGCGCAGCGTAGGATTCAATCCAAGGGTTTCCATCAGTGCGTAATAGGCCTCGTTGTCACTTGCGCGCGCATGCTCAAGATCCAGCTGAGCCTGGGCAACCTCGCGCTCGGCGATGGCCACCTCAACGGTTGTGGCAAGGCCTTGCTTTGCTTTATCGCTTGCTGCCTCTTGGAGAAGCTTTGCGTTTTTGAGCGCACGCGCAGCCACATCAAGTTGGGCGTGGGTTGCGTCCAGCATGAAGTAGGCCTTGGAGACCTCAAAGATCAGTTTTTGATGCTTTCCCGTAAACGCCGCATTGGAGGCCGTGGACAAGGCGCGCGCCCCCTCCACTTGGGCATCCCGGCGTCCAAAATCAAACAGGAGCCACTTAATCACCAGGGACGGCAAAAGCTCTTGTGTGTGGGCGGTAAAATATCCCTTGGGCTTCAAGTCCTTCGGGATGGGAAGGGGCGTGCGCTCAAAGCCCCCTAAGACCTGCGCGCTCAATTCCGGCAGGTAAGCTGACTGGGCAAGCCCCGCGGCGGCTGCCGCTTGCTTTGAGGTCTCCCATGCTATGCGGGTATCGGGATTATTTTTCTGCGCCAGGTCAATGAGCTCAGGCAATGTGTAGTGACGCTTTGGATCAATGGGATTGTGGGGGTGGGACGCGGGCGCGGCCGCCTCTTTTGGCAATGCAAAACCTGTCTTTTGCGACTCTGCCTTCTCCTCCAGGCGCCATGGCTGGTCTGGTGCCACCGGCGCCAGGGTGCGCGTATCGCTCATGCATCCGCTCATACCCACCCAAACCACAAGCCATCCCATGTTACGCTTCATCTTGACGCTCCTTGCCCTCTGGCCAGATCGTTGAAAAAATAGCAAAAACGATGAGATTACCCAGCAAGATTCCCATCACACGGTCCCGCGCCATGGCAAGCTCAACGGTCGGACCATAGCCCACCAGAGTCGCAAAAAAGAACGCAAACGCCATCTGCATCCCCATATAGGAGAGCTTTTCGCTGCCAGCCGCAATCCACGCGCACAGAATGCTCCACCCCCCTAGCATCAGCAAAAGATGGCCAATATCCGTCATGTGGGGCATGAGAAAAATGATGGCCAAAAGGCCCATCCCTCCCCCAATCATGGCGCCGCCCACGCGCTGCGTCATCTTGCGCACAGAGTCCTGCGTGTTGCTCAAAGACACGAAAAAGCAGGTCACCACACAGGTGTGAATTTCGGGCCAGTCCACCATGTTGTAGAGAAAATAAGCTGTGAAAACAGCCAAGGTCACTTTGAGAGCGTAGCGCGTGTAAAGAGGATTTGTGAATGCGTCCGGGACAAGAAGAGGCGGCCTTTCTTTTTGCTGCGCCGCCAAAGACTCAAAGCCCGTGTAAATGCGCAACAGGTGATAGCCCAGCACGAAGCTAATGGGCAGGGACGCCGCCGCCCAAAACCACAAAATCGTCTTGGTGAGAATATCGCCGCTGGGAACGGGGGCCTCACTCGGCACGGCGTCAATGAGTGTTAAAACAAAGGATCCAATAAACGCCATGATCACCCCCACGGGACCCAGGGGTGAGATGCGGGAGGCGTACATGCCCGTAAAGGTGATCCCCAATAAAATAGGTATGCGCAGTGCCGGCTCACCCGCACACAACATATAGAGCCCCATCACAAAGCAAATCATGAGACTCACCACCACAAAGGCCACGCTTGCGCGCAGAAGTGTCGTGTTGATCTGTGTCCTTGAAAGGATGAAAATAATATAGGCGCTGTAGGAAACAAGTGGCATGCGCAGGGTCTGGGACACAAGGACCGTTAAGCACACAAGGCCCGCCACATGGAGGGTGAAGGCAAAACGCCCTGGTTTTGGTGCAAGCTCTTCTTTCAAAAAGGACCAGAGCCCTTCCCAAGGATCTTGGGCTTTTTGCGCCTTACTGATCGGTGCCATAGTGCAAGATCGCGACCGCTGAGGCGCCTATACGCATCATGTCTTGGGGGGGATTTTTCAGCAAAATGCGCACCGGGAAACGTTGGGCCAAGTGCACCCAGTTGAGGGTTTTTGGAATCACGGGAATGCCGTTGACAAGCTTTGCCTCATCGGGCAAAACGCCCCACCCCAAGCTATCCACGTGCCCCTCTAGCGGGGTGTCTGGCTGTCCCATGACATAGACACGTGCCGGCGTGCCAGCCTTCATGCGCACCAGCTCCGTCTCACGAAAATTGGCAACGGCGTACCAGCGCGATGTATCCACCAGGGTAAAAAGGGCTTGTCCCGCCGCCGCGAACTCCCCGTCCCGCACCGTCAGACCCAATATGCGCCCATCAAAGGGCGCTCTTGATACCGTATGGGCAAGCTCTCGCGCCGCCAGGGCGTGGGCCGCAACGGCGCTGGCCTTTGTGGCACGCATTTGATCAATCTGCTCAGCTGTCACAAACCCCTTGGACAGCAAAGGCTCTGAGCGCGCCAGGGTTGTGGTTGCCAAGTCCATTTGCGCCTCGGCCGCCGCCAGCTTCAACTTATAAGGCTCCGGATCAATGACAAACAGGACGTCTCCTTTCTGAACGGCCTGATTGCTGCGAATATTCAGGGTGATGATGCGACCAGAGACCTCAGGCGCAAAGTGCGCCACATCCGCCAGTAAAAACGCGTCATCGGTGCGCGGGCACCGCGATGCGTGATTGATCGCAAGAGCGCCAGAGACAACAAACGCCACGACCGTGAGGAAGGCGATTGCTTTGCCTATGTTTTTTCTCATCTCGCCCCCTAGTTTGCGAACCAGCTCAACCAAATCGTAAACGTAAACGCGCCTGCCATCAGGATATAAATCAGCGGCCGGAAGGGAATATGATCCACCACCTTTGTTTTAAGGAAGATGACGTGCATCACGACGCTTAAAAGAACACCCAGCATGGCGCACAGCATCCATGCGGGAAAGAAAGACCCCAAAACATCAATGGACGGCGCGTGATGACACCCAGCCAAGATCGCCCCCCATAAGAGTGATAAGAAAACGCACCCTTTCTGGGTCATCTTGCCTCCCGGTGTTTGCTGTTTCGAAACAGTTTTGAATCAAAGATATCACCCATCTGCCTATAAAAACAGACGAAACCTTTTGCATGTGATAAGGAATACAGCGCCGCACTTTAAATTTTTTCTTTCATCCCAGGTAAATGATGCGTACTCTTAATAAAGTAACAGGACATCAGCACGTCATAACTGTGTGTCAGCGGGGGTGTGTATGGAAGATGACGGTCACCATCCATGGTATATACGTCTGATATTCTGGCTGCAGACACGTCACTACGGCGCTCCCTTGAATTCGGCTAAAATTTGGGCCACCTCACCCCGTGTTTTTTTAGGGTTGTCCCATCTTTACGGTGCCCTTGATCGCACGTCATCTCCCCTTTCTCCCGCCCTGCGTTCCCTTGTGATTGTACGCGTGTCTCAACTCAACGGCTGTGCCTTTTGTATTGATTTAAATACATCGGTCCTGCTTAAACGGGGGGTCAGCCCTGAGAAGGCTCTTGCCCTTCATGCATGGAGCCAGAGCACTCTTTTCTCCCCCCTTGAAAGGGACGCGCTCAGCTACAGTGAAAGCGTGACGCGCGGGGAACCCATCGAGGCGCCTGTGAAAGAAAGGCTCACCCGCAACTTAGCAGAGACGGGACTTGTGGAGCTCACAGCCCTCATCGCCTTTCAAAACATGTCCACCAAATTCAACAATGCTTTTGACGTGAGCCCCCAAGGCTTTTGTCCTGTGCTCATCCCACCCACACAAGGAGAGGAACACCGACCATGACACATCTCACACGCATTCTGGTTATCTCTCTTGTCGCCTTTATCGTCCCTTTCTGCCCTATGCTGATCAGTCAAAGCACCACCCCTGCACCCAAGGAGCCTCCCATGACCTTTGATTACAAGAAACAAGATGACGCCTTCTGGCAAAAGCACTTAAGCGGCGAAACCCTCCAGGTGTGCCGCTATAGCGGAACCGAGCGCGCCGGCACCGGTAAACTTGATAAGGTTTACGATGAAGGGACTTATTTTTGTGCGTGCTGTGGGGGCGACCATCCCGTTTACAGCTCAGATGCGAAGTACGACTCAGGCACAGGCTGGCCCAGCTTCAACGCACCCCTGCCTGGTGGCGTTACCGAGCGCGCGGACCCCCACGATAAGATACGAGGCTTTTTTGGCGCGGCCCGCACGGAAGTGATCTGTGCCCGGTGCGGCTCTCACCTAGGCCACGTCTTTAATGACGGCCCGCCTCCCACAGGCAAGCGGTATTGCATGAACTCAGTGGCCCTCACCTTCACAAAAAAGGGCGAGTCACCTGTGCGCACCTATGACGTGTCCAAGGACTAACGCGCCATGACCGGGTCCTTTTTGTCAAAGGCTTTACGCTTTGCCTTTTGCGCCGCACTTCTGGCGAGTGGGGCCGCCAAAACCCAAGGAGATGCCACCATGCCAACGTCCAACAAAACCCTGGTTGTGGCCATGGGATGCTTTTGGTGCGCGGAATCTGAGTTCCGTGACCCACAAACCCATAGGCCTAAAAAAGGGATCCTTGATCTTAAAGTCGGGTACGCTGCCGATCCCGAGCGTACCCAGGGCACCGAGAGTCCCACCTACGAAGACCACCCCGGCTATGTGGAGGCCCTCAAAATAACCTATGATGAGACGCAAATCTCCCGCGAGACGCTCTTAAATACTTTCTGGCACAACGTGGATCCCTTCGACGCACAAGGGCAATTCTGCGACAAAGGCCCCCCTTACGTGGCGGTCCTTTTCTATATGGGCGAGGAGGAAAAAAGAGACGCCCAGGCGTCTTTGGAAAAAGCAAAAAGCGCGCTGGAAGCATCAGGAAATGCCCCCACGCAGACGATTACAACGCGCCTTCTCCCCTTCAAAAGCTTCTTTGACGCAGAAGATTATCACCAGAACTATAAAACCAAGAATCCCATCCGTTACAACTATTACCGCTGGGCATGTGGACGGGATAAGCGCCTTGGGCAAATTTGGGGCAAGTCATGACCAAGCCCCTCCTCACGCCTGACTTTTGTGTTATTGGTGCGGGCTCCGGGGGACTTTCCTTTGCGGCGGGCGCAGCGCAAATGGGGGCGCGCGTCGTTCTGTTGGAAGAAAAACACATGGGCGGGGATTGCTTAAACACTGGATGCATCCCCTCAAAGGCGCTCATTGCGGCGGCAAAGGCAGGTTACTCACGCACGCACGCCACCGACTTTGGATGGGCAAGCAGCACCACACCCGTTGATTTCAACAAAGTGCGCACCCACATCAAAGAAGTCATCGCCGCCATTGCCCCCCATGATTCTGTGGAGCGCTTTTTGAAGCTGGGCGTCACAGTCATTGGGGAAAGGGGCACCTTTCAAGACGGCAGAACCGTTGAAACCGATTCCTACATCATTCAAGGAAAACGCTTCGTGATCGCAACCGGCAGTAAACCTCTTGTGCCCAAGATTCCAGGACTTGAGCACGTGCCTTTCTTAACCAATGAAACCCTGTTTGATCTGCCGCACCTTCCCTCCCACCTTGCCATCATTGGGGGCGGCCCCATCGGCATGGAAATGGCCCAGGCGTTCAGGCGTCTTGGGAGCCGTGTCACGGTTTTTGAGGTATCGCGTGTCTTACCCAAAGACGAGCCGTCCCTGACGGCGCACCTGAAAGGGGTCTTGCAAGACGAAGGCGTTGACATTCATGAGCACACCCACGTCACTGGGGTCAGCTCAAGCAACGACGGCGCTGTGCGCATCTCCTTTGAAAAGACGGCCGGAACGGCGCAAGCGTGTCAGGCGTCTCACCTGTTTGTGGCCACGGGCCGTGACAAGAACCTTGAGAGGCTTGGCCTTGAGAAAGCGGGGGTTTCGTACACGCCCCGGGGGATTGTGGTGCGCCCGACGCTGCAAACCACCAACCCTAAAATCTACGCCCTTGGGGATTGTATCGAGGGTCCCCTTTTCACCCACGCAGCAGGCTATCAAGCCGGCATTGCCCTGCGCAACACCATTTTTGGGCTGCGCACAAAGGCCACAACACGCATAGGGCCCTGGGTTACCTACACGGATCCAGAGCTTGCCCACATCGGTCACACCCAAGAAGAACTCCAACGGCGAGAAATCCCCTATCGCACCCTGGAAATCCCATT
>JAIUNT010000063.1 GCA_020161545.1 Pseudomonadota bacterium
AGGATTAGGCGTTCTTTTTGTTTGCGTCTTTGGTGTGTATGCCATCCATGGCGGCAACATGATGATTATTATCCAGGCGGCTCCCTTTGAAATCATCATTATTTTTGGAGCTGCCGTGGGCGCTATGATCATTGGTACGCCTAAGCACATCATTTCAAAGCTTGGCGGGGCCTTTAGCCAGATGCTTAAGGGCCCGGTCTATACAAACGAAACGTATCTTGAACTTTTGTGCCTTCTTTATCAAATTTTTAAGCTATCCCAAGCCAAAGGTATGCTCGCCCTTGAACCCCACGTGGAAAACCCCCACGAGAGTACCATTTTCGGAGCATTTCCAACTATCAAAGAGGATCACCATGTGGTGGAGTTCATCTGTGACTACCTGCGTATGGTGACCATGGGGACGGACAACCCGCATCAGATTGAAGATTTAATTAATGAGGAGCTTGAGGTCCATCACATGGAGCTCCATCAAATCGCGGGCGTTTTCAGCACCATGGGTGATGGTCTTCCCGCTCTTGGTATTGTGGCTGCTGTGCTGGGTGTGATTAAGACCATGGCGGCCATTGACCAGCCTCCCGCTGTTTTGGGGAAAATGATTGGAAGCGCGCTGGTTGGCACCTTTCTGGGCGTGTTTATGGCTTACGGTATCGTGGGCCCCACGGCCAACAGTCTGAAGGCACTTTATGACCAGGAGGGCAAGATCTTTTCCTGCGTGAAGGCTGCCCTCATTGCGTATTTGAACGGACATGCCCCCGCCATTGCAGTTGAGTTTGCCAGAAAAGCGATCCCTATGCATTTGCGCCCTTCATTCTATGATGTGGAGGCAAAGTTGGGCGAACTTTCAGCGCCGTCCTAAGGGTTTGAGTCATGTCCGACGCACCCATCATCATTAAAAAAATCAAAAAAGGTGGCCACGAAGGGCACCATGGCGGTGCGTGGAAGGTTGCCTACGCAGATTTTGTGACGGCTATGATGGCCTTCTTTTTGCTCATGTGGCTCCTCAACGCCACAACGGAGCAGCAAAAGCGCGGTCTTGCAAATTACTTTGGGCCCCCTGGCGATCGCCTTGGTGCAGGGGGAAGTGGAGGTATTTTGGGCGGTTTGTCTGTCGAGTCAGAAGGGAGCTATCGATCCACAAAATCCACCTCACCCGTCACGGACACAGCCGCAAATCCGCGCAGTAAACCCCAGACAGATCCCGATGAGGGAACAGGGCCCGCGGACGGTGCAACAACAGACGCGGCGTCTGACCAAGGCTTGTCTGCGCCCAGCAAAAGCCAAGGTGGACAGCCCCACGTTGATCCCCAAGGCGTTGATGATACACCAAACTTTGCAGGTGTGGACGATCAGCAAGGCCTGGGATTTAGCCAGACAGACGCCGCGAACATGCTTGATACCTATGAGGAGCAACTTTTTGGAGAGGCCGCTGACAGCTTGAAAAAAGCCCTTAAGGAAAATCCTGATATGTCTGATCTGGCGGGCAATATCTTGGTGGACAAGACACCGGAAGGTCTTCGCATTCAATTGATTGATAAAGATAAATTCTCCATGTTCCCCAATGGAAGTGCTGTGATGCTGCCCAAGACAAAAGAGCTGATCAAGCGCATCGTCATGGCCATCCAAAAGCTGCCTAACAAGATTTCAATTGCAGGGCATACGGACGCTAAACCTTTTGCAACAGGCAATGGTTATACCAACTGGGAGCTTTCCTCGGACCGCGCCAATGCCACCAGGCGAGAGCTTGTGGCGGATGGCTTGCCCGCCGATCGCATCGTCTCCGTTGTGGGGCGCGCAGAGCGTCAGCCCCTTGTGCCCGACAAGCCAGAAGACGATCAGAATCGACGTATTAGTATTGTGCTCATGAAAGGGCCGGGTGCCAAGAAACAAGGGGTGCCCAAGGCTGCCCCCCAGGGCGCAGCTCACCCCCCCCAGGCGCAGCCAGGTCCAGGAGCGGCGTCACAAGCAGGGGCCGCACCCACAGCACAACAGGAGACGCAACCTGCTCCACCTCCTCTTCAGACACCCAACGGTCCTGCATTCGTGGCAGGCAGTGCCCCGCCGGCGGCTGCACCAGCTGCCGCACCAACGGCTCCGACACCCGCAGCAGCTCACTAAGGTAAGCGCGTTATGGGTGAGGGTGCAGAGCTTGAATTTTCTTCACCATCTCAGGGTCCCCAGCCGCCTCGAAGGCTTGGATTGCCATGGGGGCGTCAATATCTGAGATCTCGCCCGTTTCAAACAGTTCTCTCCAAAAGGTAAGGGATTGAGTGTAGTACCGTTTCTTCTGGTCTGCACTTGGGCTTGCCTGCGCAGCCCGCACATAGATATGGGCGGCACTTATAATGATGGAGGTGTGATGCCCTACAAACTCAGGGTCTTGAGCAATTTGTCCATAAAGATCAGCTGATTGTGCGAGTAAAGTCGCTTTTCGGGCCGGATCTGCTTCTGTCAGCGACTGGCTTGCAAGGGAGGATGCCTTCTTGAGAAGTTCTTTTGCACTCTCTTGATGGGGGCGGGTCATGCTGGCATTGAATTCGGGCAGCGATGCGCTGAGCGGCACAGCCATAAGGGCGCACAGGGCACTGGCCAAATAAAAACGGTGCATAAGATTTCTCCTTAATGTTGACGGGGGATGCGTTCTTTTTCACGGGAGGACAAAAGCAAATGGGCCTCGCACGCCATATAGGCTTCCTCGTTGGCGACAATAATGTGGACGGGCTTCTTGCCTAAAAAGGAAAGGCGTTCCAGAATCATGTCACGTATGGGCGCGGCTTTTTCGCCAATCCCTCCCGTGAAGACAAAGGCGTCAACACCGTCCATGGCCACACACATGGACGCCATGTACTGGGCAACGCGGTAGGCAAAGACCTCGAGGGCAAAACGTGCGTTGGGGTCTGGTGAGGCAAGTAAGTCCTTGGCTTCGCCGGACAGCCCCGACAGCCCCTTCAGTCCAGATTCTTCATAGAGGCAATCAGTCACCTCATCCAAACTCATCTCAAGGGCTTCTAGCATAAACAGAACCACACCCGGATCGATGCTGCCCGAGCGCGTTCCCATGGGAGGGCCCTCAAGGGCCGTCATACCCATGGACGTATCCATGCTTATACCCCCCTTCATGGCGCACACACTGGCGCCTCCCCCCAGGTGAGCCGCCACAACGCGGCCGCGGTAGCATTCAGGATGCTCCTTCTTCAAAACGCTTGCGGTCCACGCGTAGGACAGACCATGAAAACCATAGCGTCGCACACCCTTCTCTCGCAAAGAGGCAGGCAGGGGGAGCGTTGTCGCAAAAAGAGGCAGAGTCGTGTGAAAAGCCGTATCAAAGGCCGCCATTTGGATGGTATGGGGAAGAAGTATTTGGGCAATGCGCACCCCTGCCAAATTGTGGGGCTGGTGCAAAGGGGCGAGACTTTCAAACTGGGTCAATGCGCTCAGGACACTACGCGTCAAAATGCAGGATTTTGTAAAGAGAGTACCGCCGTGGACAATGCGGTGAATGACCCCAGTGATGTGATTGCGCGATGGTGTGTGCTCAAAGATGGCGTCCACCGCGTCTTCGTGGGTTGCCTCTTGCGCGAGAAGCTCGTTCACCCCCTGACTGGTGGTAAGGCGCGGGGCTGTGCCGATGGCCTTGACGCTACCCGACAGGACGAGGGTTTGCTCCAAGTTTTGCTCAAAAAGTGCAAACTTCACACTGGTGGAGCCCACATTCAGACATAGGAGATAGGAAGGCGTGTGTGTCATGACGTCCCCTTACAGTTGAGGAGCACCGCCAAAGCGCAAGACATGAGGCGGGTGCGCAAATTGTCGGCCCGTGATGTGAGAATAATGGGTACTTTTGCGCCAAGCACAAGACCCGCGGCTTCTGCGTGGGCAAGAAAGGTCAGCTGTTTGGCCAGCATGTTGGCGGCCTCTAAATTGGGTGCAATGAAAATATCGGCGTCTCCTGCCACCTGTGAGACGATGCCTTTTTCAAGGGCGGCCTCGCGGCTGACGGCGTTATCAAAGCCCAGAGGACCGTCTAAAATTCCTCCCTTGATCTGACCGCGGTCGGCCATTTTGCACAGGGCGCTGGCGTCCAGTGTTGCCTGCATTTTTGAGGTTACCGTCTCAACGGCCGCAAGAAGTGCCACTTTAGGATCTGTTTTATATCCAAAAATGGCATGCCAAAGGTCAATGGCGTTTTGGCAGATATCTGCCTTTTCATCTAAAGACGGGGCAATGTTGATGGCGGCGTCGGTGATCAGGAAGGGCTTGTGATAGGTCGCTATATCCATGATATAGGCATGACTCATGCGCCGCCCGGTGCGCAGACCCGAGTCCTTTGCCACAACCGCCTCCAAAAGCTCGTGGGTCTGAATAGCCCCTTTCATGATGGCGTGTACGTCGCCCGCTGCAGCCATGGCCACAGCCGTTTGGGCAGATGCGTGACTGTGGGGCGTATCAACAATCTCAAAGCCATCTAGGGAAATACCTGCATCCTTTGCAACCTCCAAAAGGCGCGCACGCGGCCCAATGAGCACGCTTTCAAGAAGTCTCGCTTCACGGGCTGCAACAACGGTTTCCAGCACCTGGGTCTGAAGGGGATGGACCACACCCACCCGTAAGGGCGCGCGCCCCTTGCAAAGGCCAAGCAGAATCTCGTAGTGATCCTCGTTTTGGATCTCCACATGGGGCAGGTGATGACGTGGCAAGCGGATATGCTCCAGTGGCACCAGCACGTGGGAGATGCCCTCCAACACAACCTCGTGTTTTTCATTGTAAATCGTACAGTCAAAGGTCGCGATGGGTTTGTCCGGGTGCTTTTCTTTGACGGTGATAATGGCGGTGATGGTATCCCCTAGTTTGACGGGCTTTTTGAAGGTAAAGCTCTGATCCAGATAGATGGTGCCGGGTCCTGGCAGCACGTTGCCAAGAAGTGTGGAGATGAGGGAACCTGTCCAAAGGCCGTGTCCAATGATTCCGTGGAAATGGCTGCTTTGAGCGTAGGACTCATCCATATGCGCGGGGTTGACATCCCCCGTGACGGTGGCAAAAAGCTCTGTGTCCCCCTTTGTGAGGGTACGCGTCAGGCGCGCTTGGCGCCCTATGGTGAGTGCGTCAAAGGGAACATTTTCGATGTAGTCATCCTGGGTCATGATTCTCACCTATGTAAAACGTACGTGCCGGGGGCTGCGCCCAGATTATCAAGGGGAAGGGGAGGGGGCGCTTTTTCTGGGGTGCTGTTTGCCTCTAGCCAGCGATCCCACGCAAGCCACCATGAACCTGGCTGGCGCGTGGCTGTCTCCCGCCATGTTTGTGGATCGATATAGGGATCGCCGCTGCCACGCTCTTTTTCAAGGAAAAAACGCCCCGCGTGCCCGGGCTCGCTCACAATCCCAACGTTGTGCCCTCCCTTGGCCAAAATAAAGGTCACGTCCCCATTCACCATGAGGTGAATTTTATACACCGACTCCCAGGGCGCCACATGATCGCGGTCAGTGCCCACGGCAAAAACGGGGACATGGATGTTCTCAGCGGCGACCGCTTTTCCTTCAACGGTATAGTGGCCCTCTGCAAATTCGTTGTTGAGAAAGAGGCGCTCAAGGTAGGCGCTGTGCATATCGCAGGGCATGCGCGTCGTGTCGGCATTCCATGCCATAAAGTCCACGGTGCCACGGCGCATCCCATGGAGATAGTCATTGATGATTTTCGACCAGATGAGGTCGTAGGAGCGCAGCATCTGAAAGGCGCCGGCCATTTGTTTTGTGTCCAGATACCCTTGGGCTTTCATGATATTTTGCAGAAACGAAACTTGGCTGGGGGTGATGAACAGCATGAGCTCCCCCGCATCAGAAAAGTCACCCTGGGCCGCAAGAAGTGTCAGACTTTTCAGGCGCTTATCCCCCTTGAGGGCCATGGTAGCGGCCGTAATCATGGTAAGGGTTCCCCCAAGGCAGTAACCTGCCAGGTGGATTTTGTTTTTCCCACATGTTTTTGAAACCACGTCAAGAGCCGTCATAATCCCAAGGTTTTGATAGTCATCCATGGTGAGATGGGCGTCTTCACGGTCTGGGTTCTTCCAAGAAATCATGAAGACCGTGTGCCCCCTTTCCACAAGCCAGCGCACAAGGGAGTTGGCCGGGGACAAATCCAGGATGTAGTACTTCATGATCCAAGCGGGAACAATCAAGATTGGCTCTTCATGCACCGTGGGCGTTTGGGGACTGTATTGAATGAGCTCCATGAGTTCATTGCGATAAACCACCTGGCCAGGTGTCACAGCCAAGTTTCTTCCAACTTGAAAATGCGTCCCATCGTCGGCAGGCAGCCCCATGAGCATGTGGTGCACGTCGTGGAGGAAATTTCGGGCCCCACGCACCAGGTTCTCGCCTTTCTTGGCAATGGTTTCGCCTGCCAGCTCTGGATTTGTCATGGGAAAATTTGCTGGGCAAAGGGCGTCCATCAGTTGACGTGCGCCAAAGGAAACAATACGCTGGGACCGCTCATCAAGGCCGGGCACGTCCTGTGTGGCCAGGCTAAGCCATTCTTCCGCCATATGAAAACCGTACCTGTAAGCGCGCCAGGGCCACTGGTTCCAGCTTTCGGATTTAAAGCGCGGGTCAGGCCCGTTTCCATTTTGAGGATGTGCGTCACTGCCAAAAAGACAACGCCAGTACTCTTGGGTGTGAAAGCTGGGGTAGGTGGCGAGTTCCATCATCTTGCCAGGTGCTTGCCACATGTGCAGCGCCCATGTGCCCAGAGCTGATGTGACGCTGGCGGGGCTGATACCCAGGGTCGCACGGGCAAGCTTTGCCTGCCATAGGGCGTCGAGGGCGCGAAAGAGATCACTTCGATTTTCATTTGCGGACATGGGGCCCACCCTGTTGGGTTTTCTTCTAGCTTAAAGAAAAACAAAGGCTTTCACAAGGTAGGTGACCAATAGGACACATAAAAGCGCTTATGCGCTTTTTGCAGGCTCCATGTAGAGAGAGCGACTTGGAAAGGCAAAGTGCGCTGCGTTTTCCTCAACGATTTTCTTGAAGGTCAACAGGCACTGTTCTCTTACCTCCACATAAGCTTGGGAGGAGGTCTGGTTGGTGTAGAACGCCAGCTTCAAAAGAATGCCACTGTCCCCAAACCCATGGGCACGTATGGTGGGCTTGAGGTCATCATCGTCAGTGACAATATGTACGTTATGATCCAGGTACGCTTTGAAAGTCCTCAAGATATTCTCAAGGGATTGACTCGGTGTGTCGTAGCGCAGACTCACCTGCCACTCAATGCGGCGGTGGGTCATTTTGGTGTAGTTTGTCACAGGGCCATCGGACAATTTAATATTCGTCACAACAGTGATGGATTTATCAAACTGCCGGATAAGGGTTGTGCGCAGGCCGATGTGTTCAACAACACCTTCAATGTCGCCGACTTTGATCCATTCACCCTTGCGCAGGGTCTGATCCATGAAAATAGCGATGGAGCCAAAAAGATTGGCGATGCTGTCCTTGGCTGCAAAACCCACGGCGGCCGTTAATAAACCAAGACCTCCAAGGAAGGCGCCCACATTAATCCCCCAACCCTCCAGGACATACATAAGCCCCAAGGTTGCCACCAGAATTTTGGTGATGGTGGTTGTGAAGTGAAGAAGCTCCGGCGTAATACCTGAGGTCCAGTCTCCCTTAGACTTTTCAAAGAAATAGGAGATGTGGCTGACCAGGCGGTAAAAGGCCCAAAAGACGGTGAAGGTAATGATGGTGGCCAAAAGGGTGATAAAGAAGTTGTCCAGCTCTTTAGGAAGATCAAGAATGTGCAGGTTGATGCGCAAGGCAAAGATGATAAATGCCATGCTTACGGGGGGAGACAAAGCCTCTAAAAGGATGTGATGGAGACCTTCTTGTCCTTCTCTTTTGCGTACAAAGCGGTAAATAAGGTTGATCGCCCAGGTGCTGAAAACCCGGCGAATCACAAGGCTTAAGACAAGGATGGCTGCGGCGGCGGCGACTTGTGCCCATACAGAGTGCCAACAGGTGTCCAGCCAGCATCCCAGCGTTTTGAAATCCATTGATCATCCCCTAGAAATGAGTCTTATGTGCAAACTTGCGTTAAGCACGCCCCCTTGTCAAGACGGGTAGAGGAGGCTTTAAGAATGCTCGCTCAAATATTTTTGGGTGACGAGTGTTTCTGCGATTTGGACTGCGTTAAGGGCAGCGCCCTTGCGCAGGTTATCACAGGCCACCCAGAAAGTGAGATCATGGGGCGTGCGGGGATTTTGACGCAGGCGGCTGACGAAGGCCGTGTCTTCGCCTGCCACGTCGAGAGGTGTGGCAAAGAGCTCTTTGTCGGCACTATCGAGAAGGCTGACACTTGGGGCACCTTTGAAAATATCTCGTGCTTCTTGGGGTGAGACTTTCTTGTCAAAGGTGACATTGAGGGCCGCGCAGTGTCCTACAAAGACAGGTACCCGCACACATGTAGGCGTAATTTGGATCTGGGGCGAGAGCATTTTTTTCAGCTCCATGATGATCTTAAGTTCCTCACCCGTAAACCCGTCCTGCTCAAAGCTGTCAATTTGTGGAATGACGTTAAACGCAATGGGTTTTGAGAAGGCTTGGGGGGGGATATGTTCCGCCACAAAGGTTGCTTTTGTCTGGAGATAGAGCTCATCCATGGCTTCTTTCCCAGCACCAGAAACGGACTGGTAGGTGGAAACAATCACCTTTTCGATGGTGCCTAAGCTTTGCAGCGGCGCAAGCGTTAGTGCAAGGGGAATGGCCACGCAGTTCGGGCTGGCAACAAGACGCCTTTTTGTGGCCAGTGACAGCGTTTGGGCGTTCACCTCGGGTACCACCAAGGGCACGTTTGGCTCCATGCGGTAGGCGCAGGATTTATCGATAACATAGGCCCCAGACGTGCTTAAGATGCGCGGGATAATCTTTTCAGCGTCCCGGGCATTTGCGCAAAAGAAGACGAGGTCTTCCTTTGAAAAGTCATAGGTGGCGGCGTCTTGGACCTTCAGGACTGTATCTCCAAAGGAAACTTCTGCACCTGTGGAGCGGGAGGACGCCAGGGGAGTGAGGCGTTCCACGGGAAAGGCCCGCTCGGCAAGGGTCTGGGCAATGGCCCGGCCCACATTCCCCGTGGCACCAACGATGGCAATACGATAAGCCATGCCTTACTCCCCTTTTTTTCCTAAAAAGCCTTAAGCACTTTGTGCCATGGCTTGGGTTGCGCTGACGAAGGCGTATCCCAAATCATTGGCTGCGGCCGCGTTAGTAATTTCTCCACGGTAAACCGTCAGTCCCTCACACAAGTGGGCATTTCTAACAAAGGCTTCACGGTAGCCACGGTTGGCCAACTCCAGTACGTAGGGGAGTGTGGCATTGTTGAGGGCAAATGTCGATGTGCGTGCAACGGCCCCAGGCATGTTAGCCACACAGTAGTGCACAACGCCGTCTACAACATAGGTAGGGTCATCATGGGTTGTCGCGCGACTTGTTTCCATGCACCCACCCTGGTCGATGGCCACATCCACCACAACGGAACCTGGACGCATGCGCGATATCATCTCACGCGTCACAAGCTTGGGCGCGGCTGCCGCACCTGGCAAGAGGACGGCGCCAATAACAAGATCCGCGCCCACAACGCTGCGCTCCACCGTATCAAGGTTGGAGAAAAGAGTCTGCACGCGGCCACCAAACATCTCGTCAAGCTGCGCTAAGCGTGCCAGGGAGCGGTCCACAATGGTTACACGCGCGCCAAGGCCTAGGGC
>JAIUNT010000064.1 GCA_020161545.1 Pseudomonadota bacterium
CTTCACGATGCCAATGGACTTATGGATCATGGCCATGATGTCTGGATCAATGGAGTTCATCTTACTTGTGAACTCGAGACATACAACGCCGTCCCCAATATCCCACAAGGACGCGGAGCCGTTTTTGGCCAAAGGCTTAGAGGCACGCTTGATGTCTTGAAGGAGCAGCTGACCAGGCAGACGGGTCACCTTCTTGTAAGATCCGTCAAGGTCCATGTACTGAAGAACACCATCTTCCACGCGGTAGAAAGTCCCCTCTCCCACCTTAGACAGAAGCGCTGGAATCTCCATCCCTTGCGCCGCGAGGTGTTTTGCAAACCAGCTTGGCCCAAGCCTATCAAGGATCTCAAAGGGTCCGTACTGCCATGCGTACCCAAGCTTCATGGCCGTATCAATGTCTGTGAGTGAGCCCGCAATATTGCCCACCAGGCTGAGGGCGTACCAAAGGGTCTTGGTCATGACGCTCAGCGCGTACTCAGCCGCCTCTTCCTTAAAGGTCAAAAAGGCACGCATGTTGCCCTTGGCTTCGAGACACGCAAGGCGTGGTTTGATGCTTTCGCGGTAGACACCCGCCTTCAAATCCATCGCTTCTTTACGCTTGCCGTTCTCGTCCTTTACAACGCGGTAAAAACCGCCTTTGCCTTTGCGGCCCGTATTGCCCTCGGCGATCATGGTGTCCACAAGAGGCACCTCGCGGAAGGTCTTACGGTAAAGATCACTTTCAGGCAGGGTCGCGTTCATGCTTTTGCCGATGAGGGGCATAAGATCGATACCCACAAGATCCATAAGGGCGAAGACACCCGTCTTGGGAATCCCAAGGGGCTTGCCCATGACTGCATCGGCCTCTTCGATGGGCAGCCCGCGATCAAGGGCCTCCAAAAAGGCGGTCTGGATCCAAAATGTCCCGATGCGGTTGCCAATAAAGCCAGGTGTGTCGTTACAGTTCACAACGGTTTTACCCAGGGCGTGGTCTACAAAGTGTGTGAGTGTGTCATAGGCTTCTTGGCTTGTTGCCTGGCCGCGCACCACCTCTAAAAGACGCATGTAGCGTGGGGGGTTAAAAAAGTGCGTGATGAGAAAACGCTTAGCGAAGGAGTCTGAGCGCCCCGCCACAAGGTCCTTCAACGGGATTGTTGACGTGTTGGACGAAAAAAGGGTGTGGGCTGGGCACACCTCCTCAAGACGCGCATAGAGATCGCGCTTGAGCTCCGCCTTTTCCACAATGACCTCAATGACCCAGTCACAGTCTGCAACGTCTTTGAGATCATCGGTGTTGCCGGCTGTAATGAGCTTGGCATTATTTTTGTGCATGAGGGGCTCAGGATCTGCTTTCAAAAGGCGCTCAATGGCGTCTTCGGCTAGAGAGTTTTTCTTCCCGAAACCCTTTTGGGGCAGGTCCAAAAGACGCACCGGAATGCCCGCATTGGCAATCTGGGCGGCAATCCCTGCGCCCATCACACCAGAGCCAATAACAGCGACTTTCTTAATGTGCGTCATTTACATAGCCTCCAAAATTGTGGCGATGCCCTGACCACCACCGATACACTGTGTGGCAAGGGCATATTTTTTGCCCTCGCGCTGCAAAAGGCTTGCTGCCTTGCCAACGATACGCGCGCCAGTCGCGCCCAGTGGGTGACCGAGGGCGATGGCACCGCCATCAAGGTTGATTTTCTTCTCGTCAAGCTTAAGATCTTGAATGCACGCAATGGATTGGGAAGCAAAAGCCTCGTTGAGTTCAATGATGTCGATATCCTCAACCTTGATGCCTGCGCGCGCCGCCGCTTTGCGTGTAGCCTCCACAGGGCCAATACCCATGACCTCGGGATCGCATCCAGCAACGGCAAAGCTCTTCACCCGTGCCAGGGGCTTGAGACCATTGGCTTTCGCGTACGCTTCAGAGCACACAAGCACAACGCTGGCGCCGTCTGTCAGTGGTGACGACGTGCCCGCCGTGACAGAGCCGCCCTCTTCAAAAGCGGGAGATAGACCCGCAAGGCCCTCAAGGGTCGTACCGGGGCGAATGCAGCCATCAGCCTCAGCCACAATCTCGTCATTTCTTGAGATCGGGATGATCTCGTCTTTTAGCTTGCCTGCTTCTTGGGCGGCGGCAGCTTTCTTATGGCTTTCAACCGCAAACGCTTCCTGTGCCTGGCGAGAAATATTATAACGACGCGCGACGTTTTCGGCCGTTTCACCCATGGACATATAGGCGCCCGGACGGTTTGCATAAAGGGTTGGGTTTGGCATGGGGTTAAAGCCACCCATGGGCACACGCGTCATGGACTCAACGCCTGCGCAAATGAACAGATCCCCCGCCCCGCATGCAATGGCACCCACGGCCGTGTGGACGGACTGCATGGATGAGCCACAAAACCTGTTGATGGTCGCGCCGGCCACGCAGTCAGGAAGCCCTGCATGCAGGACAATGAGGCGCGCCAGGTTCAAGCCCTGCTCCCCTTCTGGGAAGGAACATCCAAGGAGTAAGTCCTCGATGTCAGCCGGCTTTACTCCAACACGCTTCACAAGGGCATTCACCACCTGTGCCGTCATGTCATCGGATCTTACTTTGATGAGCTGTCCCTTATTTGCAGGCGCGAATGGTGAGCGTGCATAGCCAACAATAACCGCATTTGTCATAATTTTCCCCTTTTTGTTTTTTATAACGACAGCACAAGCATGTTAAAGATTTATTAAGCTTCTCCCGTATCCTTTGCTTTTGCTGCCTCTTCCGCAACAAGCTCTTTCTTTGAGAGCTTTCCAATAATTGTTTTTGGGAGCTCCGCGCGAAATTCCACATGGACTGGAATTTCGAGTGGAGAAACTTTGTCCCTTAAAAACTCACGCAGGTCTTCTTCTGTGAGGGCCGCCCCTTCGTGAAGCTTCACAAAAGCCTTAGGCACCTCACCCTTGCGCTTGTCTTGAATACCGATCACCGTTACCTCTTGAACGGATGGGTGGAGATTGATGGCTTCCTCCACCACACGCGGATAAACGTTGTAACCGTTTGTAATAATAAGGTCTTTGATGCGATCAACCAGGAAGGTGTAGCCTTCCTCGTCCATGTAACCCACGTCTCCGGTGTGGAAAAGACCGTTATGGAGCACATGGGCCGTCTCATCAGGGCGCTTCCAGTAACCCTTCATGACCTGAGGACCTTGAATACAGATCTCACCTTTTTCACCCAAGGGCACTTCGTGTGTTTGATCTTCGCGGGACATGATGCGCACCGTCGTGCCTGGGAATGGTAAACCAATGGAGTTTTCTTTGGAAATACCCATGAGCGGGTTAGATGTGGCCGCAGGAGAGGTCTCGCTCAGGCCATAGGCCTCAATGAGCTTACAGCCCGTGAGCGTCTCAAAGCGCCTCTTCACATCCGCTGGCAACGCCGCTCCGCCGGAAAGACATGCCTTGAGTGAGGAAAGATCAAACTCAGACACTTTCGAGTGGCTGGCAATCATATTGTAAATGGTGGGCACAGCCGGAAAAAAGGTGATTTGGTGCTTTTGAATCAGCTTCATGGCCTCTAAGGTGTCGTACCTTGGGAACATCATAACCATCTCTGACCCCGTGCGCACAGCCAGGGTCATCACGGCCGTCATGGCAAAGACATGGAAGAGAGGAAGAGCGGCCAAAATCTTCTCGCCTGAGGGCTTAATGGGATCAAACCAAAGTTGCGCTTGGCACACGTTGGCGTACACATTGGCGTGGGTCAGCATGGCCCCCTTGGGGATACCTGTTGTGCCACCGGTGTACTGAAGAAGTGCAATATCCTCATGGAGATCAATATCTATCTTGCGTGGATCTCCATCATTATCCACAAGCTGGGTAAAGGACACGTGGTGATCGTCCCACGTGATCTTAGCCACATCCTTTGCCTTGAAAATAGGAAAGAGATAGTTTTTGGGAAAAGGCAGCGCGCCAGCCAACGGGCAAATGATAAGCTTCTTAAGGCGCGTCTCGCTCAAGAGCGGCAGCAGCTTGTCATAAAGAAGCGCGAGATCCAAGGTGACCATAAAATCCGTTTCGGAGTCTTCAATTTGACTTGCAATTTCGCGCCCTGCGTACAAAGGACTATAGTTTACAACCGTTCCACCAGCCCTGAGCACCCCAAAATAAAAAAAGATATAGTGTGGCGCATTGGGCATAAAAAGGCCGACCTTCATGCCCTTTTTAAGACCCATGTTCTGCAGTCCCTTGGCAACACGGCTGACCAAATCGTTGGTTTGTATATAGGTATACTTTTTTCCCATAAAATCGATGCAAGAGCTTTGGCCAAACTTTGTGGCTGCTTCCTCCATAAGATCGTGCACCAGGCCTTCAGAAATTTTTGAGTCCCATGGGATGTCATTTGGATAGCTTTTCAGCCATGGGAATTGTGTCTGACTCTTTTTCTGAACGGTCATTAAACTTCTCCTGCCCTGCATATTTTTGCACATCAATCTGTCTATCTATACCCAAAAAATGGATCAACAACAACTCTCTATCGCATGGGTTTGTGCTCCCGCAATGAGAACAGGGCTTATGCGTGAGGGTCAAGACGTGCAAAAGGTGTGAAGGGAGATCAAAGTCAGTGTGAAAGGAAACCACCTTCACAAAAATCCCGTCCACCTCCTCGCACGGCAGTCGCGCGACGGAGGCGAAGACGGATAAGGCGCAAAGTCGCTTGCGCGAAGTTTGTTATGTTACTGTTAAGCGTGAACCGACGCGATGGGCGTAGAGTGAATGGGACGGCTCAGTATTCCTGCAAGAGACTCTATTTTTTCTTGGTTTTCATTCACAAAACCCCTTGCAACCTCAAGCAGCGCCGCCACATGCTCTGGTGTTGTTTTATCCAGCGCCCCTAATTTTTCTGGAATATCAGGTTGAAGCCGGAAGTAACGCTCACTGACGCCGATAATACTTCCGCTGCTTGAAGATGAAACGAGTCTGCGCATCTGATCATCCACAAGGCTCGCCACCCCGTTAATTCCCATGGTAACAATGGGCTTGATCCATGTTGTGGCACCCGCATCCTTCATGCGCTCATCATCAAGGGGTGCACTAATCTTCCCCGTGCCCAAAGAGACAAGAAGAACATCTTGAGCCCTTGGATATATTTCCTTGGCAAGGGAGTACCCAACCAGGGACGGGTTATTTTGCACAACGCCGCCATCAACAACACAACACTCCTGCCCATAAAAGCTCTCCATACGCTTGGGCGGGAAGTAGGTTGGTGCACTGGATGTTCCGATGGCCACATCTTTCATAAGGAAATTCTCCCCAGGGTCCAATTTTGCCCGCTGACTTTCAAACACGATCGGTGCGTCATGGCGTATGTCAAATGCGGTCACAGCCACAGGAACAAGGGAGCTGCTCAGGGCCGTGGAACCAAGGAGCTCCACGGACAAGCTCTCAAGTCCTTTTGAACTGTACCTAGGGCGCAAGAGCCCTCCAAAACTAAAATAGTTTTTGTGTTTACTACCGAAGATTTCTTCACCCCTCGTTGTGTAAAGGGCGAGAAGTTCATCAGCTGTATAGCGCGGGCCCGTACCATCGTCGGCAGGCGCAGACAGTGAAAGCGCGATAACTCCTCCCGTTGAGGTTCCCGTGATCACATCAAAGGACTCGCTAATTGGTTTACCTGTTCTCCTTTCAATTTCACTTAAAATCGTCAGAGGAATAACACCGCGAACCCCTCCTCCATCAATACTCAAGATGCGCACGAGACGAGGCGCTTCATCCTCATGTGCGGATCCGAACATCACCTGCGAAGCAAATACAAGGGAAACAAGAAACAAAGATGTTGAAATAATTATCATAATATATTACCTCCCATGTCAGTATATAATCTTTTTTTTCCCATAAAAGACCTAACGAATTATTAACAGGATTCTTTTTTATTTGGTTTGTTTCTTATTTTTACTTATTGGGAAAATTAATATTTTTAACAATGAAGTAACGAGACTTCTTTATTTTGAAGGGGTTGAAAAACAGCATTCAAAAGTGCTGGTCTAGGCGCAATAAGCATGCTAGGAAAAGACAGGGAGAAACCTTGGAAGAATGACGATGGTATTTGGTATTGGCGCTGATCTTGTGGATATCCCACGCATAGAATCTCTTCTTTTGCACTTTGGTGAATCGTTTGTGCGCAAGGTCCTCACACCCCTTGAACAAACCATCTATCATGACAAGCCGTCCCCAAAACGCGCGGCGTTTCTTGCCAAACGCTTTGCGGCGAAAGAGGCCCTTTTGAAGGCCCTAGGCACGGGGCTTACCAGTGGCATTTCGTGGCATGATATGGAAATCACATCGACGCCCTCTGGTGCCCCCTACATGTCCCTTTCTGGTCAAGCAAGAGCCCACGCTTTAACCGCCAGCGACGGCAAAGAGTTTAAAGCGCATCTGTCCTTAAGTGACTCCCAAACCCTTGCCCAGGCTTTTGTGACTCTGGAGTCTATATGACCCCTATAATCAGTGAAAAGCGCTTGGCCAATGAGGAGGCAACGAAGTCTTTTGCTGTAGCTCTTGGCGCCCTTCTTCAGCCAGGTGATCAAGTTGCCCTTGAGGGTTCCCTGGGCGCCGGAAAAACAACGTTCTCGCGCCATCTCATTTGCGCCCTTTCCGGTGAAGAGGTGGACGTGCCAAGTCCCACTTTTACCTTGGTTCAAACATACGAGACCCCTAAAGGAGACGTGTGGCATTTTGATCTTTACCGCCTTGAGGAGCCCACGGAAATATGGGAGCTCGGCTTCGAGGAGGCCCTGTCCCACATCTCCCTCATTGAGTGGTCATCCAATATTGCCTCCCTGGCGTTGCTGGACAATGCCCTTACCCTAACCTTTCATTTGACGGACGTGGAGGGCGCGCGGGTTGTCACGCTGCAAGGCAATCACTCTTGGTGGCAACGCCTTGAGGCCCTTGATGCCAGTTTATAGCGTCGCCTCACAAGACAATCCCCTTGAGCTTATTGCCCACTTTGTGGACGATACGTGCGCGGGCGACCCTTTTACCCTCACGCGCACCTTATGTATTTTGCCCACACGCAGGGCTTGCCGCATCCTGGAGCGTGTCCTCATTGCACACGCGAAAACGCCTTCCCGTTTGCTCCCTAAAATCCTGTGCCTGTCGGACCTTGCAACGAAAGATTTAGGGCTTGCGCCCCAAGCGCCCCAGTCCGCCAACGAGACACTATTTTCTTTGATGCGCTTTTTGTGCGAAGAGAACATCGCACCCCACCCCAGCCAGGCCTACCACTGGGCCCGCGCCCTGACAAAACTTCTTGATGGTGCGAGGCTTCACAGGATAGATCTTTACCAGGGTTTAGAAGCGCTGCTTGGCGCGGAGCATGCCCTGCACAGGCAAGGGGCCTTAGAGGGGCTTTTGGCCCTTCTTGCACACTGGCACAAGACGCCGCCTCTTCCCTCCCGGTGTGAAGATCACGTGCGGGCGCTTGAAATGTTGATGGAACGCTTGCACACACACAACACCCACGCCCCCGTGATCACCCTAGGCATTCACCACAGCGCACCCATTTACACGCGCCTTTTGGCCACGTGTGCGTCCCTTGATCAGGGCGCCGTCCTCATGAATGACTTTGACCACAGCCTTACGCAGGCGCGCCTGAAGGGCCTCACACCTTCCCATCCCCAATGGATTCACGCATGCCTTCTTGAGGCGTTGGATCTTTCGCCGGAGGAGGTTTCCCCTTGGCGCGCCCGCGCATCTTGCGCCACCTTGCCCTTTCTCGCGCGCGCCTTTGAAGACACCTTTGCAAAAACCAAAGAGGCTCCCAACAACCTGAACCTGAGCCACCTTGCCATGATCGAGGCCAAGGACCGTTTTGAAGAGGCAACCTTTGCCAGTCTTTTGATCCGAGAGACCCTAGAAGACCCAGATAAAAAGGTGCTTATGGTCACACCCGATCGTCAGCTGGCGGCCCTTGTGGGGCAAATGCTGCGCAAGTGGCAAATCATCCCCGATGACGGTGCCGGGATACCCCTTACAAGCCTGACCCCCTTCGTGTTCCTCATGCGCGTCCTTGAGGCTGTGGGAGAGAACTTCTCGCCCACAACACTTCTTGCCCTTTTAAAGCACCCCCTCTTTGGGGGGGGAAGCGCGGCGCGCACTTTCGCTCGCACACTGGAGACGCGGGTGCTGCGCCGCCCCCTTGCGCCTCAAACCTTGGAGGCATGTTTGTCGGCTTGCCAGGGGGACGAGGCGTTGTACGGTTTCCTCAAAGATCTCCAGGAGAAAGTAACCCCGTTTACAGAAGCCTTGCGCCAGAAGGGCCAACCACTTGCTGACCTTTTAGAGGCCCATCTTTCCCTCGCCTTGAAGTTGTGCGCAAAAGAGACCCTTTGGGAGGGTGAGCACGCTGCTGAGATGACCACTTACTGGCAGGACGTTTTGGCTGCGGCGCCTCATTTTCCAGAGCTTTCCCCCCATACATACCTCAGTGTATTCTCCCTTTTATTCAAAGACCAAACCGTGCGCCGGCAACATGGCATCCATCCGCGCGTTGCCATTTTGTCGCCTCAGCAGGCCCAGCTTATGAAGGCGGATCGGGTTTTGATTTGCGGTCTTAGTGAAGGTTTGTGGCCATTACTGAGCCCACCCAGTCCTTGGTTGAGCCCCGCCATGGAGGCAAACCTAGGCCTGGGGGGCGACCCCCATACCCTGGCCGAGGCTGGGCGCCTTTTTGCGGAATTCTGCCAAGCTGGAGAGGTGTTTCTCATGCGCTCCATGCGCCTGGACGGCACCCCCCAGACGCCCGCCCGGGTGTGGCAACGCTTGGAAGCGCTTTTGAAATCTGTGGGCATCATCCTGAGCACAAAAAAACATGAGGAGCTCCAAGCATGGCAAAAGGCCCTTTACACCCAGGCGCACCTGGCCCCTTGTGAGCGCCCGGCGCCAACGCCCAGGCGTGCGCTTCGACCCAAACAAGTGTCTGTGTCCTCCCTTGGGGTCTTGCAGCAGGACCCCTATGCCTTTTATGTGCGCAATGTCTTGAAACTTTCGCCCCTTGAGGCCCTCGCGCCCCCTCCCGACGCGCGTCTTTTTGGCACCCTCCTCCACGCGTGCCTGGAGGCCTTTGTGGCAGGCGGCGTCCTCACCGCACCCCAGTGGGACGCGGTGTGCCAGGCGCGCCTTAAGCCGCTCGTGCCCTGGGGCGCTGTACACCTATTTTGGACCAAGCGTCTTGCGTCACTGGGGCCGTGGATTCTTGAGAGTCTGAGTGCCCTGCCCAAAGACACACGCTTTTTCACAGAAGCCCACGCAAGTCTT
>JAIUNT010000065.1 GCA_020161545.1 Pseudomonadota bacterium
GGTCCGGGCAATGACGAAGGCGTTACGCAGGGAACGTTGATCGACGAAGCGGCGGTGCTGGCGGGTCTTTTAAAGGCGCCGTCTAAGTTTTCGCCAACCTCAAATCCTGCGCTGTGTGATCAGCGCGCGGGCCTTGTGCTGGCCACCATGGAGGACGCGGGCTTTATCAAATCACAAGACAAACAGCTTGCCCTTTACATGAAAACGCCCCTGGAGCTCATCAAACGCGAGTCCACCTTCGGGCGCTATTTTGCGGACTGGGTTTTTGACACCCTGCCCGATCTTGTGGGCCCCATCACCCAGGACCTGGTTGTGGAGACAACCCTTGACCCCAGGTGCCAGCGCACGGCCGAGCAAGAAGCCACCCAAATTTTGGACAAGCACGGGCAAGAGGCAAAGGTGGGCCAGCTCGCCCTTGTGTCCATGACGCCGTCTGGGGCTGTGCGGGCGCTTGTGGGCGGCGCAAACTATGCTAAAAGCCCCTTCAACCGCGCCACCCAAGCCAAGCGCCAGACGGGCTCATCCTTCAAGATCTTCGTTTATGTAGCCGCCTTTGAGTTAGGGATGGACCCCGACACCCTTATTTCCGACATGCCCATTCGCATTGGATCCTGGCAGCCCCGTAACTTTTCTACAAAAACCTATCAGTGGGTGCCACGGGGAAGCATTTCCCTTAAGGACAGCTTTGCCTATTCCATTAACACGTCCCTTGTGCGTTTGGGACAGCAGATGACCGTGCCACGTATCCAAAACATGGCCAAACGCTTGGGGCTTACTTCCCCACAACCGGGTGATCTCACCCTGTGCCTGGGCTCGGGAGACGCCTCTCTTCTGGAGATGACCAGCGCCTATGCAACCTTTGCCAACCGCGGACGCGGGGTGTGGCCCTATGCCGTGACCAAAATCTCAACGCCAGCGGGCGAGACCCTTTATACCCGCACCCATAAGGTCACCCAACAGGTCATCTCGCCAGACGTTGCCCGCAACACCCTGATCCTTTTGCAGGCGGTTATGAGCTATGGCACGGGACGCAAGATTGCCCTTACGCGCCCTTCGGCCGGTAAGTCTGGCACTTCCCAAAATCATAGGGACGCGTGGTTCATTGGCATGACACCTGACATGGTCACGGGCGTGTGGATGGGCAACGATGACGGCAAACCCACAAAGGACGTCACAGGCGGTAAATACCCGGGCCTCTTGTGGAAGAACTATATGGAGCGAATCCACGAAGGCGTGCCGGCACGCTCTTTCTAACGCGTAAGGGAAAAATTGCCTTCGTGTTTTGCCAAGGGGAGCCCATAATACAAAGTACGCTTTAAAAAGAACAAGGACGCCGTGGAAAAAGTCGTCATTATGGGCGGAAGATCCTTTCTGGGGGGCCACATCTGCCGCGTGCTCCTCGCCCGTGGATACGGGGTCGCGCTGCACTCCTCATCGTCACCGGACTTTAAAAATGTGAATGACCTCCTTGGTCACCCATCCCTTGAAACCGTCGTTTGTCCCTTGGGAGATGAGACGCGGTTGATGCAAATGCTTGAGGCGTGCACCTACTTGATTTACGCGGCAATTCCCTATCCTAAGCAATCCTTAGGACGCATTAAAGAGATGGACCATGAGATGCACGAAATGGAGTCCTTCCTAGAGCTCCTTTCCAAATCAGCCATTAAAAAGTCCGTCTTTGTATCTGTATGCGCCACCATTGGGGACGCGGATGGTCTTGCCACAGAAGAAGATAAGCGCAGCGAAGAAGGCGTCAATGCCGGAGTGCGCTACAAAATTCGGTCGGAAAATCTTGTGTTCAAGTATACCCAGAAGGGGCTGAGCGCCACGGTTGTGAATCCGGCGGTTTTTGTGGGAGAGCATGATTATAACCCTTCAACGGGGGAGTTCTTTCGGTTTTTTCTCCAGTATCCCGTTGCGGCGTGCGTGACCCACAAGTTCAATATCATTGCGGTGGAAGACGCAGCTCACGGCGTTGTTCTGGCCCTTGAAAAAGGCCGCTCTAATCAAAGGTACTTATTGTGCGGGAACAACATCACCTTTGGAGATTACATAGAGAGGGTGCGCGCCCTTGATGGCAAATCCATGCCCAAAATATGTTTAGGAGAGCGCACGGCCATCATCCTGGCCCACATGACGGAATTTCTTAATCTCTTGCTGCGGCGTAAAAAACCTCTCGTGCCCATCATGGGGATCGACTTGACCCGCACCATGCAGCACTACTCCATTGAAAAAGCCAGGCATGAGCTTGGCTTTGAGCCGGGTGACGCGTGGCCCAGCGTGGAGAAAGCGTACCACTGGTACAAGAAGAACGGCATCCTCTAGGGCCTGGCGCCTCTAGCTGCTCAGTCCTTCAAACACCTTCTTTCTGGCACGGTTTTTGAGAAGCAGGTCTTTGGCAAATGTGCTTTGTTTTTTATGCTCGCGCCAGGTCATGAAGCAGCCGCAGGCCATCACAAGGGCACATCCGGCAAGAAGCTGCTGTGTTGGAAAGTCACCCCATAGCACGGCGCCGAAAAGAACGCTCCACACAAGGGAGGTATAGGTAAGAGGCGCCACCACAACGGCGGGCGCGTGGCGAAAGGCCTGGGTTAAGAGGAACTGCGCAAATCCCCCCCCAAGACCCAAAAAGCATAACTTTAAAAGCTGAGCCCCGTCTGGTGTAACCCAGTTCCCGAAGGGCAAGAAGAGGGCACTCACGAAGGACGCGACGCACGCAAAGTAAAAGACAACCACAGCCGGATGATCGTCCTTGGTCAGGCGCCTTGCGCTCACCATCACAAAGGCATCAATGGCGGCAAAGACAAGGCTGTAAAAGATACCCGTGTGCAAAACGTCCCCCGACGGCTTGGCCATGATGAGAACCCCCATAAAGCCAAGGGCAACGGCGCTCACACGCCAAGCATCCAGATGCTCCTTCAAAATCACGTAGGAAAAGAGGGTCACAAACAAAATGGAGGTATAGGAAAAAGCGGTCGCGTCCGCCAAGGGCAGCACATGGAAAGAGGTAAAAAGGCAGTAAAGGGCCAGCACTCCAAGGCTGCCACACAGCAGATGGGTTGGCATATGGCGGGTTTTCAAGCTTGCCGCACGGCCTGCGGATTTAAAGATAAGATAACAGGGGATGATGGCAAGGAAGTTACGGAAGAAGACCAGCTGTAGGATGGGAAACGATCCGGCCGTATCCTTCACAACCACGTTCACAACACAAAACGTAAACATGGCCGCCACCATAAAGGCAGCCCCCTTCAAGACATGATGTTGATGGCCCTGCACCGGTGTCTCCACGCGCAAATCTAACCTATTCTGTCATAGCACACCTCCCACATGCGCAAAAGCCCAAAGAAAAATCACGCCTGGCGCATTTCTTGCATCTCTTCATGGGCCACAACGAAATGAGACAAAATTAAAAGCACAAACGGAGAAAACCTCATGAAGGTATTCTATTTTTTAAGCATCATCCTGCTCTGTCTAGGAGCGCCTTGTGGGGCAACGTCGGGTCGCCCTTGCGATATAGAAGAAGGAACCCTTGAAGTACTTGTCGGGCAAACATTCCACGCGCGCTTCATCAAAAGTCACGCGCCACACGCCACCCATTATGAAGAAGTCCTTGAGACACTTTTCACCCATTTCTCCCCTGATCGACGCGAACCTGAAGAGGGGTTTGAGGTCTATATACGCACGTGGCTGAATGGCAGAAAAAATGATGCAGCGTTAAGTGCCTGGCAAAAAGGCGCATTGCCTCACATTGATGTCACGAAGATTACACCTGAAATTCAGGGCATGATTTTCAGGCTTTCCTTTGCACAAGAGCAACTGGAAAATGCGTTTAAAACCCAGTGGCACACATGGGTTGACGCCCTCGGGTCCCAAGAAAACTTCTGTCAAGCTTTTCTTGCGCGTTATCCTGAGGCCCTGCCCTCACAGCCACATGAGTTTCTTTGGGCCATCAGTTCCCAAGAGCTCGGCGAGACACCCCATGAGACCCTTGCCCCCCACATTCTCATTGCAACTAACCTTCATAAAAGTTTACTGGACTTTACAGATGCGCGCCATCTGATGGTTTATGATACCGCATCGCATTACTCCGAAGACTTGACACCAGCAGGCAAAACACAAGTTTTCAAAGATCTTGAGCAGCTCAAAGCCGTTCGCTCTCTTTTTTTCGTACGCGCTTTTTCTATGTTCGAGGAAGGACTCCAAGGGTGGCCCCTTCTTGACATGCTACATGAGGCGCTTCCCCATTTGAATGACCTCGAAACACTGCAACTGCCTGTTCTCTTCAAGTCGGAAGAAGCAAAAGCACGGGAGATTTTGTCTGCGTGCACGTCCCTCAAGAACATCATTATAAGCCAAAGCGTAGGTGAAGACTTTGATGTAAAAGCACCGACCCTTGATCCAAGGCTTCTTTTTGAAGGCGTTCCAAAAAACGTGAGTCTTTTCTTACGTGAATGCGCGTGCGATATCTCCTATCTTAGGCAAAGTGGAATGCTCAGAGGCACACTTTCACGTTACGATCCTACGTCACAAGCGTTTACGCAAATCAGCGTGCCCACGTCTTATTCACAGCTCATCGATGTGAATTATGTTCTTATGGACGCGCTGGTGCCACGCGCACAAGATCCATCGCTCTCATAACAGAACCTTACGCCATAAGGACGCGCCCAAAATCAGGCGCGTCCTTTCTGTTATTCCTCTGTCAAACTTAAGACGGCGCAGCTGACGACGATGAAGAGGAGGAAGCGGCCCCATCCCATGCAAAGAGCGTCATGTATTCGCTTTGTTGGTGCCGCACAAGGTTTTTGTAGTGGGACAAAAAGCTGATAAGCACCACGCGAGTTGGCGTGCCTGGTTTTTTAACCACCTCGTACACCATGCGGTGGCCGTCGCTGAGCCTGCGGGAGAAATAAATCCCAACACTTGTTTGAAGTCTTTCAGGCCTACCTTGCCCCACAAGGCTATAGGGATTGAGGACAATCTCGCTGATCAGCTCGTTCGCCTTGGCGCGGGCTCTCTTGTCCAAGCCTTCATAATCCATCTGCGCTTGTTTTTTTTGAAAGAACACAGTCTGCGCTGACAAAGGCCCGGATTTGCTCGCTGCGGTTGCGCTTAACGAAGTCGTATGGGCAGAAGACGCAGCGCCCCGCTTTTTTTGTTTCGCAGAAGACGCTTGAGGTTGGGGTGGTGAATCTGGCGCCATCACAAATGGGAGAGCTTCCTCACGTTCTTCTTGAATCACGCGCGCAAGATAGTACTCAAGTGCTTTTTTCTTGTCCGCTTTATGAGTAACATAACTACGGATCAGTTGTTTATTCAGCTCCGCCAAAGAAACAGAAAGCGTATCAATCCTGCGCCCAAGTGTTCCAAGATTCGGTGTCGCGCCTTTTGATGAGGTGCTCACCCCGGATGAAGCCTTAGTAAAATCATGCTCTAGCTGGGTTAAATCCACTTGCCTTTGTGAGATCTCACCTAAAAAGGCTTCTGAAACAGAAATTCTATGGGCAACTGCTGTCATCTCTTGAAGGCGCTTGGTCAAGCTTTTAAGACGCTCTTTGTAGTGGTCGATAAGATGCTGCTGCACAAGCTCAAGCCTTGTTACAGCGCGCCCTCCAGCTCGAGCGCCGCGCGTCCCATGGGCTTGCACCTTACCCGGTTTTTTAGCAGAATCATCTTTTATGCGCCCCGTTTGTACAAAGGCAACGGCGGACGCGCGCTTACACATCGCAAGACTGTCCTGGGACATGTCCACCGATTCAAAGCGGTTACGCGCTTCTTCCTTAAGAACAATGGTTTTGCCCTTCAGATCAAAATACTGCCGAAAAATTGCTGCAGCCTCTTTGTACCGGCCAGCACTTGTATACAAGCACGCAAGATTTGCCTCCAGTTTTATATAAGCACTTGCATACCTCTTTTGACTATAACCCATTTGCAGGCGACGGCCTTCATTTTGTAAAAAATGCAAGTAACGCTCGCCAAGTTCAAGGGCTTCCATATCGAGATGGACCTCCGCGAGAGCAACCACAAGGCTATCCAAAAGCTGAATCTCAAAAGATTTCACATGAAAAGTCTCCAAATCTATATTTGTTTCTCCTCTGTAAATATTCCACCATTTCATAAACGTGCTTTGTTTGTTTTTGATCCAAAAAAGATCATCCATGGCACAATAAAGATCGGACTGCCCCCAGGGGCCTTGCTTTTGCCTCTCATAGGCACGCCACGCCCGCAGGGCTTGACGATGATCTCCTAAGTATGCTTCACATTGCGCAAGAAGAGGGTAAAATTCATGGGTTTGAAAATGTGAATCATCCTCTTGGCCTGAATTCAAAAAATGTGTGATTTCTTGGATCATCCTGTTGCAGCTGTGCTTTGTGTAATGATCTGAACGTGTTAATTCTTTCATAGTGCCAATACGAACCTGAAAGTCGAGATATGCCTTGTCGCGCGCCGCTAGCCCTGGTGTTTGATCTCGTATTTGTGCCAGAATTGCGAGCTCCCAAGCGGTGCCACTCGACAGAGAGCGATCAAAAAACTGACGATATTCTAAGAGCTCTTTGGCAAACGCTAAAGACTTACCTTTATCATGAATAAGATTTTCCGCCCCAGCTTGACACAGAATCGAATAAATAGCTTCCGGCGCCGATAGAGTCATCAGAGGCACTTGTGGAGAACGGAAAAATGCGTTCTCAGTTGTCAACGCGTTGAACAGAACGAGCTTTGTCACACTTCTAAAAGCATCCAGGTACTCCCCTGGGAACAAAATGCGCGCCGCCTTGATGTTGTCTACATGAGGCGCACTCCCTAAGAACACGTTGTTTTTATTAAGAAGATGATGCCAGTATACAAATGACACGTCTGGCGCCTGGGCAAAGCTATTGAGTCCAGACGTACGCACACGGTCAATCCATTGCTTTACTTTATTTGCTTGCCAGTATAACTTGAGACCATTAATGAGATCTTCTTGACTCATGCCAGCAGATGCATTCCCCTTTTGAAAAAATTCTTCCCAAAGTTCATAAGTGGCCGATGGCCCGCGCAACATCGTGACCGTAGGACCTTCATTTTGTTGAGCGGCCGCCGCAATGGGAGCGGGGTCCCGTTCAAGGCCCGTCTCATCACCCGCGCAGGCAAAAGCACCACTGGCAAGGATTGAGCAAAAACTTGCAGATACAAGAAATAAATTTTTCTTCATCGTATTTTAATTTCCCTTAAAAGATTAACCTTTCTTATTTAATTCCAGATTAATGAAATTCAATTTTTTTATTAAAAAAAATGAGCTTGTTATTTTTAACCCTCTGTTAAATCTTACTTCTATGAGACACGGGGCGCTCCAAAGGCCCACTCTGGCGCCCATACAACACGCGACAAGAACAACCTTTCTTGAATAAAACCTCCTCTTGCGCTAAGAAAGGGAAGTATTTTTTGACGCTGATCTTTCTGGAGGACACATGTCGCGCATTCGCAAGGCTATTTTCCCTGTGGCGGGGCTGGGCACGCGCTTTTTGCCCGCTACAAAGTCCATGCCTAAAGAAATGCTGCCCATCGTGGACAAGCCTTTGATTCAGTACGCTTTAGAAGAAGCGGACGCCGCCGGCATTGAGCAGTTTATTTTCGTCACAGGACGGGGCAAAAGCGCCATTGAAGATCACTTTGACCATAGCTTAGAGGTGGAAACACTCCTGCGTCAGCGCGACCAGGCCGGTGAGCTTGAAAATTTGCGCTCCATCATCTTAACGCCTGGTAGCATCAGTTACACAAGACAGCAAGAGCCCTTGGGCCTTGGTCACGCCGTATGGTGTGCCAGACACCACATTCAGAACGAGCCCTTTGCGGTGCTTTTGGCCGATGACTTTATCCATGGGGGTGCCAATTGCCTTCAGGAAATGATCGAGGCTTATGAGAACCGCCCTGGGAATATGGTGGCGGTTATGGAGGTGGCCCGTGAAAACGTGTCCAAGTACGGCATTATTGACGCCAACGGCGAGGAGGGAAACCTTGTCTTGGCCAAAGGTGTTGTGGAAAAACCTCACCCCGACGCGGCTCCCTCCAATCTCGCGGTCATTGGGCGCTATATCCTAGAGCCCGGCATCTTTGATGTCCTTTCGGGTCAGAAAAAAGGCGCCAGTGGCGAGATCCAACTGACCGACGCCATTGCCCATATGCTCCCTGAGACACCCCTGCACGGCGTGCGTTTTCAAGGAACCCGCTATGACTGCGGTTCCAAGGTCGGTTATTTGACGGCCAATATGGCGGTGGGTTTGTCCCGGCGCGATCTTAAGGACGCGTTGGCCCAAAACCTTGCCCCTCTTTTAAAAAATATGTAACGCCCACGAAAGGTCAAAGAAATGCTTAAAGTTGCAGTAATTGGTACGGGATATGTGGGACTGGTGTCGGGCACGTGTCTGGCGGAGTTTGGCAACCACGTGACCTGTGTAGACGTGGACGCCTCCAAAATTGCGCGCCTCACCCAAGGCGAGGTCCCCATTTATGAACCTGGCCTGGATGTGCTCATTAAAAGCAATGTTGCCAAAGGATACTTAAGTTTCACCACCGACCTTGCCGCGTCTGTATCCCAAGCGGACGTGGTGTTCATTGCCGTTGGCACCCCGACCCGCCCCAGTGACGGGCATGCGGACTTGACCTACGTCATGCAAGCGGCGGAAGGAATCGCAAAGTCCCTGAATGGTTACACAGTCGTTGTGACCAAGTCCACAGTCCCCGTGGGCACCGGGCGCCAGGTGGAGGCCCGCATTCGCCAAACGAACCCCCACGCCCATTTTGACATGGCCTCCAACCCAGAGTTTTTGCGCGAAGGCTCGGCCGTTGAGGACTTTATGGAGCCTGACCGCGTGGTGGTGGGCGCCGGCAGCCACGAGGCCGAAGAGATCATGCGCCAGCTTTACCGCCCTCTTTATCTTTTGGCCACACCGATGCTCTTTACAACCCTTGAATCCGCCGAGCTCATCAAGTACGCCGCCAACGCCTTTTTGGCCACCAAAATTGCCTTCATTAATGAGATGGCGGATTTGT
>JAIUNT010000066.1 GCA_020161545.1 Pseudomonadota bacterium
GGTGGATGACGTGGCCAACCGTGCGCGCTGGAATGGCGTGTCTTTGATGACGGGCGGCTCCGGTACGGTTACCGCTGCGGGTGTTGTGGCGGCGGCGCAGTCGAACATTGCGGCGCCTACAACTGCTGCACCAGTTTCACTTGTCAACACATTGTCTGGTGCGAACACAGCCGTAACCGGCTTCGTGCAAGGCGCGGCTCAGGCGGCGAGTGTGAGCATTTCCAGCGCGACGGGTTACAACGTCAGTGTTGAGGTTGGTGGTCAGTGGTTCTCGGCGCAAAACGTTGTGCCTGTGGGTGCCGGTACCTTCACACTGCACAGCACCGTTGATAGCGCTGCAACCCTCACGCTTGAGTTTGCTGCAGCTGTTACTGATATTACGAGCGCTGCCACATTCCAGGCTGGTCTTGAAGAGACCCTTGGTTTGACCATTGGACGCCAGCCAGCGACCTTTGTGGCTCAATCAACGGCGGTCAGTGGTGGTCTCACATCGGTGACGGCGTCTTCTAACACACCCGTTGGGAACTATTCCTTGCGTTATGACCCCAACAGCAGCGCGCTGACACTGACAAACGGAACGCAAAAGTGGACACAGGCCATCTCGGCCCTCGTACCGGCGGCGGCTCAGTCCATTACCTTTGCCAATGGCGTGACTGCTAACGTTGACAACACCTTTGCGGCAGGTACGGCCATTACGCCCTATAACTTCAGCGTTGCTCCCAATGCCACCAACCAAGTCAGCCTGACCTTCCAGGTGGCTGAGCTGTCCACAGACACCTTGACTGTGAACATTGGTGGCACAACCAACGCTGCCTTGGGTGTAAATGGTACGTCCGTTGATACCATCGCCAACGCAAACATCGCGTCTGACAGAATTGGGAAGGCCATTAACCAGATTAATGCGTCCTACGCTCAGCTCGGTGCGCAGCAAAAGCGACTGGAGTCCACACAAGGAAACTTGGAAACCACAACGTCAAACCTGGAAGCAGCTCGCTCCAACGTGTCTGACGTCGATATTGCCAAGGCCATGACAGATTTCACCATTGCAAACACAATGGCGCAGATCTCTGAGGTTGCCTTGTCACAAAGCTTGGATCAGACAAAGCAGCTCCTGTCTGTTGTGAGGTCCTAAAGGTAGGGTGGTGCGCTTAAGCACCCCACTACCACAGATCGGCGCTGCTTGGTAAAGCGGCGCCGTTTTGCGGTTTTGGAATAAAGATAAGACGTGAGAAATGTGGCCTCCTGCAAGGGATGCGGACGCCAAAAAAGTAGGAGGTGTTGATCATGACATCAATTTCATCTGTAAACGGGCCCATGCCCTATGTTCCTGGGGGACAAAACGTCAAGGTTCTGCCCGAGGAGCGCGCGATTCCAAATCCTGAAAAACAGGATATGAGCACACAATCTCTTCCCTCAACAGCTCAAAAACGTGTTCAAGAAACGCCTGTCAGTGTCCAACAAAAGAAAGATATTCCTGCTGAGAGCGCGTCTCTTTTGGAAGATGGCACGAAAGTTGCATATCCAGAAGAAGGGAAGTTTGAAACAGGTCTTGTATACGAGAACGGGCAGTTTGTTCAGGAGCAGAGGGATCCCAAAACGGGAGAAGTTCTAGGGCAAGTGCCAAAGAAAAGCTGCGGTACGTACGAAGAGATGTCTAAGACAAAATACGCAGCTGAAGAAGGAAGTATCAAGATCGCAATTTAGGAGTCAACCATGGCTGGCACGATTTCACAAGCGGCCGTTGCGCCCACAGCCTACTCAAAAACGGCGGGCAAGGACGTTGCAGATCTTGTTGCGGAGTTGCTGGCCGGCCTTAAAGGCAGTGCCGAGCCGCAGGATTTATTCACCACCCAGCCTAAGCTCTACGGAAAGATTATGGGCAAGAATGTGGAAGATATTCTTGCTGAGCTTAAGGCGGCTGCGATGGTTAAGCCGCAAAAAACAGAAGAGAAGATACAACAAGTTAATGAGAAGGCTGCGTCCTTGTCTGCTTATCAGGCGAGCATTGAGGGCCTCAATGCGTCCCTCAAGGCACTCAATGGTAAAGGGATAGGGGCTTCTCCTTCAGGCGCATTTGCTGCGCGCTCCCTTAACCTTGTCTCAGGTAACATCAGTAATATTGACGCAACCGCCACCAACGACGCCCCCCTTGGTGACATTCAGCTTCTCATTAAGCAAATCGCCAAAAAAGATGACAGCGCCGCCACCGCTGGTGTGGCTGACCCTACCACCGCTCTGGGCTGGAGCGGCTCCTTTGTGGTGGGATCTGGCTCTACATCAACCACCATCAACATGACGGCCTCCATGTCCATGAATGACATCCTTGACGCCGTAAACAATCAAACTCAGACCGTTGGGGTGAGCGCGGCGCTGACAACATTGCCGTCCTCAAAGGTGTTGTCCTTCCAGGCCACCAATTTTGCCGCCCCCATTGTTGTGGACACAACGAATCTTGTTGTGCCAGGGGGAAGCACTTATGACGCGACTATTTTACCGCCCACCTCTAACCGAACAGTGCAAAATTTGTCAGCCATTGTGCAATTTCGCAATGTGAACACGGATATTTATTACCCGTCCAATGAGATTCCAGCCGGCGCCCAAGTGCCCGGTGTGAGCTTTAAGCTGCTCAATGCCGATCCCGCGACGCCTTTGGTTTTGAATGTTCAAAACAATCAGGCAGCAGCAAGGGAAGCAATAGATACCTTTATTGCAAGCTATAATAGCTTACAGGATTATTTAGCGACCGATACGGCTTACAAAGGGAATGTGCGCGACACAGTGCGCATGAGCATGGAGCAGTTGTTTGGTCCAGCTTCTGGCATTGGGGCAGGTCAACTATCCAGTCTTGCGGTCATGGGCATTATGCCCGACAAGACCGGAAAACTCATTCCCGATGAGGCCATTTTAACGTCAAAACTGAATACTTCTTTCTCACAGGTGGCCAACGTCTTTGGGTATAGCATCACGTCGTCCAACACGTCCTTTATTCCCGCTGGGCGCCCCACGAACACAATGACAGATGTATACACGTCAGGGGTGCAAGCCACAGTCAGCAAGGCCGTTGATGGAACGCTAAGTGCGACCATGACCTTGGCGGGTCAAAGTTACGCCGCCACCCTTGGGACAGTGGATGGGAGCACAGTGACCATAAAGGCACCCGATGACTCTCCCCTCAAAGGCCTCAGTCTCGTTTTTAACGGTCTTTTGAATATGCCAAATGGGGTTGCGTCATCGGCGAGTACAAACCTTTCGTTTACCTCGGGGGTGGCTGATAAATTGACGGCGGCCCTGGATAACTATTTAAATCCCGATCCAAAGGTTGGGCTTTTTTCCCGGGCGCTTCAAGACTTGGTGGGAAATCCTCTGGATAAAGAGGTCAAAGGAGAGAAACAGCGCTTAGAAGATACAAAGAAACAACAAATGGAAAAGGCCAACGCAACAATAGAGAAGCTTCAGCGTGATTTTGCGCGTGCCCTGGCGGCTGCCACACAGGCAGAGGCGATCAAACATTCCATAGAGGTCTATACGAAGGTTTCAGCGGCGGCTGCAGCATAATAATAAGAGGAGCAAAACCCCATGTCACCCATTCACCATCGTCTTTACAAAAGAGCCCAGGCACCATCCCAGGATGTGACTGAAAACATGGCGCTTTTACTGGAGCAAGCGGCCCTCCATATGAACTATGCTAAGGAAGCCATTGACAGAAGGGACGTCGAGGAGCGTTTCAACCAGACCCAGAAAGCATCCTTTATCATGTCCGGCCTTAAAGCGGCTCTCGTGCGAGATACACCGTCCATTAGCCGCACAGCGAGTGCTCTCGAGGCGTTCTATAGTGACGTGGAAACCCTCATCATGCGCGTGAACATTTTCAATAACGCAGACGCTGCCAAGGCAGTGGCCACCAGCCTCATTGATGTGGCCAGGCAGTGGCGCCACATCGGGGCCCACCAACGCGCTACCATGCAGCCCGTTGAGGTCCCCATGCCACTGGAGGGCGCGCGCGCTTAAGGGTGATGTTTCAAGCCAGCGCCAACTCTCAGCCCACTTAGAGCAGGCCTTACTGGTTTGAGAGCAGCATCTTTGCCATTTAGTACAGTGTGTTGAGCCCTTGCAACTCCTGTGCGCCATAGGCATTTCTCTCGCCAAAAAAATGTAGAGCCCTATGCGTGGAAAAGGTCTTTCTCCACGCATAGGGTCATATATAGCCAACCCCTTATAATTTCGGGAGGCGTCGCTCGTGTATAACCTATACACGTCGCTTGCCTCACATCCTATCCCGAAATTAAAGTGCTTTAGCTATAGTTACTTTGTGGATTCTAAATCCAAGTCTCCCTCGTAATAAAGGGTTTTGTGTCCGCTTACGTTAACGGGTGTGACTGTGATGAGCCCCATGATTTTTCTCATAATATCTGCGCGCACGGAATAGAAGAAAAAAATCCCTAAAGAGGTTCTTTGCAGAAGCGGTATCTGGTGCTGCGCATTACAACCGCCTTTAAAGCGAGGCAGTGGACGCACGGGAAATTTTATGCAGCTTTTCAAATAATCTTCCACATGAGTTGAAAAGGAGAGAAGGCTGGCGTTGGATCCAAAATGAACCGAAAAAGTATTAAAAATGAAGTCCTCCTCCCGCTCTTTTACGCAACTTTTCAGGGCAAGGTATCGTTTCGCCCGTTTAAGCGCGCGCAAAGATTTCTCCTTTCTGCTAAACGCCTCGTGTTCGTACTCTTTTTCGAAGAATCCGCTTAGTCCTTTCAAGTCAGTTGTCTTATCTGTTTCGGCACGCCGAAAAACAGTTGTTGTTCTGTCTCGAACGCAGGACTCAAACGAGCGTCCATAGAGGTCTTTTAGGTCCGAGAGCTCCATGACAACAATCCCAACTTCTTTTGCAATACCTGCGATTGCCTGACCATAAGAAGCAATTTCCGGCGTGCGGGGCTGAATTTTCTCGTTTTCCCCTGAGAGGTCAAGGGCATAGGCGTGAAATGCATCTCTTATGACAACAAAGTGGAATGAGATACCAACATTTCGCAGATTCCTTTGGAGGTGGGCATATGATTCGTACTCAAGGCGCTCTTGCAGGTCCACACCTCTCGAAAGAACCTTGCCTTTTTTGTTGCGCGCATCGAAAAGGTAAGCAGACTTAAAAGCTGAGCCGTAGAGATAACCTACGACTGGCGTTTGGTGTTGAAGACTCTCAAGAAGTGTGCGGTACAGCTGACCCACCCTTTTATCACGATCACTTTTAATATGGATTCCCCCTTGCTCTGTTTGGTAGTAATTGTGAAAAATCATTGTGCTCTGTAAGGATCCAAAATCGTGGAATGGATCAATGGTTCGCAAGGATGAAGATAGCTCTTCTTTTTCTTGATCTCCCAGAAAGCCCAGAACAAATTTTGCCGCGTTCAGCGCCGTCATTTCGTGCGATCTCTCCTTGTGCGAAGGCCTGGGTAAGTGGGAGCGGTAGTCCCTCAAGACCTCTTCCAGATCAAGGACCGTAGATGCTTGCCCAGAACAAGCAAGGGCAATGGACAAAAGACAAGTAGGAAAAATATTTTTAGACATGATAAGCCTATGATTTTTTGTAAAAATAACAATCGATGCCATTTATTGTATGGGAGGTGAGTACATGGGTATCGCCCACATCGCACTTCCTGCGGATCTCGAAAGAACCATCTTGTCTCAAAACAGCAGCCCCATGCCATGGTGTCAAAACGCCAGCAAGCAGGGAGACGCCGATTTTTTTTCCTATGTCGTGTTGGTAATGAACTGAAAGAGCAATCGACTCTGGAAAAGTCTTTTTATAAAGTGCGTTTATTTGTTGACTGCGCCGATGCATTTCCTGGACAGTTCGTGCAAGGGAGGCGCGCTTGAGGAAGGTGCGTCCTTCCGGATCGTCGAACTCCCGTAAAAGACGTTTTTCAAGGATCTCCTTTTGAGTTTTATCAAGGGGCGCAGAAGCGGGTTGTTCTTTGATCCTTTTTTGTATTTGGTTAAAAGACAGCCCTGGGTGCAAGTCTTCAAGGGTGATGATTGAAACTGAGGGCAAGTGTGCAGCAAGAAGCTTGAGCGCGTGCTCATAACACTCGACTGTTCGATAGGAAACACCGATCACGTCGCAAAAGGCAAGGCCGTCTGTATAAATCTGGACCTTTGCCCCTGGTGGATACACGCGTGAAATATCTCCCATGAAGGCGTGCAATCCTTCAAGAGCTGCGCGCTCTCCCTGATCAGGGAGGGGGCCAAGGACATTTTTTTTGGTGTTGCGAGATTTAAATGGAAAACCCACGAGCGTAAAGACAAGGGGCTTTGAATCTTTAACAAAGGCTAAGAGTTTTTCTTTGAGCTGGGCATATCCTTTGACCCGCGTAGGCTCAACCACATAATCACAGCCTAGGGCGTCAATGTCTTGTCTGAGGGCGTGGGATAAAATGATTCGGGCCACGGCGTCTGCTTGCCGTGAAAAATCATGCTCATTTTGGGCGTGAGACGTGGAAGCGTAGAAAAATACGAAAACAAAAAGCCTAAGGAGGCGATGCAGCGGTGTATACATTTATAGATCCTATATATTTTTTGGAAAAGAACGGGTGTCTCAACTTAAGCGTTGAGTTGCCATCGTCCCCAATGAATATATAGAATGATCATATTAGCTCCTTAAGAGTTTTCCAACATAGCGTGGAAGCACGATGCTGTCAATAATATGTAGATTTAATATGCAAGCCCCTTGATGTAGCCAGACAGTGGCGCCACATAGGGGCCCAGCAACGCGCTACCATGCAGCCCGTTGAGGTCCCCATGTCACTGGAGGGCGCGCCGCTTTCTACCGGCGTTTTTTTCCTTTGCCAGCCTTCCCTTTGACGCCGCGTGTGGGCTTTGCCTTTTGAGCGGGAGTAGTGCTGCTTGACGACGTTTGAGCGCGGCTTTGGGCGATTTGTGCTTGCAGGTTTTTATAATGTCCAAAGGCGCTTAAGATTGTCACATGGTAGTCGTTCTCACCCGTCTGAATCGCCCTGTAGGTCAAGCGATTTCCTTTGTCAAAGCGGTACGCAAAAAGTCCCTTTTCGCCCACAAGGGCTTTGAGGCGCCCAGATTTACCGGTCAACCCTGTGGGATCTGCGGCAATTTCACCCAGAAATGCCTCATACTTCTTCTCGTGTCCTGAGATTTGCTTGAGCTTTTCAAGGTCGCTACGCACATGGGGCAGCATCGTAAAGGTGACGTGAAGCGGGGCGACTATTGCCTCTGGCGCTGGATCACTGGATGAGGACGCAGCGAGCAGACATGGTTCTGCCTCAATCTTTTCGTGTCCAAACTGCGCGCGTATGTTGGAAGAGACCTCTAAGGGGAGAAGTTCCCTTTCGTCGTGTCCCAAGGATTCAAGATACACCAGCTGCATCTTTTTGAGGGAGAGCTTACGCGCCTCTTGGTGCTTTTTTTCTAGGTTGCCATAGACCCTTTCAAGGGTGTCGATGTCACGCTGAATCGTCAAATGGGTTACGCTTGTAGAGGTGGTATCACTTGAGCTTGATGAGGCGGCGTGGGGCGTGCTGCCGCCCGCGTCAAGGCGTTGCAACTCACGCCTCAACGTGCCTAGACTCTTCATAAGTTGCGCGCGTTCACCCTCTTGCGCATGAAAGTCATCGAAGGATGCAAAAGAAATGTTCTCTATTTTCCCCGCAAGGGCCACACAGCGCTCTTGTACGGCGTCTTTGATTCGCTGCTTAATGATCTGGGCCATTTGCGTGGCGGAAAGTTTCTTCGCTTCCTTTGAGCTTTTCCCGACTACGTGCGATATAACAATTGGCCGCACATTGGGCTTCAGCCGATTATGAAGCGCAATGAACTTTTCGGCTTTGTTTTGCTTGTTGTCCATTATATAGGCAAGGGCGACCCCTAAGAACTTGTCCGAGGAAAAATCTCTGAGTGTTTGTTGGCGCACAGCACTTGCTTCAAGAATTTCGTCGCAATAAACAAGCGCTTCTTGCGTGTTTCCTAAGTTCAGGTGAGACACAATGAGTCCAAAAACATGATATAAATCACGTGTGTCACAAGATGTTGCCTTATGAAATTCTTCAAAATAATAACATGCTTCTTCGAATTTGCCCAGGTAGTTCAAAATACAGCCCATGTGGCAATGCACCCCTGTAAGGTCTTCGCCCTCTTGCATTGCACGGAATGATTTCCAATGAAAAAGTGCTTTTTCAAACTCTTCAGTGATTGTAAAAACCTCTGCACACCTCAGATGAATGTATGCGGTCAAAGGGCGACCCTCCCGAGCAAAGGCTTCCCAAAAACGGGTTATATACTTAGAGGCTCTCTTCTTGTATTGAGAGCTTGCTCTCGTTTTATCAGAGGTAGTAAATGAACAAATATGCCCATAACACATGCGTGCAGCATCAAGGTAAACATCAGCCGCTATATGCTCAGGATCTACTAAGGATATATACTTTTCATAATGATGCACGGCGTTCCTGTAATTTTTCAAGCCTTCGGAGGATTTAGCGGTAAGGTAGAGTGTCGTTTTATTGTGAAGGCCGTCAGCTTTGAGCAATTCTTGGACTACGTTAAGTACATGATGGAAAAATTCACGCGATAAATTACTGGGGATTGCTAAAGACATAAACTTTTCATAATGGTGTGCGGCGTTTTCGAAATCTCCTAAGCCTGAATAGGACTTAGCTGTAACGTAGTGTGTCGCTTCATTGTGGAGGCCGCCCGCTTTGAGAAATTCTTGGACTAAGGTAAGCGCATCACTGTGTCGACACAAATTCGATGTTTTCATGGCGCGGGTTACATAATCCCTTAAAAGTTCATTGGTGGGAACCTGTCGTGGGGCTTCCACCTCAACAGTGGGTGTCGCAGGGGAGCTTTGTCTTGATGTATGTGTTTCGTCTTCAAGCGCGCTTGCGTAGGAAAAGGTAGGATAGGCCAGAAGAGTGGCAAGAAGGGAGAGGGTGCGGTTATGCA
>JAIUNT010000067.1 GCA_020161545.1 Pseudomonadota bacterium
TTTCAATGCCTAATATTCTCATGGTGTCTTTTACTGCACAAATCTTGTATGATCCCCCCAAGCGTGCATAAGGGACACACAACGCGGGAGCGGTTTCATTTCATGGCAAGAGTACTCAAAATTGGCACAAGATCAAGTCCGCTCGCCATGGTTCAGGCAACTTATGCAAGGGATCTTCTCATCCAGGCAGGTCTTGAGGCAACCATTGTCCCCCTCACCACCTCTGGAGACGCCCTTGTTGACAAGTGCTTAAAGGATCTTGGAGGCAAAGCCCTTTTCACTAAAGAACTGGAGTGCGCCCTCCTTGAAGAGCGCATTGATCTTGCGGTGCATAGCTTAAAAGACGTGGAGCACACCCGTCCGGAGGGCCTGGCCATTGCCTGCGTGCCCGCACGCGCTGACCCCCGAGACGCCTTCATTGGCAGCGCGTCTTTCCAGAGCTTGCCTCACGGCGCGGTCCTTGGCACCTCCTCTCCCCGGCGCGCCGCCCAAGCCCTTCTCATGCGCCCGGACCTGACCATTGTTCCCTTTCGTGGCAACGTGGGCACACGCCTGGAAAAACTCGAAAAAGGCGTTGCGAGCGGCACTTTTTTGGCTGCTGCGGGACTTAGCAGACTAGGCATGACGCTTCCCAAGATGCAGATCCTTGAACCACACACCATGGTGCCGGCCGCAGGGCAAGGGGCCCTGGCCTTTGAATGCCGCGCCGATGACACGGCGCTTATCCAAGCCCTTGAGGCGCACGAAGACCCTCTGTCTCGTGCGTGCGTCGAGATGGAGCGCGATTTTCTAAAGATCTTGGGCGGCGATTGCCACACACCCGTAGGCGTCCTTGTTACGTCCCATGAAGACGTGTGGGAGAGCTTTGTCTTTGTGAACACGCCCTCCCCCAAACATCACTCGATCACGGGCACGCGGGCAAGCGTAGAGGACGCGCTCATGCGCCTGGCCCAGGAGACCCACCAATGCCGTGCGTCCTCTTAACCCGCGCCCTTGAGGACCAGGCGCCCTTTGAAACCTGCCTCAAGGACGCCGGGTGGGAGGTAATCTCCAACCCCCTTTTGCGCTACGAAGATGTTCCCTTCTCCTTTGACACACCACTTCCCTTTGCCTGGCTCATTACAAGCCGCAACGCCGTCGGGGCCCTCACCCGCCTTGACGTGGAGCGTGAGCGGCCCGTATTTGCAGTGGGCGAGATCAGTGCCGCCCACGCGCGCGAAGCCGGCTTTGTCACCCACAGCGCCCAAGGAAACGGCGAGAGCCTCGTGACGCTTGTGACGCAGATGCTTGACCCTGCGAGTGGTCCCCTCATCCACGTCTCAGGCGATCACCTGCGTGTGGATCTGGCGGCGTGCCTTGCGCCCCTTGGATATAGGGTTGCGCGCTTGACTGTCTACGCCTCCATTGCAACACCCTACATGACCCCTGCCCTTTTTGAGGCGCTCAAAACCGATCGCCTCACCCACGCCCTCTTCTATTCAAAGCGTACGGCACAAATTTTCCTTGAGATGCTGGTGGCGCAACAAGTTGATTTCTCCACAAAAGGCATCTGCGCCATTGCCATGGGCCCCTCAATTGTGGAAGTATTAGAGAAAAGATCTTGGCAAAATATCTGTGTTGCCCAGGATCCTCTTCAAACACTTTTGTCTACGGGAAGGAATACACGTCATGAGTGAAGACACCCAACCAGCTCAAGCGCAAGAAAACCCTTCAGCGTCCCCTTCATTCGGCGCGGATTTCTTTCACCAAAGGGGATGGATTTTCCTTGGTCTTGCCATGGTGGTCGTTGGCAGCTGGCCAGGGTGGCTTCCCCTTCTCATGCCCAAGGAAAGCGCGTCTTATGTTCAAGCGCTTTTGCCGGCAAGTGTGCCAGCAGTCGCCCAGGCAGATGAGACAACCCAGGCGCGCCTGTCTCTGCTAGAAAACCACTTACGTGACATTGAAGCACGCCCGGCTCAGGGCGCAAGTGCGCCCACGGACTTAGGGCATGAGGTCGCCAGTGCGTCCCTTCGGGCGCTCTCCTGGATGAGCCTGCGCACAAAGCTCTTGGCAGGCCAGCCCTTTGCCGAGGAAGCCGTGCTGCTCACCCCCCTTGTGGACGGCCAAGCGCGTCAGGATCTTGTGACCTTGGAGGCCTTTGCGCCCAAAGGGGTGCCCTCACTAGACGAGCTTAGGAAATCTCTGGACGCCCTTTTAAGTGACCAAAAGACCCAGGCCGAGGAAGAAAAAACCATGGCCCAACGCTCTGTGTTTGAGCGTGCTTGGCACAGCTTTCTGGGCGCCCTCAAGTCCCTTGTGCGTGTGACAACAGACAGCCCTCAAAGCATCTCTGGCGCGCCCCTTGCCGCCACAAAAACCATGCTTGAAAAGTCTGATCTTACAGGCGCGCTGGCCCTGTGGGACGCGTTCACGGCACGCAACAAAGCGCCCCTGCCCCCCAAAATGGCCCAGTGGTACGACGCGGCAAAGATACGCGCACAAGTGACCTTGATCCTGCCTCGCATCGACGGCCATATGGTTGATTTGCCACAGCTTGATAGGATTGCCACCCTCATGAAGAAGGAGAATGCGGGTGCTTCGTAAACTCTTTTACCTTGCCCAGGGCGCGCTTTTAATCCTTCTGGTTTATTGGCTATTTAAAAACCCGGGACAAATGAGCGTCCATTGGTTCGGCATGCGCCTTGATATGGAGGTTTCTACCTTTGTTCTGGCTGCCCTTTTAGCCCTGGCCATGGTTGTGCTGTGCTTGGCTCTGCTTAAGCGTCTCTTTAAGGCGCCAGCAAACCTTTTTTATCGTCTGACCGGCAGGGGCGAGGACCAAACAATGGAAGCCCTATATAGTGCCGCCCAGAGTTTATTTTGCCAGGATTATGATGCGTGCCTGAAAGCCCTTCAAAAGGCCGCGCCACGCCTTCAAAACAAAGCGCTGTGCCAACTCATCGAAGCCCAGGCTCTTCTGGCACAAGGAGACAGCTTAAAGGCTGAGCACCTCTTTTACACCCTTTCCCAAGAGGAGTCCCACAAGAAGGGAGGACTCATGGGACTTTTCTTGTGTGCGCTGTCTCAAAAAGACACCCTGCGCATGTGGGAGTGGGCCCGCGCGCTCTACCCTTTGGCACCCCAGCATGGCCCCCTTTTGGAAGTCTACACGGACCTATGCGCTGAAAAAAAGAACTGGAGCGAGGCCCTTACAGCCCTTGAGGCACGCACGCGTCTTGGCTTCTTGACGCCCGAGGCGGGTGCACAAAAACGCGCGCAAATCTTGATGGATCAAGGTCAGGAGCTTGTGGCCGGCGGACGGGAAAGCTGGGCTCTAGACGTTCTACAAAGCGCCTACGACGCGCGGCCTTGCGCACAAACGGCTGGCAATCTTGTGCCCCTTCTTCTCTCCCAAGGGCATCCTCGCCGTGCCAAGCGGCTTATACGTACGTTCTTGAGCACTTCCTATGACGCAGCGCTTTTTGAGACTCTTGCGTCCTTGGAGGGTGCCCTGACGCCGACCCAGCGTTTAGGGCTTTTGGAAGACGTTGCGGCGCCTGCCCAAAGGAGCCATTTGCGTGCCCTTTGCACCCTCTCACTTGAGGCACACTTGTGGGGAAAAGCACGGCGCTTTCTGGAACTTTACGAAAAAGAGATTGGTGCCGACACGTTTTTCCTTGCCACAAAGGCGCGGGTATGTCTTCTTGAGGACAATAATACAAACGCAGCACTGAGCCTTTACGAAAAGGCTTGTGCCCAAATGACTGGCGAAAGCGCCTCGTTTGAACAATAGAGAGATCCCATGCAATTTATGGCACGTTACCGCGGTCTTTTGATCCTCATTGGCGCCCTTTTGGGGCTCATGGCCGGTGTTGCTGATGCGACTTTGTTTGCAACCGCTGCCGAGACCATTTCAGAGCTTTTTGTGCGCTTTTTAAAGCTTGTCAGTATGCCTGTCATATTCTTGTCTATTGTGGCCAGTCTGGGAAATCTTGGAGGCTTTGGTGCGGTAAAAAAGCTTGCCGGTCGTACGGTCTTTTATACCGTTCTCACGACAACACTCGCGGCCCTTGTGGCCCTGTCGCTCTTCTTGATCATCAACCCCAGTCACGGCGCCATTGATCCCAACAAAATTGAGGCTTGCGCTGTGGCCACGCCTGAATTTAGCGCAACCGCGTGCCTGAAAAAGTTCGTGCCGGACAACATATTTCAAGCCTTTTTGGACGGAAACGTCATTGGCATTGTGATGCTGTCCTTTGCGCTTGGCCTTGCAATCCTCACCCTGCCAGAGGATCAACGCAAAAGCCTTCACAGTGTCTTCTCGGGCCTGTTTGCAGCGGTGCTCAAACTTGTGGAAGGCGTTCTTTGGGTGATGCCCGTGGCCGTGTGGGCCTTTGCGGTCTTGTTTGTCATCGAATGGCAAAAGGGTTACGAGATCGAGCGGGTGGCTTATTACATCGTATGCGTTTTGGCGGCCAATGTGATCCAGGGCTTAGTTGTGCTGCCCATTTTTGCAAAGGCGCGAGGTCTGTCGCCCCTGGCCCTTGCACGCGGCGCCATGCCCGCCTTAGCCCTGGCTTTCGTGTCCAAGTCCTCCAGTGCGACACTGCCCACGACACTGCGCTGCGTCCAGGAAAACCTTGGCTTTTCTAAGAAGCTCTCTCAGTTCAGCCTGCCCCTTTGCACCACCATCAACATGAACGGATGCGCGGCTTTTATTCTCATCACGCTGTTGTTTGTTGCAACCAGCAACGGCATGACTTTCTCCGCCATTGATCTGGTGGGCATTACGGTGCTGGCTGTTATTGGTGCTTTTGGTAACGCGGCGGTGCCCATGGGATGTTTTTTCGTGGCCAGCGCCTTTTTGGCGGTGCTGAACGTGCCCCTTCATTTGATGGGTCTTATCATGCCCGTTTACGCCCTCATCGACATGGTGGAGACCGCCCTCAATGTGTGGTCTGACGTGTGTGTGGCAGGGGCCCTTGAGAAAGACTATCCCTCGCACGAGCCCATTTGAAGGGCGCGCACGCCCTCAAGGCCTCGCATATCCATGGGTGTGTCAAACCAGGCCTCAAGAATCTCTGAAGCCAGATCCGGGGTCAGTAGCCTGTGGGACAGTCCAAGTACATTGGCGTGATTCCAGATGCGCGCAGCTTTGGCAGTGGGCGCGTCGGTGCAAAGGGCCGCGCGCACGCTGTGCACCTTGTTGGCAGCCATGGTGACACCTGTCCCGCTCCAGCAAATCACAATGGCCTCATCGCATACGCCTTCTTCCACAAGACGTCCCGCTTCCAGGGCGCCCGTTGCCCAACTGACCTCTTCTTCTTTCTCAAAGGCGCCCAAAAGCACCACGTCGCAGCCGCGCTCTTGAACTAAATCCAAAACAAAACCATTCACATAGTGGGGTGCGTCGGCAAACAGAGCAATTTTCATGAGCTTTTTTATCACTTTATTAAGACTCAGGTGACTATACTATGAAAGATGCTCAAAGAACAAGGAGTCGACCCATGAAAACGCTTGTCACAACAGCACTACTCATAACCACTTTCCTCGCCAGCCCCCTTTATTCAGAGACAATAGAGGGAAAAGAAGTACCCTCCGTCGCAGACATGAAGGATGCGCAAAAACCTTACGGACTCAATCTCGAAAAAGTTGGAGAGCGCGTGAAAGTCCTGCGCCCTTTGGGTGTTCCCGATGACGTGTCCTATGCTGTGGCCCTTTATCAAGGAAATTTAGGCAAGAAGAACCTTATTACGGTTACCCTGCCTAAACTTAAAGAGGATCTGGCAAAGCTTGGTACGCAAATGCAACCCATACAGGATCAGCTCACCGCACTTGAAAAAAAGCGTAAGTCTTCTCTCATTACGCGCATTAAATCCAAAGTGAGTGCAAACCCAGAGGTGGCCAGGCTCCAAGCACAGCTGGATGTTTTGAAAGCTGCAGAGGGTATTTTAAACAAGGACATTGCGTATATTGAGGTGCAAGCGCCGCTGTTGCCCGCCATTACCAAAACCCTTGAAGACGCCCAGGGAAAACTTGAAAAGATTTTTGGCCTGAGTGCGGACCAAGTACAGGCGCTGCCACCAACGCCCGTAAAGCTTCCCTCGGGACAAATGGGTTAGTGACTCTGAGGAGGAAAGGGGCTCCTGCCCCTTTCCCTTTTTTGGACAAAATAGCTTGAACAGGTGTCACAAGACTTTATATGAATGACGTGTTCATTTTTTTTCATGACCTATTTTCGCCCTTCCCTTTTTGCGCTTTTGTCTCTCATAACCTCTGCGTGGTCAAGTCATATGGGAATGCTGGCTGACGTGGAGGATTTTGGAAGACTGCCAGGTCTTTATCTTCTAGGGCCAGACATGAGGCAAGCCGTTTACTGCGCATACCCACACATGTCCTTTGAAAACATTGAGACAGCGCTGACCCGTTATTTTAGGAGTCTGCCATCAGACGCAGAGCACATTCCTAGCGAAGCATTGCAAGGCACATGGGGGGATGTGCCATATGTGGCCGTTACAACCACTCCAAATCCTGAGCGCTTCTGTGGCATTCCCAGCACCGCGCTGCACGGGACATGGGGTGACACTAGGCACGCGCCACCCTCCCTTGAGGGTGCGCACGACGGCGAGGAGCTTCACTCAGCAATAAACCTGGCAAGCCTCAACCCTGATATCCCCTATGCAACAATTATGGACTTACATGGAATTTTGTATCGCCCTTAACCTTCACTTTAAAAAATTGACAATGTGAAAAAATATTGCCATATCTACATGTCATAACCTTTTTGGAGTAAACACATGACTTTTTTTTCACCCAAATCTCTCACACTTTTTGCTGGTCTTTTGACGACAACGAGCCTTTTTGCGTCAAGCAACAATAACTTTGATTTAGGGTTTCTAGATTCTGATACCCTTGAGGCGCTGCGCTTGGCGAACCCAGGCGTGAGTGACGAGTGGCTCAGCCAGCAACTTGGCGCTACCTTTACCCCACCTGTAACGACCACTCCTTCATCCCAACACGTAGACATTGCCCCCCCTGTAACACCCACTCCTTCCGCCCAACACACGGATCCAGCCGCCTTGGCAGGTATCCTGGCTCTGATGGTTCTGCAGCATCTGCCTACGACCACAACGGCCACGCCTTCTGCACTCCCAGTGATGCCTGCCCTGGTCCCAGACGACGCGGATTTTGTGCCTACGACCACAACGGCCACGCCTTCCGCACTCCCAGTGATGCCTGCCCTGGTCCCAGATGACGCGGATTTTGTGCCACAAACTCAGGCTCTTCCCCTTGCGCCCACTGCCCCACTTGCACCGCGCGCATCCCATTCCTCTGGGGGTTATGATCCAGAGATGCTTGCTTCCTTGCGCGTCCTCCATCCTGGCGCCTCTGACCAGTGGCTTATGGAGACCTATCGGACACCCGCGCCCAGAGTGTCTGTACCGCCTGAGTACATTGAATTGGCGTCTTCCTTAGCGTCTTTAGACCAAGATATGCTGGCATCCTTGCTCCTTGTCTATCCTAACGCCGATCAAGCATGGCTTGCGCAAGAGGTTTCCCGAATGGCTGCAGCGACGCAGCCACGCGCAACCACACCAGACGATGAAACGGCACAAAACGGCCAGGGCCAAGATGACTAAGCAATAACCTTTGCTTAAATATGCCAAAAAGGGCTCCTTTCATGGGGCCCTTTTTTATGCAAGCTTCTGGGCGCTCAGGATATAATTCATGGAGACGTCCCCCGTCAGGGTCCAGCTTCCAAAAAGTGGGTTAAAAGACATGCCCTTTAGGGACGTGAGGGTAAGTCCTGCCCCGCGCAGCCACACCTCCATTTCGCTGGGTTTCACAAACTGGTCCCAGGTATGTGCGCCTTTTGGGGCCCAGCCTACGATGTTTTCCGCCACAAAGATGCCAAGCACATAGGACAGACACGTACGGTTGAGGGTGCTGAGCACCATAAGACCTTTTGGCGCTACCAACTGCGCCGCCTCTCCAATAAAGGCGACAGGGCTCACGACATGCTCAACGACCTCCAGGGCGACAACCAGATCAAAGGGCGCCTCCCCTTCTGCGGCGCTCAAGTCCCCCACGCGGTAGTCGATATGAAATCCTTGGGAAGACGCATGGGCCTTGGCCACTTCAATATTTTCGGGTGCAGCGTCAAGGGCAACAACAAGGGCGCCGGCCTTGGCAAGGGCTTCGGCCACAAGACCACCCCCCGTGCCGATATCCAGCACACGTAGCCCCTCAAGGGAGGAACGTCCTAAGCGTCGCTTCACCTCCCCCTCTATAAACGTCAGGCGTGCACTGCCCATTTGGTGGAGCACCTTAAATGGGCCGGATGGATCCCACCACCCTTGAGCAGCCTCACCAAAAATGCGTGCGTTTTCCTCATCAATGAAGGACATCTTCACCTCGCTTCCAAAGACGTTCCCTGAGGGCATTCACACGCCTCGAGGCCTCTTGTTGGAGGGGTTTAAAGTCCTCACCCAACTTTTCGCGAATCCCCGCCTGCAGGGCTTCAAGGACAGTTTGAGGAAGCTCTTTGCGACCTTGTGCCGCCATTTTGTTATAAGAGTAGAGTAAGAGATCAATCCCTGCGCGCGCAGCCAGTGCTCCCACCTCGCATGGGTCTGGGAACATGTCAACAATGGCCCCCATGTGGAAATCATCGCTGATCACAACACCGTCATACCCCCACCCGTCACGCAGAGTTTTGCGGGTATGGGGTGATAGGCTTGCAGGAAGATTGTCCCCAAAATTTTTATTCGTCACGTGGGCCACCATAATAGAGTCCGCCAGTCCAGCTTTCGCCAAACTCTCAAAGGGCAGAAGCTCACGCGCGTCAAAGGTATCCGTCACATCCACAAATCCTTTGTGGGTATCGCGCAGCGCAAACCCGTGACCAGGAAAATGCTTGAGGGACGTGGCGATTCCA
>JAIUNT010000068.1 GCA_020161545.1 Pseudomonadota bacterium
CATGGCCTAGAGGGGCGCACGCCATTTCTTGACCCAGAGGTCGGGGCCTTTTGCGCATCCTTGCCAGAAAAGGCACGGGTTCAAGGGCGCTACGGGAAATGGATTGTGCGCGCGTGGTTGGCCAAAAACCTGCCCGAAAGCGCACCTTTTGCCAAAAAGCGAGGCTTCCGCGTGCCGGTTTCCCAGTGGATTGCGTCCAAGGGGCATCGCCTGGGCACTTTGGTGTCACGCCAAGAAGGGGTTGCGGAAATCATGGACAAGCGTGATGTCCAGTTCCTTTTTGCACAAAATGATGACCGGGCGCTTTTTGCGGCGTGGGAGCTTTTATTTTTTGCACTCTGGCATGAGATTCATATAAAAGGAAAAGACGTTGTGCCGGATACGCTGGCCATGCTCTCCAGGGGAGCCATCTAGCACAAGAAACAAATATAACAGGGGGATACCACAATGCTTGAGCGCTCAAACCTTGCCCACATGAAGTACTTTGTGGACGCAGCGCGCATGGGCAGCATCACCAAAGCTGCCACCCAAAACCGTGTCAGCCAGTCGGCTGTCAGTCAAGCCATCACGTCCCTTGAGCGCATGACAGGACAAACCCTTCTGGTGCACCAGCGTAATAAGTTTTCCCTGTCGGGGGAGGGGGAGCTTCTTTTTGCACTCCTGTGTCCTATTCTTGATAAACTTCAAGCCGTTGAAGACGCTTTTTTTTCCCCCAATATGCCGCCCCAGGGAGAGGTGGAGATTGTGTGCCCGCGAAGTGTGGCCATGTCTCTTTTGGCGCCAAAACTGAAGGGCCTTAAAGAGAGTTACCCTCTCCTTGTGCCGCGTCTGCGCATGTATACACCTGACGTGGCTAGGGAACGTCTCTTAAGCGCGTCCACGGAGATTGCATTCCTCATTGATAATGTGGATTTGTCTGTGTTTGAAACGGCGCTCATGCATGAGGGGGCTTTTCGTCTTTTTCGTTCAAAGTGCTTTCCCCATCTGCCGGAGCACATTGTGATGTTCACGGATGAGCGGCGCGAGGTGAGTCTTTTCAAGCGCGCCTATCAAGAGGCGTACGGGCGCCCCCTTGAAACCTACCTTGAGACGACCAGCTGGGATGTCATTGCACGGTTTGTGGATCAGGGGATTGCATGCGGGTATTTGCCCGACTATGTAGCCCAGGCCTTTCCAGATCTTGAACCCATAGATCTCAAAATCCCAGGCTTAACTTACCGCATTTTTGCCACAGCCAAGTCCTTTGACACTCTTTCCCGCAACGCCAAGGCGGTCCTCAGTTACCTCTGCCCCATGGCATTCATCAGCGGTGCCCGCGAGGCGTCTTGAGGGGCTAGACGCGCTCGTCCAACCAGGCTGCTTGGATGGCTTCCAGAATGCGTTCGCTGGAACGCTCGGGCGCGTCCGCAAAATCCGGAAGGGATAGGACCATTTGCCAGAGATCCGTGAAGCGAATGTGCACCACGTCTACCCCTGGATGGGCCTCTTCCAGCGCAATGGCAATGTCATAAGTATCAAGCCAGGTCATGGCCATGGACGCCTCCTTGTGTCGTGGTTTAGTCGAGAAGCATGTTGCGGGTGCCCTCGGGCAGGCGTACGACCAAACCATCAAGCTCAGGTGTCATGATGATCTGACAGCCTAAGCGGGAGGTGTGTGTCAGGCCAAAGGCCAGGTCCAACATATCTTCTTCGTCTTCTGTTGCTTCCTCTAGTTTATCAAACCAGACAGGATCTACAACCACGTGGCATGTGGAGCATGCAAGGGACCCTTCGCAGGCACCTTCCAGCTCTACGCTGTTCATGTGTGCAATTTCCAGAAGAGAAAGGCCCTCAGGTGCGTCAATTTCAACGGCTTTATTATCTGGCGTGATGAAAGTCACTTTAGGCATGTGATGTCCTTGAGTTATGCAATTGGCTTCTCCTATCCTCAATAGCTGAGTTCGCGTATTTTGACAAGACAACATCGATCAAAACTGTTGGAGGCGCGGTGGGTTGCACGTGCCTGGTGAAGGAAAACACTTTGTTTTCTGGGGGCTAAGGGCGAGCGCAGAGCTGCTTAAAAAGACACAGATCCCTTTATGATGCAGACCCATTGAAAGAGTGGTCGTCTCAGATATGACACTTAATAAAAGCATTTGTTTGGACATCATGCGCCGCGCTTACCCTTGCCTTTGTCTGATTTTGGGCTGTCTGCTGGTTAGGATCATCTTTGAAAAGAAGAAAACAACTTGTAGCCTCCTTGGTTAGTGGGAGAGTCACAAGTGGGAGCGTGGATACAAAGAAACCCCGCCCCAATGGAGGCGAGGTTTCTTTGTGGTGGTTTCTATGCTCGTTTAGTGCTTTGCCTGCTTCGCAACAGTCTCTTGTGCTTTGCGCATCATGCCTTTTGCTTCAGCAGCACCTTCAGTGAAGCGCTTTGACCAGACGTCAGAGGCTTCTTTTTGTGCTTTTTTGCAAGTTTGTGACATGTTACGTCCATGGGACATTGCTTTTTCAAAAGCGGCGCGCATTTGGCGTGTTTGTGCCTCAATACGATCCTCGAGGCTTTTGGCTTGCGTCACTTCTTTCATGTGATTGCGCATGTCACCAAAGGCTTCCTTGAGGTAGTCCTGGTGGGCTTGTGACAAAGACTTTACAGCGTCAAAGGCTGCGCGTTGCGCCTTTGTGAATGCTTCCATGTTTTTACGATGGGCACTCATGGCGCCTTCGAAATCCACGCGTGGCATTTTAAAGTCCTTAAAAGCACCGAATGCATCATTAGTAAACTTGTTGAATGATTTTGTGGCCATGTCTATGTCCTCCCCCTGTTTGTGTGATGATATTAACATTCTATGCCAAAGATAAGAATGCGTCAAGTCTTTGTTCATTGTTTGTAAAGATGTTACGCGCTATCAGCTCAGTCCTCATCTTTCTCGTTGCTTTCGTCGAGATCGAGGGGTTTAAGTGTGTCGGGCTCGGGCATTTGGCCTTTGTCTTTTTCTTGAGAAGATTTTTCCTGGGGCGCGGGTGTTCCAATATCCTCTAAAAGGGGGGTGAGCTCATCGGTGGTTGGGGCTTCTGATTGCTCTTTAAGTGATGGTGCATCGCTTTCCGGCGCTGGAAGAGGTGCCTCTTTTGTAAGGGCAGTGGGCTGTGGGGCAGGGGAAGGAGCTGGGCTAACGCTAGGCGCATCGCTACGCAGGCTGTCCAAGAGCTGTGGTGTGTCCACATGGGCGGGTGCGTGGGGATTTTTGCCACTGATAACGGACAGACGTTCAATATTGCGCCGGGTGATACTTGGGTCTGTGTCGACGCTATAGATTTGTTCCGCTTTTTCTAAATTTCCTGAAAGGCCGTAAGCAAGGGCCAGGTTGTGCCTGTCACGCACGCCAGCGCCTGGCATGGCCTTGACTTGCTCCAAAAGAGAGATGGCCTCTTTGTAGTGCCCAGAAAGGGTGAGGGACAGGCCAAGATTGGACATGAACCCCCGGTTAAGGGGCTCCTTTTCAAGGGCTTTGCGGTAGAGTATCTGGGCTTGATCATGGTTTCCGGCCATGTCAAAGCAAACGCCTTGATAACTTAAGAGGCTTGGATCCTCTGGACGTTCAGCAAGCAGCCCCTCGAACAAGACCATTGCCTCACTTCCCTTTTCTTGGGCGAGCAAAATACGCCCCATGAGGCGGCGCGCTTCAAAGGAGGTGGGGTCTTTTTCCAGGGCGGACTTGGCGTAAAAAGTCGCCTCGTCGTATTTTCCCATTTTCCAGGAACTCTCGCCCACCTGAACCATGAGGTGTGGGTTGCTTGGATCTTTGTCAAGCGCTTGCTTGTGAAATGTGAAGGCTGAACCGTGATCCCCTGATTCTTCAAAGCGTTGGGCAACACGTTTGAGATCGTCGTCTTGGGAGTGAGATGTGGGTGATGTATTTTTGTCGCATCCACAACTTAAGCAAGACATGAGAATGATCAAGAAGCGGGAATACCTATAAATATCTTGCAGTTGCCCTTTTTGCATCGTAGCCTGTCTTTTGTGATTATCTTCCCGAGATTAACTCTTTTTTTAGGGTTTTGGAACAAATAATCTAAAAATTAAATAAAAAAGTGGAGGTCTTTTTGGGAGGGTTTGAGGCGATTTTGCTTCTTGCATGTTTTATTGCTGCGGTTTGGGACTTCCTTTATTGGGAGATTCCAAACGAGATCATCCTCTTTTTGATTGCACTCTACATTCTTAAGCTCGCCCTTGTGGGTGGGTTTGCCCACGCGCTGACGCCTCTTCTGTTTGCGCTTGGAACGCTGGTGGTTGGCTTTGTGCTCTTTTATTTCAAGGCCCTTGGTCCTGGTGACTCAAAGTTGATTGCGGTGTGTGCTTTGTGGTTTGCGCCCCATTTGTATTGGGAGTTCCTTCTGGCCATGGCCTGTGTGGGCGGCCTTTTGGCGCTGGCGTACCATTTGGCCTATGTATATATCAATGCCCTGCGCGCGTGGGTTGCCCAAGCGCTGACAAATATTTTGGTGCATATTCCTTTTGTAGGAGTGAAGGAGGTGCCAGCGCCTCCCATGCGAGAACAAGCCATGATTCCGTACGGTATTGCCATTTTTTGTGGCGCCTTGGCGGTTCATTTTATAGAGACGTAAAGGAGTTTGACTTTGAAGAACGCAATCGGTCTTTTTGCCGCATTCTGTCTTGCACTCATTGTGGCAATCTTTGTTTACTTCTCACAAAAAAGTGTTGAGCAGAAACAGCAAATTGTCGCCCATCAAGCAAAGACAGTGATGGTGCTTGTGGCAACCAGCGACGTTTTGGAAGGAACGCGCCTTGAGTTGAACAAGTTTGAATGGAAACCATGGCCAGCCAGTGCCCTCCAACCAGATTACTTCCGCAAAGAGGATGAGAAAGAGTTGAAAGCCCTCAATGGGGCGGTCCTGCGAAGCTCTGTTTCGAAGGGAGAGCCACTTAAAAAGACGGACCTCATTGACATTGGCACAAAAAGTGTTGTGACGGCTTTCGTACGCCCGGGTCTGCGCGGGCAGGTCATTCCCTTGAACAAAGTGACCAATCCCAGCGCACATTTTTCACCAGGTGACTACGTGGATGTGATTTTGCCTTCCTCGGATAATATTAATCTCCAGGGGCAGCAAAAAACCATCCGTGGGGCACGTATTATTGCGGTGGACGATAAATACTCCAAGGAGGAGGACGCTGAGGATAAGGGAGCACCCAAGAATATTACGGTGGAGGTGACGGAAAACCAAGCGGCTGCCATTGCAACGGCGATGCAACAAGGAAACGTGACGCTCAGTATGTACAGCGCGTTTACACCGCCCTCAAAGTCCGATGTGACAACAAGTGGAGACGCGCCTGCGGGTGATAAGGAAAGCGAGAAGGACAAGCGTCCGTCCGCAGATGCCCCTCAGACATTGAGTGCGCCAGTTGAAACCACCGCACCAGGTCCTGACGATGTCGTTATCTTGAGAGGCACCATGAGTGCAGCAGGGAAATAATCATGGAAACACAAAAAAATTATAAAAAAAGCAAGATGATGGGTTTTCTTGCACGGTTTTGTGGCGTTGTTTTTGCCCTCACCTTGAGTGCTCAACTCCAAGCTGCGACGCGCACCATCACCATCGAGAAAGACACGGCAACGGAGTTGCCCCTCGATGGGAAAATTGGAGAGATCTTTGTCTCCAATCCTGAAATTGCGGATGTGCAGAACCACGGTCAAAAGAAAGCGTATCTCTATGGAAAGCATCAAGGGGTGACAACCATTATTTTGCAAAGCAAGTCTGGTGCTTCCGAGGCGATATCCGTGGTTGTGACACACCCCTTTTCCTCCTTGCGCACAGCCATTGCAAAAGTGCACCCTGATGAGAAAGTGGGATTCACGTCCTCTCCCCAGGGTATTGTGATCACAGGTGATGTGGCCTCGCCCAAAGCCTCCAGGGACATCGAGGAGATCGCCAGCCACTATCTCGACAAAGATGAGAAAGTCATCAACAACCTTGCGGTAACATCCCCTGCGCAAGTTTATCTGCGCGTGAAGTTTGCGGAAGTGCAGCGCTCGGTTTTGAACCGCCTGTCACCCAACTGGGGTTTGAATGTGAACTCACCCGGTCACTTTACCTATGGTGTGCTCACGGGGCGCGCGCCCATTGATACGGCGACGAATCTTTTCGTGCGCGACACAACCTCGACAAACGCGCCCTTTGGGAGCCTTGGATTTCGTGCAAACGACGGCGTGACCGATGTCACAAGTTTGCTCGATATTTTTGAGCAAGAGGGGCTTGCAACGACCCTTGCGGAGCCAAATCTGATCGCCTTATCGGGAGAAACCGCAAGCTTTTTGGCGGGTGGTGAATATCCGTTCCCCGTACCCCAAAGCAACACGTCTCTTAGCATTGAGTTTAAACCCTTTGGTATCAGCTTGGCCTTTACACCTACGGTTTTGGGGTCAAACATGATCAACTTGCGTGTGAAGCCTGAGGTGAGCGATTTGGATACAAGTATCCAGCTGAGCTATCCCATCAACGGTGTTGCTGTGTCGGTGCCTGGCTTAAAGACACGTAAGGCGGAAACATCCGTTGAGCTGGCAAGCGGCCAAAGTTTTGCCATTGCGGGGCTTTTGTCCAGCACCATGGCGAGCACACTTACAGATTTGCCAGGTATTGGTGATTTGCCCATCATTGGCGCCTTGTTCCGCTCCACAAACTTCCAAAGTAAGCGTACGGAGCTTGTGATTATTGTGACGCCTTATATCGTCAATCCGTCGTCGCCTAAGAAGCTGACGCTGCCAACGGATGGACTGAAGTTTGCCTCTCCCCTTGAGATGCTCCTTCTTAAAAGGCTTAACCGTGTCGAAGGGCGCAACATTCCAAGCGGACAACATCTTGAGAGTTCCGCCGGATTTTATGTGGAGTGACTATAATGAAAAAACAACATTTTTTTGCGGCCGCCATGACGCTTTCCCTCCTTGCGGGTGGGTGTAGCTATGACGAGATGCATGACGTGATTCCCCGCGGTCCCTGGAAGACGGAGGCCAAAAGGCATTCCCACTTTGAGAGTTTCTCCATCGCGCACACAAAGGGGGATGGTCATAAGTTGGAAGCTCTCTTGGCCAAAGCAACGCTGCCCACGCCTATTTACGCGCGCATTGTCGTGCAAGACATGAAAAAGACGGGGCCAGCGTCGCGCCGTGCGGCGTCCCTGCGTCGTCAGCTCAAAGCGTTGGGGATCTTGCCTCACCGCATTGAAATTCAGCACCTAGACTCAGTGGCAGCCGAGCACAAACACGGCGCCCACAAAAGTCTCATGGTGATCATTGATCAGTATGAAGTGATCCCGCCCAACTGTCCTGGATGGAAGGAGTACATGGATGCGGGTGAACCTCCAGAGCTTGAGGCGCACTTTGGGTGCGTGAATGAGCGTAACTTTGCCCATATGGTGGCCGAGCCCAAGGATATTTATGAAGCATCCAAGCTTGCCGATGGGGATGGTACCTTTCTTGCGAAATCGGTTGATCGATACAGAAAAGATGCGATAAAATCACCAAGTGGAGGAACGGGTGCTTCAGGTGGTTCTGGTGGTGAGTCCTCAAATACGGGGCTTCAATCTGCGACAACGCAAATGGCTGCGTCCACAGCAGGGTAATAAATAAAACTATAAAGGGGACGATTGTGGCTGAAAAAAAAGGTGGTACGGACTCAGATGTATTCTTGGCGTTCGTCACCGACGCAGAGTCTGAGCGGGTCCTACATGAGGTTTCCTACAGTGATCTTGGTTTAAAACCAGTGATTATGAAGGGGGACCTGGAGGATGCACAACGTTATCTGAAGGTCAATCGCTCCCCCAAAGTCCTTTTGGTGGATGTGTCAAAGTCACAGCTGCCCATTTCGGATATGGCACGCCTTGCGGATGTGTGTGAGCCTGGTGTGGAGGTTATCGCTATCGGGCACGTAAACGACGTGGGTGTGTTTCGCGGCCTTGTCAATCTGGGTGTGCGCGATTATGTCGTGAAGCCCCTCACTGAAAACCTTGTGGTGCGCAATATTTCGGCCGTCCAAAAAGGCGCCGTGCCGCAGCAGGCAACGAGCTTTCTGGGGGCCGGCAATGTTGTGACCGTTCTTGGGGCGCGCGGCGGTGTTGGTACGTCAACAATTGCAGCAAATCTTGGGTGGATGCTGTCGGATACACTCCATAAACGCATCTATCTCATGGACCTAAACCTCCATGCAGGTGTCTTGTGTTATTTCTTTGACGTCTCTCCTTTGCCAGGACTTGTGGATCTTTTAGGGCCGGAAGAACACATTGATATGAGTATGGTTGAAAAAGCATTTGTCTCCCATACGGATCGCCTATCCATCGCAACGGCGCAACTGGCTCTTCAAGATCACTTCGTACCCCAGGTTTCTTCCCTTAAAAAAACTTTGAGTCTTTTGGGGCAGAGCTCCCACTACACAATTATCGACTGCCCTAAAAATCTTGACTTCAATCTGATGAAGACCATTGTTGCGGAGTCTCAGGTGCTTATCATTGTGTGTGATTTGACCTTTTTGTCCGTACGTGATACGGCGCGGTATTTGGACCTTGCAAAGACTGTTGGGCCAGCGCAGCAGCGTATTTTTGTTGTGGCAAACCGTGTGGGTGAATACAAAAAAGGCGAATTTCCCCAGGCGACGTTCGAGCAAGTAGTGCATCGCAGTGTGGATCACTGTCTCCCCTTTGATAATGCGGGCGTTCTTGAGGCGCTTAATAAAGGGCAGCCTGTCTCTGCTCAGGCAGGTCCTTTCGCGAAGGCGCTGCCTGGACTTGTGCAGCTTTTGATCGGACGCGAGCTTAAGGCCAAGAAAAAAGGACTGTTTTGGTAAGCTGAATGAGTGCTACACTTGTTCTGAGAATAGAATAAAAAAAGAG